>NZ_JAASIO010000001.1:507155-521136 GCF_019731765.1 Gordonibacter massiliensis (ex Traore et al. 2017) | reverse complement strand
CCCCCCCCCCCCCGAAGGAAGGAGGGGGGAATCGAAGGAGCGGGATCGCCTCATCGAATCAACCTATACGGCCAGATGAGAAGATTATCTTACGCTTTTGCATACCTTTCAAGTGGGGTGTGCTAAAAAAGCTAGCGGATCGCTTCTTTTTAAACATCGGCTTCAACCTGCTTTTCAACCGGTGCAGCCCCTCACCGCGGCTAGCCCTTCTGCGCCACGAGGTCGCGGGCGCGGGCGCTCGAGCGCTCCAACTGCTCGGCAGCCGTGCGCAGGGCCGCCACATCGGCGTCGTCCACCTTGTCGACCTTCTTGCCCAACAGCTTGCGAACGGCGGCCACATCGGCCTTGATCTGCTTCTTCTCGTCCTTCTCCAACTGCTTGCCCACCTGCGCGAGCGCTTGGTCGGCCTCATTCGCCAAACGCTGCGCCTCCTCGCGGGCCACCATGGCGTCGCGGCGCGCCTCGTCCTGCGACGCGTAGAGCTCCGCGTCGCGGATAGCCTGGTTCACCTCGTCGTCGGACATGCGGTCCGAGTCGTCGATGGTGATGGACTGCTGCTTGCCGGTGTCCAGGTCCTTCGCCGACACGGTGAGGATGCCGTTCGCGTCGATGTCGAACGTCACCTCGATCTGCGGCACGCCGGCCGGGGCGCGCTTGATGCCCTTGAGGCGGAACGTGCCGATGGCCTTGTTGTCGGCGGCCATGGGGCGCTCACCCTGCAGCACCTTCACCTCCACGCTCGTTTGGAACGCCGCCGCCGTGGAGAACACCTGCGAGTAGTGCACGGGCAGCGTGGTGTTGCGCTCCACGAGACGCGTGGCCACGCCGCCCACCGTCTCGATGGACAAGCTCAAGGGGGTCACGTCCAGCAGAAGCAGGCTGTTCGCCCGCACGAGCCCCGTGGACGCGCCGGACAGCGTGGCGGCTTGGATGGCCGCGCCGGTGGCCACGCACTCGTCGGGGTTGATGGAGGCCGACGGCTCCTGGCCCGTGAGCTTGCGCACGTGCGCCTGCACGGCGGGCGTGCGCGTGGAACCGCCCACCAGCAGCACGCAACCCAGCTCGGAGGCGGCGATGCCGGCGTCGTTGAGCGCCGTCTGCACGGGAACGGTCGTGCGCTCCACCAGGTCGCGCGTCATGTCGTCGAACGCCGCGCGCGTGATGGTGGCGTCGAGGTGCAAAGGGCCGCTCGCGTTCTGCGCGAGGAAGGGCAGGTTCACGTGGGCGGAATCGAGCGAGGAAAGCTCCTTCTTCGCCTGCTCGGCCGCTTCGCGCACGCGCTGCAGAGCGGCCGGATTGCCGCGCAGGTCCTCTCCGTGCTCGCGCTTGAACTGGTCGATCAGGTAGTTCGCCACGCGCTCGTCGAAGTCGTCGCCGCCCAGATGGTTGTCGCCCGACGTGGCCAGCACCTCGATCACGCCGTCGCCTATCTCGATGATGGACACGTCGAACGTGCCGCCGCCCAAGTCGTACACCATCACCTTCTGCGGCGTGCCGTTGTCCAGGCCGTAAGCAAGTGCGGCGCTCGTGGGCTCGTTGATGATGCGCAGCACGTCGAGGCCCGCGATCTTTCCGGCGTCCTTCGTGGCCTGGCGCTGCGCGTCGTCGAAGTACGCGGGCACCGTGATGACGGCCTGGGTGACGTCCTGCCCGAGGAACGCCTCGGCGTCGCGGCGCAGCTTGCGCAGGATCATGGCCGAAATCTCCTGCGCCGTGAACGCCTTGCCGTCGATGTTGACGCGCCAGTTGCTGCCCATGTTGCGCTTGACCGAGGCGATGGTGCGGTCGGGGTTCACCGCCGCCTGACGGCACGCGACGGTGCCCACCAGGCGCTCGCCGTCCTTCGAGAACGCCACCACGCTCGGCATGGTGCGCTCGCCCTCCGCGTTCGGTATGATGACGGGCCGACCGCCCTCCACCGTGGCCGCGCAGCTGTTCGTGGTGCCGAGATCGATGCCTATCGTCGCTGTCATGGTTCGTTTCCTTTCGATGATAGTTGGCCCGTACGGTGCCAGCCGTCTCAAATCGTCTGTTCTCGTTCGTTCGCCGCACGGTTAACCGAGTCGTGCGGTTTCGGCCGTCCTTCGTAGGGGCGCTCTCCAGAGCGCCCGTTCCGGCGAAGCCGGAAAAGCAACCGAGCGCCGCGTTTTCGCGCTCCGCGCGAACGGGCGATCAGGAGATCGCCCCTACGGGGATCGTCGCATGCGCAACATTTCCGCCCTTCGCAAACGAAGCATCCCCGCCTTCCCTAGAACCCGAACGGCATGCACATGCGGCAGATCGCCGGGCCGCAGCACCAGATGCCGCAGCAGATGGTCATGGGATCGATGCCCATGCTGAAGCCGCGCGCCTGGCCCTCCTGCTGGTAGGTTTGTCCCGCTTGCTGGAACTGCCGTTGGGCGCGCTGATAATCGGGGTTGTTCGGATCGAGGCGCACGGCGCGGCGTATCTGCTCTAATGCCATGAGCGAGTTGCCCGCGCCGTCGTTGGCGAGCGCGCTCAGGTAGTACCAGCGCGCGTTGCGCCCGTCGCTGGTCACCGCGTTCAGCTGGTCGATAGCCTGCTGGAACAAGCCGGCGTTTATGGCGTCGATCACGCTGCGGATGGCGGGGCTGTCGGCCGCCGACGCCTCGGGGTGGATGGGCTCGCGCGTGCCGGGCCCCGCGCCGCCGAAGCCGAACAGATCGTCGAAGTCGAAGCCGAAGCCTCCCGTCCAGCCGTAGGGGCCTTCGGAGCCGTAACCGCCCTGCCCGTTGCCGGGGCCGCCGTAGTTCGGCCCCGCTCCGCCGTACCCGGGGCCGCCGGCCGCGCCGCCCGGCCCGCCGTAGCCTGCGGCGGGACCGCCGTTGGCGGCCGCGGCGCGGCGGTCGCGCGCCTCGTACTTCTCCGGGTTCACGATGCGGTCGTACGCTTCGTTGATCTTGTTCATGCGATCGGCCGCGGCCGGATCGTTCGGATTCAGATCGGGGTGGTTCTCGCGCGCCTTCTTGCGGTACGCCTTCTTAACCTCGTCGAGCGAGGCGTCGCGGCTCACGCCCAACACGTCGTAAGGGTTCTCAACCACGGCGCGCCTCCTTGTCTTCCTTCGCTTGCTTCGCCAGCTTCTCTTCCTTCGCGCGGTACTTCTGCCACACGCCCGCGTACAGCACGCTGCGCAGCACGCGCGCATCCCGCTCGAGCGGCAGCTTCTCGAACGCCGCCGCGGCGTCGGCCGCCAGCAGCTCCAAGTCCTCGCGCACGTCCTGCGGCCGCGCATCCAAGGCGACGAGCGGATTGTAGTTGCCCGACGCGCGGTCGTCGTCCATGTCCAGCGCCGCGTCCATCACGTACACGAGCTTGCCCAACTTCGCGCCCAAACTGCGCAAACCGTCGGCCCAGAAGTCGTCGCGGTAGACGAACACCTCGCCCAGCAGCGCGCCGAACCGATTGGCCGCCGCGTCGGGAGGCGGCGCTTCGTCGGCGCTTTCCGCCGCCACGGCCGCCTGCTCGAGGCGCCCGATGTCGGCCAGGCCCTCCTCGATGGCCGCGCACGTGCGGGGGTGCCGCTCGCGCACGGCGCGGTACGACTTCTCCAACAGCGCGGCGTAGGCGCGCGCCCACCCGCTGCGGTCGTCGCTCCAATCGTCGAGGCACTTGTGGTACACCAGCGCCACCGTCATGTCGGCCGCGTAGTCGACGCATTCCGAGCACGCGTATTCATGCGGCTTCAACGGGTGCGGAGCGCAGCGCTTGCAGCCCCGCCGCTCCTCAGGCTCGTACAGCGAGCCCAGCAGCAACGCCAAGAACGTCATGTCGTAGGTGAGCGCGACCCGGCAGCGCTGTCCGCAGCGCTCACCCAACGCGCGGCACACGCCGCAGTACGCGGCATGGTAGCGCTCTCGCTCCTCCTGCGACAGATCCTCCATGCGGGGCATCACGTAACCGAACATGCTAGCGTCCCAGTTTCGCGGAAAAGGCGCTGAGGGCGCGCATGCCGGCGAGGATGGTCTCGAACGTTTCCGGCGGCTCCTGCTCGAACGCATCGCCGTAGCGGCTCCTGACGTCCGCGTCGATGCGCTCGAGCAGGGCGCGGCCCTCGGCGGTGGCGCGCAGCTCGTAGGAGCGGTGGTCGTGCTCGCTGCGACGACGCTCCGCCAACCCCCGTTCCTCCAGCTTGTGGAACACGCTGGAGAAGTTCGTGCGCAAGATGCCGGCACGCTCGCTCAACTGGGTCGACGTCTGCCCCGGCGTGCCCACCAGCTCAAGCAGCACGTGCATTTGCTGCAGCGTCACGCCGTGCTGCAGGCACACGGGCGCCACCGTATCGTGCATCAGCTTCTGCATGTTGCACGTCACGACGAAGAACTCGCGCCTGAAGTCGTTAATGTCCACCGTCGTCCCTTACGACTTCTTCATGGTCTCGGTCTTGCATTTCGGGCACACCACGCGCAACGTGCCCTTGCCGCGCGGAACCGACAGCACCGTGCCGCAGCCCTTGCACTTGAAGTAGCGCGTGGTTTTGCGGTTCGTCCACATCTTGCGCCTCAGCGCGAACCAGCGCTTGGGTTTTTCGGCGACACGCTCGAAGGCTTCGTTCTCCTTCGACCGGGCCGAAACGTTCTTCGAGAAGCTGCGCAGCACCGCCACCAGCAAAAACACCAGTGCGAACCACGACAACAGGTCGAGTCCGGGAATGATGGAGGCGAGGATGAGGATGATGCCCACGCCCATGAGGAAGTTCGACAACCCGTCCACGCCGTTGCGACCCTGCATCCACGCGGCCAGCTTCCACTGCAAACGCTCAAGAAAACCTCTCACGACGAACCTTCCCGCTCCTGCGCCCCGTCCGCTTCTCGGACGATGGAAGGCGAGGAAATGTATTTAGTTATAAAATAAGACTATTGCGATCGTTTTCCGCCGCCGTCACCCAATCAAGACCTTACCGCCACAAGACGGCCACAGCTTCTCGACGTTGCGCACACGAAGTGTGCGAAAAGCGACAGGGTCCGGCATGCGACGTGCCGGCAAGCGGACGGCCAGCGCCTCGCCAGGCGCTGGCCGTCGGGGTCGGATCCAGCTATAGGATGGTTTTCCGTGACGAGGATTGCCTCGGCGCTACTCGGCAGGGACGCCGTCGCGCTTCTTCTGCAGCTGTTCTCGACGGTTCATGCAGATGGACACCACGCCGCCGGCGGGGTTCAGGTACATGCTTTTGTAACCGCAGTTGCCGTAGCCGCTGCACGACCGGCATTTGATGTCTTCGATGGCAAAGCCGTCAAGTACCTCGTCGGTCAAGACGCGCAAACCGCGTGCGGCTTTCGGTATGCTCTTTATCTCAACCATGGAATCCTCTCTTATCTGCGAACGTGCTTTCCTACCAGTATAGCGCAACGCCCTTTCCTCCCCGCCCGACGCACGAGCGCCGAGGCGGAAAAGGCGCCGGATGCGCTAGTCCTCCACGCGGATGACGCTGGGCTCCTCGCGCAGCACGTCGTCGAGCTTGGCGATGTCGGCCAGCACGGCGCGCACGCTCTTCTCGCGCGCGATGTGGGTGACGTAGGTGATGTCGACGGTGTTGCCGTCCTTCTTGCCGCGCTGGATGACCGAGTGCACGCTGACGTTGTGGTCGGCGAACACGCCGGCCATGGCCGCCAGCACGCCGGAGCGGTCGGCCACGGCGAAGCGGATGTAGTACTTCGTCTTGAGCTCCTCCATGGGAACGAGCGGCAGCTCGTCGGTGCAGGTGCAGCCCACGAACGGCGGGATGCCCGCCTGCAGGTGGCGCGCCACTTCCAGCACGTCGCCCATGACGGCGCTCGCGGCCGGGCCCGAGCCCGCGCCCTCGCCGAAGAACATGGTCTCGCCCACGGCGTCGCCCACCACGTAGATGGCGTTGTACACGCCGTTCACGGTGGCCAGCTGATGGTTCAGCGGCAGCATGGTGGGGTGCACGCGCACGTCGATGCCCTCTTCGGTGCGGTGGGCGTGGGCCAGCAGCTTCACGCAGTAACCCATGTCCTTCGCGATCTCCAGGTCGAGCGGCGTGATGTTGCGAATGCCTTCGGCGTGCACGTCGTTGATGGTCACGCGCGAGTTGAAGGCGATGGAGGCCAGGATGGCGATCTTCGCCGCCGCGTCCAAGCCGTCCACGTCGGCGGTGGGGTCGGCCTCGGCGAAGCCCTTCGCCTGCGCCTCGGCCAGCACGTCGGCGTAAGGCATGTCGTCTTCGGCCATGCGGGTGAGCATGTAGTTCGTCGTGCCGTTCACGATGCCCATGACGGAATCGATGCGGTTCGCGATGAGCGAGTGCTTCATGGGGTCGATGATGGGGATGCCGCCGCCCACGCTGGCCTCGAACGCGATCTCCTTGCCGGCCTCGGCCGCCGCGCCCATGACCTCCTCGCCGTACGTGGCCATGAGCGCCTTGTTGGCCGTGACCACGTTCTTGCCGGCGCGCAGGGCGCCCAGCACCACGTCGCGGGCCACGGTGGTGCCGCCGATGAGCTCGATGACGATGTCGACGTCCGGGTCGTTCAGGATGTCCTGGTAGTCCTGCGTGAAGATGTCCTCCACGCCGTGCTCGAGCGCCTGCTCGGGGTTGCGCGAGCACACGCGCACCAGCTCGACGTCGATGCCGTAGTGGCGCTTGAACTCCTCGCCGTGGTTCTTCAGGATGTCGATGCATCCGCCGCCGACCGTTCCCGTGCCGACGAGCCCCAGTTTTACCGCCATGTTCGTTTCCCTTTCTTGGTTCCTAAATGTCCCGGCTCATGAGATCCGCGTACGTTTCCCGGCGCGTGGTCACGCGCGCCTCGCCATCCTTCACGAACACGATGGCCGGGCGCGGCTGGCCGTTGTAGTTGCTCGCCATAGTGTAGCAGTACGCGCCCGTGCCGAACACGCACACGATGTCGCCCAGGTCGGGATGCTGCAGCGGCATGTCGATGACCACGGCGTCGCCGCTCTCGCAGTGCTTGCCGGCGATGGTCACGATCTCGGTGCGCGGCTGGCCGGCCTTGTTGGCAATGACGGGCTCGTAGTTCGCATGGTAGAGCGCCGTGCGGATGTTGTCGGACATGCCGCCGTCTACGGCCACGTACTTGCGGATGCCGGGCAGCGTTTTCAGGATGCCCACCGTGTACAGCGTCACCCCCGCGTTCGCCACGATGCTGCGTCCCGGCTCGGTGAGCAGGCGCGGCTCTTTCACGCCGTGCTTGGCGCAGGCCTCCCGCACCGACGAGGTCACGATCTCGGCGAACTGGTCGATGGAAGCCGGCTGATCGTCGGCCGCGTAGGCGATGCCCACGCCGCCGCCCACGTCGAACTCGTCGATCTCGTAGCCGTACTCGTCGCGGATGCGGGCCATGAGCTCCACCATGATCTCCACGGCCTCGGGATAGGAGTGCAGCGCGAATATCTGCGAGCCTATGTGGCAGTGCAGGCCCGCCAGCCGCACGTTCGGTGCCGCGAGCACGTCCTTCACACAGTTGAACGCCCAGTCGTCGCGCATGTTGAAGCCGAACTTGCTGTCCTCGCAACCCGTGCGGATGTACTCGTGCGTGTCGGCCTCCACGCCCGGCGTGATGCGCATGTAGATGGCCTGCTCGACGCCCAGATCGCCCGCGATTTCCGAGATGCGCGCCAGCTCGATGCGGCTGTCGATGACGATGCGCCCCACACCCGCCTGGATGGCCTCGCGCAGCTCGAGCGGCGTCTTGTTGTTGCCGTGCACCACCACGCGCTCCATGGGGAAGCCGGCCGCCTGCGCCATGGCCAGCTCGCCGCCGCCCGACACGTCCAGGCACAGGTCCTCTTCGTTCACGATGCGCGCCATCTCCTTGTTGAGGAACGCCTTGCTGGCGAACGCGATGTCGGAGTTGGGGTAGCGGCTGCGGAACGCCTCGCGGTACGTCGCCATGCGGTGGCGCAGGTCGGCCTCGTCCATGACGTACAGGGCCGTGCCCATCTCATGCGCCAGCTCCACCATATCGACGCCGCCCACGTACAGGTGGTCGTCCTTCACGTCGGCCGTCATGGGCAGCACCGCGCCCAGGTCCATGGTCGTGCGGTTGTCGGGTTGTTTGCTCGTATCGGCTGCAGGGAGGGACATGCGTTATCCTTTCGTGTCCACCTTGGGTTTCGCCCAGTCTAGCATTGCCGCGCGAAAGGCGGTTTTCAGGCCGGTTAAAAAGAGGAATATTACACGGCGAACAGCATGTTTTGCGGAAGGTGAGAGCGTTTGCGACCAAGCATAATGACAAGCGCCGAGGTGAGCGCTACTCACTGGGAGCACACAAAGGGATGCGACTTGCAGATGCGAGCGGATGCGCTTGCAGGCGAGTCCGAATTCGCTGCTCAACATATTGCAGAATCGCTCTCTGCTCCTTATAATGCGGATTACCGGCGGTGCCCAGGACGGCGAGACTTAGGCAGCTACACCATCCAGCTCGGGCGGCGCGGGTTTTACGGGAGGCCGGGATTATTCCCGGCCTTTGCTTTCAGCTCCCTTGGATCCCTCCCTGCTTCGTCCGTGTTTCTTATAGTCCGTCCACAGATCGTGGAGGAAGCTCCCGATCGTGGCCACCGCTGCGTAGGCGTAAAGGATTTCTAGAACGTTGTTCATAGGCGCCACTCCCTTCATGGAAGCGCCACCCGAACACGGACACCGCCGGCGGGGAGTATTGTACGCTGCGAAATAAGCGATGTGAAGACACTGTAACCCCTGTTCAAATATTATTTTTCCACGCTATAAACATGCAAGCTTTTGGATGGGTTCAAGCAAGGTTTTTGCGGGGTTCCGGGGTAATTTATGCAAGGTTGGGACGGCGTTCGTGCAAGGTTCGTGCAAGATTCGGACGGTCAATATGCAAGGTTCCGACGGCAAAAGCACGGCAAACGCGCAAAATCAAGGTAGCGGATCGTCAAAAAGAGAGGCGCCCGACAAGAAACGTACGGAGCGCCCCTCTTTTCCACTACGCCGTTCGACTCGCCAGCGAGGTTTTCCACCACGCGAACGCAAGCAGCACCTGTCTCCACCGCAAAGCGTGCAAGGAGCCGAGCAAATGGCCCCTACGAAGATTACGCGAGCCCGAACAGCGCCAGCAGGCGATCCCAGATGCCTTGCTCGGGTTCCTCGACGGTCGGCTCTTCTTGCGTCGGGGCCTCGATGGGGTCGGTGGACATGACGAACTGCACGAGTGTGACGTTGGTGTTCTTCGAGCTGGTGAAACTGACCGGCTTGAAGTCGCTCTTGTCGTAGGACGCCATCATGGCGTCGATCTCCTGCTGCACCTTGTCGGGCATGCCCTGCACTTCCTGGTAGAGCGTGCCCGTGCCGCTGGCCAGCTGCTGCGCGCCGGAGGACAACTCGGACGCGCCCGAGGCGAGCTGGCCCGCACCCGAAGCCGCCTGATTGGCGCCGGAAGCGAGCTCGGATGTGCCAGACGCGAGGGAGTTGGCACCAGTGGCGAGTTCGGAAGCACCAGCAGAGAGAGCGGATGCACCGCCAAGGAGGCTATCGGCGTTATCAGCCGAACCGATGCCTGAAGCCGCGCCGTCGAGTGCTTCAGCAGCCCCCAGGGAGCCGGAAGCCGCGCCGATACGCCCGACCACGGCGCCGATGGCCTGCGCGGCCTCACGAACCTCGTTTGATTCGAGCGCCTGCTGCCTTGCTTGGTCAGGCGGCACCTGGGCATCGACAAGCGCCTGGTAAACAGCTTGATAGGTAAGCGTGTAGGCGCCGATGGCCACCTGCAGTTCCCGTTGCAGCCCATCGATGTCCTCGGCTTGGCTTCGCTGCGCTTGCGCTTGGGCCAACAAGCCATCTTGGTAGCGCGTCAGCCCATTCGCAAGCCCGCTCGCGCCCGATGCCACGCCCTGCGCTCCCGAGGCTACGCCGCTCGCTCCACCTGCCAGCTCGCCGGCACCCGAAGCCAAACCGTTCACGCCGCCGGCCACCTGCCCTACGCCCGAGGCCAGGCTGCCGGCACCGCTGGCAACGCCGTCGGCTCCCGTCTTGAGCTGGCCCACACCGTCGCCCAGCTGGCGGAAGCCCGATACCAGTTCCGTCGTGTCGGGCGTCTCGATGCCCATGGAGAACGGCACGGCCGCGAAGCTGACGCCCGCGAACGAGAAATCGCTCACCTGCGCCTCAACCTGGTAAGTGCCGTCCTTGCCCGGCATGCCGGTGAACGTGACCTGCGTGTTCGAGCCGGCCAGGGCGATCTGCCCATCCTCGGTCGATACGTCCTTGGCCTGATCGGACGCGAACGGCACGGTGATCTGCAGCAGGTAGTTGTCGAAGAAAGCCGGATCGACCGACGCGTTCTTCTTCGTGGCGATGGTAATGCGCAGCTTGCCGCTCGCGCCTCCCAAGTCGGCCGCATCGACGCGCTTGCCGTCCAACTCATAAGCTACCGACACGTCCCACGGCAGCGCCGCCGCGCCCAGATCGCCCTGGTAGCTCAGCGAGTCGCCGGCCACATCCACCGTCACGGCGTCGCCGTTTTGCTGGATGCCGCTCGCGTCCGTGAGGTTCTGCACGGAGTTGTACGAGCCGAAGTCCGTCACCGACCCCGCCGCAGTCGGTTTGAGCACGTTCACCACGTACACGCTGTCGACGGCGCCCCCTGCGGAGAGCCGCGCGTACACGACCTCCTCCTTCGGCGTGTCATTCGCCGCAGAGGCCGTCGCGCCCGACGCCGCACTGGCAGCGGTTCCGCCCGCGCCCTGCGAGCCGGAACCCTCGGCCGCCAGCGCCGGCACCAACCCGAACGACCCGCCGCACAGATAGAGCGCCAACGTCCCCGCCAGCGCGAGCGAGAACGCCGCACCTAGGCGCGCATGCGCCGCCCGCGCGCAGCGCGCCGAGTGCGGTGCGCGCGCTTCTCCATGATTCTTTTCCAGAAGCCTCATGAGCAAGCCTCCTTTTCCGTATTCGCATGCCGGTCTTCCATGAGGAAGCCCGCGCGCCACGTGGTCTTCGCGATGAGCTTGTCGAATATGAGCAGCGCGGCCGGCAAGAACGTGACCACGAGGAAGAACGAGAGCAGCGTGCCGCGCGCCAGCAGCACGCCCAAAAGCGACACGATGTTGTTGGTGGACGTGAGCCACAGCACGATGCCCGCCGAGGTGAGGATGCTCGCCGACACCAAAATGCTCTGGAACGACGTGCCCAGCGTGCGCGCCAGCGCCGGACGCGCGGGCATAGTGCGGCGGTGCTTGCGGTACGTGTCGGTGAACAGGATGGCGTAGTCCACCGTGGCGCCCAGCTGCACGGTGTTGATGACCAAAAATCCCAGGTAGTTCAGCGAGTCGCCCGTGAAGTACGGCACGGCCAGGTTGATGAAGATGGCCGACTCGATGGTGGCGATGAGTATGACGGGCAGCGTGGCCGACTTGAACGTGAGCACCAGCACCAGCAGAATGGCCGCGATGGCTATGAGGTTCGTGGTCTTGTTGTCCTCGGTCACCACGCCGCGCATGTCGTAGAGGCTGGCCGCCATGCCGGTGGCGAGGCCCTCGTCGCCGTACAGGTCGTGCACCGCGTCGCGCACCTGCTCCACCACGGCGAAGGCCTCCTGGCCTTCCGACTCCGTGTCGGCGTACACCACGAGCCGCGCGTCGTGCTCCGAGTAGAACTGCTCCACCACGGCAGGATCCAGGAAACCCGTGGGAACCTGCGCGCCCACGGCCGTGGGGTACGACAGCACCGACGTGACGTGCGGTATCTGCTCCAGCCGTTCGGCCAGTTCCAGCTCGCGGCCCATATCGCCCTTGGGCACCAGCACCACGGCGGGGGTGGACTGGCCGAACGCGGCGTTGATGGCCTCGGTGTCGCGCGCCACGCGCGTTTGGCTGCCCTCGGTCGAGCCCATGCCGTACGTGAACGACGTGTTCGCCTGCGCCAGGAAGCACGGCACGATCAGCAACAGCACCAGCGCGAACACGGGAATGCGCAGCGGCGCCAGAACCTTGCCCACGCCCTTGAACGTCGGCAGAAAACGGCGGTGCTTCGTCTTGTCGATGAGCTTGTAGGCCACCAGCGTGAACGCCGGCAGGAACACCACCACGCACAAGAACGAGAACACGATGCCCTTGCACAAGGTGATGCCCAGATCGGCACCGATGCGGAACTGCATGAATCCGAGCGCCGCGAAGCCGAACATGGTGGTGGCGGCCGAGGCGGCGATGGCCGAGAAGCTCTGCTTCATGGCGCTGCGCATGGCGAGCACGGCGTCGGGCTCGCTCTCGCGCGCCCGTTGGAACGCGTGCAGCAGAAAGATGGCGTAGTCCAGCGACACGGCCAGCTGCAGGATGGGCGCGATGGTGAACGCGATGTAGGACACCTCGCCCATGAAGATGTTCGTGCCCATGTTCAGCAACACCGACACGCCGATGGCCAGCAGGAAGAACACGGGCTCGATCCACGAGGTGGTGGACAGGATGAGGATGAGCAGGATGAGCGGCACCAGGATGGCGAACGCGTTGGCCACCTCGCCGCCGGCCATGGCCTTCGACTCGGCCGTGTTCACGGCTTGGCCGGTGGCGCTGCCGTTGTCGCCCACAATGTCGTAGATGGCCTGGAGCGCCTCGGTTTCCTCGCCCTCGACCACCGTCACGTCGAACAGCGCATGCTTATCGCGATAGTACTGATCGACGGCGGTGGCATCCAGCATTTCGAGCGGCGTGCCCAAATCCGCCACGTCGTCCAGCCACAGAACGCCCTCGATGCCCGGCGCGTTCGCAAGCCGCTGCTTGTACGCCAGCGCCTGCTCCACGTCCACGTCGTTCACCATGACGCGCGCGTTGGGAACCGAGGCGTCGAACTCGGCGTTCATCTCTTCGAGCGCCCGCGTGGACTCCGCGGACTCGGGCAGGTAGGAGGTCAGATCGTAGTTGATGGGCACGAACAACGCCGCGACGCCGGATAGCAGGGCGAGCGCCAGCGCCACCCCCACGATGGGCGCGCGGTGCTCCGTCACGAACGAGCTGAACCGTTCCACAAAACGCCTTTCTGCTGCAACGGCAACGCGGTGCGGCTGCGGGTCGCCGTACGGGACGACACGCGAGGCCGAGAGCCGCCGGAACGCGCAGGAACGACGCAGCAATGGGGCGGCGGCGCGGCCATGTGGCAACACCGTGTTGATTATCTTTCGCTAATACTGTTATATTGCATTATGCTGAATCTTCAACCGATGATCTTCCCCGATATGTCGGCAAACCGACACTTTCATCGTCGGTGTCGGACATCGGCGGAAAATATGCGTTAAAGAGATACGGACGCGCAGGCCGGGCGGGCGAAACGGCGTGAATGACGATGCGCGAACACATGCGAGCCAGGGAACACGCCCGCGCGAGTTGCACGGAAAAGCAGGGGCAAACTCGGCGCGAAGGCATACAAAGCAAGGACGGAGCGTACGGAAGGAGGGCGGGCATGAAGCAAGACCATCGGGTGCGGCTGACGAAGCTGCTGCTGCGCGAAGGGTTCCTCGACCTGCTCTTGGAAAAGCCCGTGTCGAAGATCACCGTGAAGGAACTGTGCGAGAAGGCCGACGTCAACCGCGCCACGTTCTACGCCCACTACCGCGACATCTTCGACCTGCACGAGGAGATAGAGCGCGACCTGGCGCACACCATCATGCGTTCGCTGAGCACCACGCTGCCCGGCAAGTCGCTGAGCGCGTTCAGCAACGAGATATGCCGCATCATCGTGGACAACGAGCGGTCGTGCCAAGCCATCTTCGGCGAGCACGGCGACCCCGAGTTCCCGCTGCGCGTGGTGGAGACGCTGCGCGAGAGCAGCGTCGCTCTGTGGCGCCAGCAGCGGCCCGAGCTGCCGGAAGCCGAGCTCGACCGCCTCTACACGTTTATGGCGAACGGTTGCCTCGCAGTGGTGCGCGCGTGGGTGCAAGACGACATGGCCGACAGCCCCGAGGACATCGCCCGTTTCATCGAAAAGATGACCGACAGCGGCCTGGCCGCGCTGTAGCTTTTCGTTGCT
>NZ_JAASIO010000001.1:0-507055 GCF_019731765.1 Gordonibacter massiliensis (ex Traore et al. 2017) | reverse complement strand
CGTTTTTCGTTGCTCGTTTTTCGTTGCTCGTTTTTCGTTGCTCGTTTTTCGTTGCTCGTTTTTCGTTGCTCGTTTTTCGTTGCTCGTTTTTTGACGCACCTGCTTCTCTATTTCGCTTTTGGCGCTTCGGCTTCAATCTCCAAGCGCCATCCCTCTTCTCCCATTGTCCGCTTCCTGAATCCTCATCCCTGAATCGCGCATTCCCCCCCCCCTTCGCGCTTCCCGCGCATCGAGGACCACGCATTGCACATCGATGTTTCACGTGAAACATTCGTTCGCTTTATGTTCGGGACGCGCGCTCGATCATATTCCTACTCTATTGCTGTGCTTTTATTGCACCCGATACCGTATAATGGGCGAACCGGAAAAACGAAGAGAGGGGCACCATGGCACAGCAAGAACCGTCCATCGACCAGTGGCTCAAAGAGGCCAAGCAGGATCCGCAGGCCGCCCAGTGCGGCATGTTCCTCGCCCACAACGGCATCGTGCGCATCACGCCGAAGAAGCAGGTGCGCGAAGGCGTGGAGGGCCTGGGCGACGTGGCGCAGGTCGAGTTCTCCTACGACGCCGAGGGCGTCGCGGCGGCGGAGAAGGAAGCGCTCACCTGGCCCGGCGTATACTACGTGCGCACGTGGCTGAACGAGGGCGTTTTGGGCGTGGGCGACTCCATCATGTACGTGCTCATCGGCGCGGACATCCGCCCGAACTGCATCGACGCGCTTCAGAAGCTCGTCGGCAAGATCAAGAACGACCTGGTGGTCGAAAAAGAGATCTACGCGTAGGCGGCGAGCCGCTGAGTTGCGGCGGCACGACGGTCGCAACTCAGCGGCTCGAGGACATGGCAACCCGAAGGCCGACGCTTGCGTGGTATGGCAGTCGAGGGTCGACAGCCGCAGATCGACGGCTCGCGTGTCACAAGTCGGTGCTCGCAGCTCGGCAACCGCAAGTCAGCAGCCGCAGCTCGGCAGCCGACAATTTCACCAGCTGAATAACGAACAGATGCTTCACGTGAAACATCAGCGAAAATGCGCTCAAGGGGCGCATTTTTCGTGCGCGCAATCGCGAGCAAACCTCGTTTGCGTCCCCCGATTCTTCATCCGCCGTGTTGGAACGGCAGCTAGATATCCTGATATCCAAATATTTCTTCCGTACTATAATAATGCCCAACACTGCCGTTCAACCAGGGAGATGGAACATGGGAGAGAAGATCATGCACGGGTTCCCGTCGCGCGAGGAGGCGCTTGCGGACTTTTTCGCAGCTTGGGAGCCCTCGGCGGCGGCAACCGCCACCGAGTTGGTGAGCTTGGACGAGGCCGTGGGGCGCGTGACGGCACGCGACCTGGTGTCGATGAACACGCTGCCGGTGGTGCGCGCGTCGTCGTGCGACGGCATCGCCGTGAAATCGGCGGCGTTCGCGAACGGCCTGCCGGACACGAGCGGCTGGCGTCTCGGCGAGGACTACGTGCGCGCCGACACCGGCGACGATTTTCCCGACGCTTACGACGCCGTCGTCATGATAGAGAAGGCCGCCATCCAGCCGGACGGCTCGGTCGTGCTCGACGCCGACGTGCAGGTGGAGCCCGGCACGAACGTGCGCGCCGCCGGCGACACCATCAAAGCGGGCACGCCGCTCATGAAGGCGGGACTGCCCGTGCGTCCGACCGACCTGGCGACGCTCGCCATGGGCGGAATCACCATGGTGCCCGTGCGTCGCAAGCCGCGCGTGGCGTTCATCCCCACGGGCAGCGAGCTGGTGCCGGCCGGCACCAAGCCCCAACGCGGTCAGAACGTCGACACGAACAGCCTGATGGTGAAGCATATGCTGCTGGAATACGGTGCCGAACCCCTCGTGTTCCCCATCGTTCGCGACGACGAGGCCGCGCTTGAGCGCGCGTTCGCCGAAGCGCTGGCCGTGGCCGATTTCGTGGTCGTCAACGGCGGCTCGGCCGTGGGCGAGGAGGATTTCAACGTGCGCATGATCGAGAAGCGCGGCCGCGTGGTGCATCATTACATCGCCGCCGTGCCCGGACGTCCGCTCATGTTGGCCGTGGCCGACGGCAAGCCCATCGTCGACCTGCCCGGCCCCACGCTGGCCGCCTACTACGGCACGCAATGGTGCCTGCAAGCGGTGGTCGCGCGCTTTCTGGGCGTGCCCGTGCGCACCATCCCCACGGTGAAGGCGCGCGCGGCGGCCGAGGTGGCAGGTCCGCCGCAGATGGCGAACATCGCCCGCGTGAACCTGGTGCGCGACGCGGACAGCCCCACCGGCTACACGGCGAACTTCCTCAACTTCAAGGCCGGCGACCTGGCCGCCTGCATGGCCAGCAACGCCCAGCGCGTCTCCCCCATCGGCGAGCGCGGCTTCGAAACCGGGGCCATCGTCGACGTGGAGCTGCTGCGCGGAGAGGAGCTCATCGACTAAGCGGCAAGGAGTCCGTTTGCCTCTGCCGCACTCCGCCGCACGGCGACTTCTGTTCCATTTTGCCCGTTACCGCGTTATCCTGATCGTGCCTCAAAGCAAGTCGTCACGGTTACCGTGTTCGCGAAAGGACGCTCGTGCGCAACGAAACTGCCCTACCGTCTAAAACCGACGATGCGCGCCTGCGAGAGCGCATCGTCATCGAGCTGTCGCGCCAATCGGCTTACAAGCACTTCGTCGAGCGGGACATGGATGCGGCCATGGCCCACATGGCCGACGACATCGTGTGGCTCGGCCCGTTCTCCCTTCAAACGGCTTCGAGCCTCGAGGACATGAAGGAGATACTCCGCGCCGAATACGACACGAGACTGGCTTTGGCGGACGAGCAATGGATTGCCAAGCGGCGCGGCAGCGTTTGGATTGCGAGCGCGATCTACACCGTGCTGGTCAAGTCGCACGACGGCAGGCGCAACCTTCCGTTCACGCAGCACGCCACCTACGTATGGGCGCCCACCCCCGACGGGCCGCGCATCGTCCATCTGCACGTGTCGAACACCACGGACGCCAACGAGGCGTTCCCGCAGCTCGCCGAAAACGAGAACGCGCTCAACTACCTGCTCGACCATTTCGAGACGTTGAGCGCGTCGGAAAGCAAGATGGAGTTCCGCGACGTTGAAGGGAAGATGCATTTCCTCCACCCCGACGAGATATGCTGCGTGATGGCGGAGGGCCCGCGCTGCCGCGTCAGGCATTCCCAAGGAAGCTTCCTCATGCGCACCTCCATGGGCGAGCTCGAGCAGAAGTTCGCCGATCGCGGCTTTCTGCGCACGCATCGCAGCTGCCTGGCCAATATGAGCCGGGCTAGGGAAGTCGCACGGTTCCAACTGGTGCTTGACGACGGCACGGCCTGCCCGGTGGCCGAAAAGCGCTACCGCGACATCAAGCTGTTCATCGAAGCTTCCGCCTAGCCCCTCCCACAACGGAATCGGTCGGATCGCCCGTGAAGGCGGCCGACGCCATGCGAAGCGATCGACGGCGTCCGATGTAGGCCGCGCCGGTCGCGGGCCGCCAACGTCCGTTGCCCAGCGGCGAGCGTCCTTCGTTTCGCAAAAAGAGGCGTTCGTTTCGCTTCTTCTTTCATCGGGCCGTCCATCGCATCTGCCCGCCGCGACGCCGTCGTATACTGCGCAGGAGCATACCCGACACAGCGTCGTCCGGAAAGTGCGCGCCGGCAAAGCCCGCCTCGTGGATTTCACGTCCATGCAGCGGGTTTCGCCGGGCGGCGACTTCGGCGGCGCACTCGAGAAAGGACGCCGCCATGGCCCACCCTCCCCGCACTGGAAACCAGAAAGCGCTGTACATCACCTCCGTCATCATGATCGTATTCGGAATACTCGTGACAATCTCGGGCATCGTCATCATCGCAGCCGGCGCCTCGGCCGGCCCGCTCGGTATTGACGAACCGCTGAACGTAGGCGGCACCGACACCACGGCGGGGCTTGTGACCACCGTGGTGGGATCGCTTGTCGTTGTACTGGGCTTGATCGAGCTCGTCGTGGCCGTTCTCGGCATACGAGGAGCCAACGACGCGAGCAAGATCGGGCCTTACCGGGCACTCAGCTGGGGCATCTCCATCGTGCTTTTCGCGATGTTCGTCTACACCTGGGTTAACCACGGAAGCATTTTCCGCGACCCCTTCCTGTTCATAGGCGACATCATCTACCTGATTTTCTGCACGACGCTGGCCGACCAGGTGAAAAGGGATCGCGATAGGGGCATCGTGGGCGAGCCGGAGGCCGAGCGCTCGGGCAGCCAGAAGGCTCTGCGCGTCATCGCCATCGTGCTCATCGTGTTCGCCATCGTCACGCTGCTCGTGAGCGCCGCGATGATGGCGCTGGCGGTGTTCTCTATGGCCAACGGCATCGGCATCGACTACACCGTTGACTTGAACGGTCAGTCCGTATCGAGCCTCGTGCTGGTGATGTCGTTCGCCATCGTGCTCATCATCAGCTCGGTCATCGACCTGGTCGTGGGCATCTTCGGCCTGCGCGGAGCAAACGACCCACGCAAGATCAAGCCGTTCTTCGTGCTGTGCATAATCAGCCTCGCGCTCTGCGTCATCGGCATTGGTTGGAGCCTCGCGCAGGGAACCTTCGCCTCCAGCGGTTCGAGCGATGTGGTGGAGCTGCTGATAACCGGCGTATGCACCTGGCTTTCCTACGACATCATGCGCAAGCGCCCCGCCCTCGATCCGGCCGGTGCGGGCAAAGCGAGCTAAGAGGAGCTCGTCGGCGCACCGTCGTCCATCGACAGTCCGAAGAAGCCCCCGGCGGATACGAATTCTTCCGGGGGCTTCCTGTTCGAATCGAGCGCGCAACAGCCGCTCGAAGCCTCAAAGCAAGCAGGCTGCATTAGCCCTTCCGTCTGCGGCGCAGCGCGAAAGCCGCAACCGCCGCCGAGGCCAGCGTGCCCAGCGCCAGCGTCGCAGCCGCGCTTGCGGCCGGCGTTGCGGCGTCGCCGGTCTTGGAAAGCGGCTTCGCCTCCGCGTGCCCGAAGTCCACGCGCTCGGGTTCGAGGGCCCCGGGCTGCTGCGGATCGCCGCCCGGCGAGGGGTCGACGGGAACGGGGTCGACCGGCTTCGGAGCCGGGTTCGGGTCGTCGTCGGCGAACGCCTTGATCATGGCGTTGCCGTAGTGCATGAGCGCGGTGCCGCCCTGCGCCTCGGTCACCGCGTCCTCGTACTCGGCCGGCGTGAACCACTCCTTGCCGTCGGTCGTGGCGAACGTCTCGCCGTCGTTCGCCACAGCCTGGCCGATCATGGCCGCGGAGCTTATCTGGGTCACGAGGCTGGCGTCGAAGCAGTACTCGAGGTTCAGGTACCCGCCCGGAGAGCCGTCGGACGTGACGCCCCGCACCCTCTCCACTACGGCGAACCGCTGGCCTGCCGCCAGCTGCACCGGCCGATCCAGAACTATCTCATGGTAGCCGGCATGCTCGAACGCAGCGCTTTGCGCAGGAGCCGCCAGCGTGCCGTCGGTGGGATGCTGGGCGTCGGCGTTCAACACGTACACCCACACTTCCGCCGTCTCGCCGGGAGAGAACGTGCGCGCCGACACGGCGCGCAGCAGCTCGTCGCCCTGCGCGGTGAACACGTTGGCGAAGCGCACGTCGTCGCCCGGCGCCACGGTTTGCGTGGGCGATACGGCAATCCCCAGGTAATCGTGCTGGTAGCGGTGCTGATAGCCGCCGTTCGGCGAAACCTCGTAGGCGTAGGGAGACGAGATGCTGTGGTCGTAGTACGACAG
Source organism: Gordonibacter massiliensis (ex Traore et al. 2017) (assembly GCF_019731765.1). NCBI lineage: Bacteria > Bacillati > Actinomycetota > Coriobacteriia > Eggerthellales > Eggerthellaceae > Gordonibacter > Gordonibacter massiliensis (ex Traore et al. 2017). Next base: position 501,331 of record NZ_JAASIO010000001.1, on the reverse strand, counting down.
CCAGAAGAACCCGGAGTGGTTGCCGTCGGCGTCTTCAAGACCCCAGTTCTTCTTGTCGTCCGGGTAACCCAGGGCGTCGAAGAACGCGTCGGAGCCCCAGCTGTTCTTCACGAGCCACGCGCCGTCGCCTTCGGGCTGGCCGCTCGCCGTGCCGGTGAAGTTGGCGGCCGGGTAGTCGTCGTCCCATCCCACGATGGTCACGCCGTGGTCGGACCCCAGGTCGACGCCGTTGTACTGGCACCAGTTGTCGTACGAGAAATGCTCGCCGCTGCCGCCTTGCACGATGGAGCCGCTCCCCGGCTTGGACTGGTCGGCCATGAAGGCGATGGACACGCCGCCCACGTCCACGAGCGCCTGCTTGATGGCCTCGGTCGCTGCCTCGTCGTAGCCGAGGTACTCGGTTTTCGAAACGCCGTCCTCCACGGTGGTGGATGTTTTCACCGGGCTGGGAAGGGCCATCGAACCCGTGACCTCGACCTCGGCCAGCGCGCGCAGCGAGGCGTCGACCGACCAATCTTGAAGGCGCGCGTCCGCAGAGCCGGCGATGGGCTCCTCGGGCGTGCTGCCGTCGGGGTTCGGCACCATGTTCCACCAAGGCAGGTCGCCCTTCTGCGCATCGGGAACGTAAGGCTCGCCGCTTGCCGTGAGGTACGTGTAGGGGACGTCTCCTTCGGCGGCCATGGACAAGCCGGAGGTGAACTCCGTCTCGGCGTTCCACGGCGCGGCGCCCGCCATCTGCGTGCCGAGCGTCGTTTTCTGGCGGATCATGCCCTCGCCTGCCTGAGCGCCGGCAAGCGCTTCGGTCTGGCGCTCGTGCGCGAACCAGGCAAGCGCGTGCTCGGAATAGTCCACCGCATTCGTCAGGCCCGTGATCTGGGGCTCCACGCTTCCGGGATCGCTCCAGAACACGCCGTCGTCGGCAGGGGCGCCCTGGGCCTTCAGCACCGACGACTCGAGCGCCGCGATGGCGGCGAAGGCCCAGCACGAGCCCCAGGGGTTCTGGAATTTAACGCTGGTGACTTGGCCGAGGTTCGTCAGGTAGTAGCGCGTCGGCATCATGGCGTTCGCAAGCGGCGCACCGACCGCGTTGTCGTCGGAAAGCTGCTGCGCGTACCGGACCAGCGCCAAGTTTGGATCCTCGCCCGCCGCTGCGGCCGTCCTCAGAACGGCGACGGCATCCTCGTTCGCGGCGGCTGCCGTCTGCGCCGCCGCCGCCAAGCCGGCCGCTTCCCGTTCGTCCGCCCAGGCGGGCGTCACTCCCGGAAACGACGCAAGCGACCATGCGAGTAGAAGCGATAGCGCGACGCGCAGAAACGCCGGCCCCTTTGGTTTCGTTGCAGCCATGCGGCCTCCGTTGTCAAAGGAAGGTATACTCCACTTCCATTGTAGGAGGCCGCACCGACCGGCAAGGAAACAGTACGGTTACAGCTCGCATAAGCCGTCAAGCTGCCGTTCGCGAGAGCAGGGAGACGCTTTCGGTCGCCTGCCTCTCACGCTCGCCTGCGGCGCAGCGCGAAAGCCGCAACCGCCGCCGAGGCCAGCGCGCCCAGCGCCAGCGTCGCAGCCGCGCCCGCAGCCGGCGTTGCGGCGTCGCCGGTCTTGGAGAGCGGCTTCGCCTCCGCGTACCCGAAGTCCACGCGCTCGGGCTCGAGGGCCCCGGGCTGCTGCGGATCGCCGCCCGGCGAGGGGTCGACGGGAACGGGGTCGACCGGCTTCGGAGCCGGGTCCGAGTCGTCGTCGGTGAACGCCTTGATCATGGCGTTGCCGTAGTGGTACAGCGCGAGGCCGCCCATCGCCTCGGTTGTGGCCTTCTCGAGCTCAGCCGGCGTGTACCAGTGCTCGCCGTCGTCGGTGATGTACGTTTCCCCCTCGTTGGCGATCACCTTCGTCGGACTGAGGTCCTGATTTGGCAGCGAGGCGTCGAGCACCGTCTCGAGCGGCAGGTAGGCAGCTGCTTCCAACTCGCCGGTTTGCGGATTAGCGCGGGTCGTCGGCTCGTTCTCCGTCACGACGAACCGCTGCCCCTGGGCGAGTTTCACCGGCTCGGCAAGGTGGATGGTGTGGTACCCGCCGAAGGGAAACACCTCCTGCTGCTCCGCCACCAGCGTGCCGCCCCCCGGCCAGGCCTCGCCCTCGTCCAGCACGTACACCTTCACGTTCACCGTGGCGTTCTTCGCGAACGTGTGGGCCGACACGGCCCGCAGCAGCTCGTCGCCCTGCGCGGTGAACACGTTCGCCACCTCCGTTTTGGGCGTCGGCACCTTGACCAAGGCGGGGATCTGCTGCCTCGTTGCCAGGTAATCGTATTGGTAGTTGTGGGCGAAGGCCTCGTCGGCCTTGGCCACTTCGTAGGCAGTGGCGGACGTGATGGTGTGATCGTAGTACGACAGCCAGAAGAAGCCGGTGTGCTTGCCGTTCTCGTCTTCAAGGCCCCACTTCAAGTCGTCTTCGGGATATCCCGCGGCGGTGAAGAAGTCGTTCGACCCCCAGCTGTTCTTCACCAGCCAAGCGCCGTTGAGTGGATTGCCGTTCTCATCTTTCGGCGAACCGCCTACCGTGCCTTTGAAGTTGCTCGCCGGGTAACTGTCGTTCCAGCCGACGACGGTCACCTCGTGGTTGGAGCTCACCGCCGTGCGATTGTCGTACTGGCACCATTCCTTGTAGTTGAAGTACTCGCCGGCGTCAGGATACGATCCGTCGGGGTTGATGTCGGACGGATGAGAGCCGGGAGAGTAATAGGCTATGGACACCGCGCCCACCTCCATGAGCGCCTGCTTGATGGCCTCCGTCGCACTCGCGTCGTAGCCGTCGTAGGTGGAGGGCCCCTCGCTTCCGAGCGTCGTCTTCACCGGCACGGGCAAGTTGCGCACGCCCTGCACCCTCACGACATCGTTCATGCGCACGCTGTCGTCGAGCGACCAATCCTTGTTGCGCGCGTCGGTCGCATCCGCAGGATCGGGTTCTTCGCTGTTGCTGCGGTCAAAGCGCCACCAGGGAATATCGTTCTTCGCCGCATCCGGGTGGAAGAATCCGGCGTCGGTGCGGTACGTGTAGGGAGCGTCGGCTTCCAAGGCCGCGCCCTGCCATGCCGTGAACTGCGCCTCGGCGAGCTCCGTGTAACCGCCCCCAAGCTGCGTGCCGTTCGTCATGGTGCCGTCGGCAGCACCGGCCCTACTGGTTCCCTCGCCCGCCTGCGAGCCGCCGCTCTCCTGCGTCTGCGGCTGGTGCGCGAACCATGCCACGGTGTGCTCGGACAGATCGATCTCGTTCGTCAGATTCGACAGCTGTGGCTTCACGTCCTCGCCGCTCCAGAACACGGCGTCGTCCCCGCCGAGCCCTCGAGCTTTCAGCACCGACGACTCAAGGGCGGAAACGGCCCCGAACGCCCAGCACGAGCCCCAAGGATGCTGGAGCTTCACGCTGGTGACCTGCCCCAAGTTCGTCAGAAAGTACCGCGGGGGCAACCCTTCGTTCGACAGCGGGGCAACGCCGCCCTCGTCGCTGTTGTACGCCTGCCGCAGATATGCGTTCAAGGCATCGACGGAGTCGACCCCCTCGGCGGCGGCCTGCCGCATGACGGCCTCGATCTCGTCGCTGTAGCCGGCTAGGTTTTCCGCAAGCGCCGCAACGCCGCTCGACTCGTCCGCCCATGCGCGACCCGGCGTCCATGATGCCAGCGACGTCGCCAACAGCAGCGCCAAGAGCATGCGCCCGGCAGCGCGCGTTTTCGTCAACAACCGTTCCACGGTCGGCCCCTTCCTCGGAAACTTCATCGGGCTCACATTGTACGAAGGAACGCCGTCGCCTTCGCGCATAGCCCGCCCCAAGCGACACGAACGCCGTCTCATGCGAAACGAACGCCGCGATGGCCTGCGGTGCGCGCGAACCCTACGGCCCGGCAATCGCCCGGCCGCAAGTCCGTACAACCGCTTACCTCCGCCGCTCCTTTCTCCTAGAGTGGTCGCACTCCATCCGACAGCGCGCCGCGAGACCGCTAAGCGCGCACGAGAAAGAAAGGCGGCATACATGGGAAAGTTCAAACGCTTCTGCATGATCGTGTTCGTCGTGGCTGCCGTGCTGGGCATCGGCGTGCTCGCAGCCCTGTGGTTCGCATGGGAACCGCTGTACCCCGCCATCGCGTGGCTCATGGCCATGCCCTGGTTCTACGTCGTCGAGGCCGTGCTCTTGGGCATAACGGCAGTGGGCCTTTTGGTGGTGCTCATCCGCGCGCTCACCGCGCCGGGGCGCAACTCCCAGCTTGAGCTCGAGCGCGACAACGGCAGCATCGCCATCACGCAGAACGCCATCCAGTCCACCGTGAAGCATGTGGTGGAGGCCCACCACGGCCTCTCGGTCAACAACGTGAAGGTGGACATCACGCACAAGCACGACCCGCGCATGGCCATCCACGCGAAGATCGATCCCGGCCGCAACGCCGAGTTGGGCGAGTTGGGCGCGAAGCTGCAGGACGAGATCGCCGCGACGCTCGAGGCGTTCACCGGATATCCGGTCGACTCCGTGCGCATCACGTTTGCCGGCGACGCCGACGTGGTCACGCCCGCGTTCACGCAGCAGGCAACGAAGTACACGAACGACACGAGCCGCCAGCACCAGACCCAGCCCGTGCCGGCTCATGCCGTGGGCAAGTAAGGAGGTGCAGGCATGACACAATCGGCTATGAAGATGAACATGGGCGCCTCCGGCACGGCGCGCCCGTCGGCCGCGTCGACGTCGCGCGACCGCGATGCCGACGCCCCCCGCCCCGCCGACACGCCGTCCGACGTCATCGCGAACGCCGCGTCCGAGACGAAGCACGACCGCGGCGTGTACGCCAGCATGAAGCGCGCCATGGCGCCCTACGTGGAGAACCACAGCCACGCGGTGCTGTACGGCGTCATCGGCTTCGTCGCGGCGGCGCTCATCCTCATCGTGGGCTTCTGGCCCACGGTGCTGCTGGCCGTGTTCGCAGCCGTCGGCGTCGTCGTCGGCAAGTACCGCGACGGCGACCGCGCCACGCGCGAGCGCATGCGGCATTTCCTCGACCGCGTAAACTAGCGACCCCGTTCGGCCGAGCCTCGCGCCCGCAAGCAGGCGCGAGGCGAGGCCGCACGTCACGCACCCCCGCAAGGAAACCCCGAAGAAAGGACACGATCATGACCCAAGCAACTATGGAAAAGCCCGTCGCCTCCACCTCCAGCACGAGCTCGTACGACCCGTACGCCTCGATGGACACCTCCGATTCCGCCTCCAGCGTCTCCAGCGCCCCGGCCGAGCCGCAGTACAAGCTCGTCATCGACGAGAACGTGGTGGAGAAGATCTCCTCGAAGTCCGCTCAGAAGATCGACGGCATCATCGACATGAAGGGCAACCTGCTCTCCCGCGTGCAGGAGGGCCTGGGCGGCGACGACAAGACGAAGGGCGTGGACGCCGACGTGGTGGACGAGCAGAACGCCAAGGTCGACCTCGACATCATCCTGGAGTACGGCAAGTCCGCCGTGGACGTGTTCGACCAGATCAAAGACGTGGTGGGCAAAGACATCAAGGACATGACGGGCCTGAACGTCATCGAGATGACCGTCAACGTGGTCGACGTCATGACCCCCGACGAGTACGCCGACAAGAACGGCTCCAACAACAACAACGACGACGGGCAGAGCGGCTCCTCGAACAACCAGTAGAGGACTCCCGCGCGTCGCATGAGCCGCGCGCGACCCGTCCGCACGCGGCGAAGGCCCGCTTTCCTTCGGGAGAGCGGGCCTTATGCTGTTTCGCGCACGCCTCGAAACGGCGACGCACCGCGCAACCTACGACGCCCGGGAAGGCTCGCGCAGGCCCTTCGCCGCAGCCACCCCGACGATCGCCAGCACGGCCCCTGCGACGCAGGTGGCTATGCCCATGACGAAGCTGGGATCGTACGAGCCGAAGGCGTCGAACAAGAACCCGTACACCGCCACGCCCACCGACCCGATGAGCGACGTGCCCACGCTCACGTACGAGAAGATGGAGCTGTAGTCCTTCGAGCCGAACGCGGAACGCACGATAAGGGGCACGTTCACGGTCACCATGGCCGTGAGCACGCCGAACAGCGCAGCAGCCGCGATAACGAGCGGAACGTTGCCCCGCGACAGCAGGAACAGGACGAACGACACGAGACCCACGGCGAATCCGCATACCGTGGCGTTGCGCGTGCCCACGGCATCGTTGAGCCATCCCAAGACGAGCTTGCCCACGATGTTGCTGATCATGGCAACCGACGGGATGAACGCGGCCACGGCCGCCAACCCCGCCGTGTCGGCGAACGTAGCCAGAAGCTGCATGAACGAGCTATCGAGCGACACAGCGCCGGCCACCAGGAACACGCACACGAACGCCAAAGAGCGTACGGCCCGGCCTGCGGAAACCCCGCTCGTCTCGCCCGTTTTGCCCGCTCCTCCACCCACCTGGGCATCGCCTGCCTCTTCCGCCCCGTAAGCTCCAAGGGGGTCGGCGGGCTTGGTCTTCATCACGAAGAGCGAGAACGGCAGAACAAGGGCGGCTGCGATACCCGCAAGTATCGCGTACGACGGCCTCCACCCGAGCGTCTGGATGAGCATGCCGCCCAACGGGTTCATGATCGCGCCGCCAACCCCGGAGCACGCCATGGCAATGCCCATGGCCAAGCCGGCTTTCTTCTTGAACCAATTGCCTATCATAACCGGCGCGGGCAGAAGGAATGAGAATCCCATCCCCACGCCCAGCACGGCGCCCGCCGCATACCATTGCCACACGGCGTTGAACTGGCTCATCGAGGCGAAGGCAAGGGCGCATGCCACCATACCCCCGCTCACAAGCACCTTCATGCTCACCTTCGACAGCAGCTTGCCGACAATTGGCAGCACCGCCGTCATGCATAATCCCTGGATAGTGAAGTACAGCATGAAGCTGCCTTGCGAGAATTGCAGGTCGCCCAGAACGGCGGGAACCATGATGCCCGCCGCGTTGTTGATGGTGCCCATGCCGCCAGCCTGTAGAAAGCAACAGGCAATCAAGATGAGCCACGCAGGATGCACGCGGCGCGCTCTCCGTTCTCCCTGAGGTGCGTTCGCCGTGGTCTTCCGCATACTCTACCTCCGCTTCTGCCAACGACCCCAAGAGCCGATGGCGTTGCCGGTTAAAAGATACGTCATTTCACCACAGCGTCCCACACGTCGCTCGACGCCGCTCGCCTGCGTCGCATTTCTTCGGCTAGCGCCCGAACACATCTCGCCGACCTGGATAAGCGTGCAGCATATTACCTGTTCAAACCTATCGTTTAGGGCTAGCGGATGCAAATGAACGGCGAGTCGCAAACGGCTGCATTCGTCACCCCGAACGGCGGGGCTGCTCAAAATGCGATCGTGTCGCATGGACGCTTCGGGCCGTGAACCACCGACCTAACGGCCGAACCGAGACCGCATTCAACGCAGCCAGCGTCGTTGTGCGCCCCAATCGCGTTTCCGACTAACAGCGCGCAAAGGCGCGCTGTCGGACGAAAGTCCGTTCGCTTGGCGCAATCGCACCGGCTACAATGGCAGGGAAACATTCATCCGCTCGAGAGGACGTCCGCATGAACCTGCTCGACTATCTGGCGACCGAGTTCGCCCCGTTCGACGAGAAGCCGTTCAATCCGGTGGATTCGGCCGTGCTCTCCCAGTTCTGCATGGTGCGCGCCGAAGGCGTGGTGCCGGCGTTGCGCGAGCGGAAAACGTTTCTCGATCTGGGCACCGTGGTGGAGAACCTGCTGTCGCCGGCACGAGGCGCCGTGCGTTTCACCGATGCGCTGCGCGCCGAGTTGTACCCCACCATGTTCACCGGACTCGCGCCCGATCTGGTGAAGCAGAATCTGCTGGCGCTGGCGGCCAGCCCGCGCTTCCGGGACGTGCGCGTGCGCGACTACCTGAGCCTGTTCGACACCGAGCGGCAGACCCAGTTCGCCGCCATGACGTTCGTTTACCGCAAGGAGTTCGCCTATGTGGGCTTCCGCGGCACGGACACCTCGCTCACCGGCTGGCGCGAGAACTTCAACATGGCCTACACCTCCCCCGTTCCCGCGCAGGAGCAAGCCGCGCGCTATCTGCAAGCCGTCGCGTCGCGACCGGTGAAGCGCCTGATGGTGGGCGGCCATTCGAAGGGCGGGAACTTGGCAGCGTACGCCGCGTTGAAATCTTCCCCCGCCGTGCAGGACCGCATAGAGCGCGTGTACACCCACGACGGCCCTGGGTTCAAAGCCGGCACGTTCGAGCCCGGCGACTGGGCGACGCTCGAAAGCCGCATCCACCGCACCGTGCCGCAAGACTCGATCATCGGCATGCTCATGGAATCGCATGCAGTGCCGCGCGTGGTGAAGAGCACCGCCAGGGGCATCGACCAGCACAGCGTGTTCACCTGGGAGGTGGCAGGCGACGACTTCGTCTACCTAGACTCCCTGACCGACGGCGCGCAGCTCACCGACGCCGTGTTCACGGAGTGGCTGGCCGGGTTCAGCGACGAAGAGGCGGCCGTGGTGGTGGACGCGTTCTTCGAAGCCGTGGAGGCATCGGGCGCGCAGGACGCCTCCGACCTGCTGAGCGGCGGCGCGAAGGCCATCGCGCGCGTGGCGGAAGCCGCCAAGCGCATCAACCCCGCCACGCGCGCCACGCTGCTCGCGGCCCTCAAGCCCCTCACCGAGATCACCGCGCGCCACCTCACCCATGGCGTGGCGAGCCGATGGCCGGGTTCGCGTGCCTGAAAGCCGGCCGACATCGTTTCGTGCAGTCGCGCCGCAAAGGCGAACCGCAGAGCACGCGCCGAAGGCTCACGATCCCCGCATTCGGCAAGACAACCGCGATCGCGCCGAACGCAGCACGGCGTTCAGCCTCGAAGAATGCGTCCACCGTGTTTGAACAGCGCGGTCAACGCCGAGGGGCGTGCCCACTGCACCCGATCAAAGCGGAAAAGCGCCGAGTCCTCCTGTCCGCTGCTAAACTGCCATTGCCACGCATCCGGCCAGGCTGCCATCCCGAACACCGGCCAGACTGTCATCCTGCTCTATGTTAAACCAGCGTCGACATGCGCCCGGCCGGGTTGTCATCCTGAGCGGAGGCGGCGAAAGCCGCCGGAGTCGAAGGATCCCGTGCGGCGCCAGCCGGGGCGCATCCGGCTGGCGCCGCGCGGGATCCTTCGACTCGCTTCGCTCGCTCAGGATGACAACGCGCTGGCCTGCGTAATGTCAATGCTGGTTTAACATAGAGTCATCCTGTTTCTGCTTCGAAATGGCGTTTGTGAACGATTATTTGGGTCTTTTTATTTATAAGTTTCATTCTCATTAAATAAAAAGCCAGATGAAACTGACGTGCTTTTCATTATTCTCATATAAGATCATGCACAAACGTGATTTTTTAGCAGAAAAGGTCGCCGAGAGCGGATTTTGAGGCGAACCCGGTCCGCATGTCCCGCTTGATCTCCGGGTAAAACTACCAGCGCACGAACACGCCCGCGAGCGCGTCGTGCGCAAGGGCGTTGCGCAACCGCGGTGCCAAGCGGGACGCAAGCTTCTCCACGTAGCTGCGCACGGGTTCGTCGTCAGGCGCGCGCAAACCGACCTCGCCGCATGCGCGCAGAGCGGCGGCCTCCAGCTCGCCACGCACCCGCCGCACCGGCTTCCCCTGCAACGATGTTGCCATGCGCGCGTAACCCGCGTCGTCCATCCGCAGGCTCCGCACGTCGCATCCGGCAAGCGCGCAGCCAACGGCGTTCGTTGCCACCGGCTCGAACAGGTTGAGGATAAGCTCGCCGTAATCGGGGTGCACGGCGCGCAGCACGCCCTTGCAGCGTTCCAGATCGAACCTCTGCAGGAAGCGGTTCTCCATCAAAAGCCGCTCGAGGTACGCGTTCACGTACCGCACGCCTTGCACCGCTTCAGGCACGGGCTCCGCCAGCGGATAGTCGATGTCGGCCGGTATCTCGTGCGCGAAGAATCGCGGCGCATAGCGCGATCGGAAGCCGCGCAAGCTCTCCAGCGTGTCCTTCAAAGCAACGCTCTCCAGCAGCGGCGTGGTAAGGGCGACCTCCCGCCACAGTCCGTCCGTGCGCTCCGCCTCGCGCTCGACAAGGCGAACCTCCCGCTCGAACGTTGCCTCCGCACCTTCGGCGACGATGGCCCGCATGAGGGCGGGATCCGGATCGTCGGGGTCGACGCCTAGCACGAAGCACGTCGAGGCGAGCAACCGGTGGGCGTCGTACTCGGGAAGCGAGCTGCTCTCGCCCAGCGTGTAGAGCGTCACCTGCTTGGCCAGCACCCGCCAGAGACCCGCCTGGAAGTCCGCCTCGTCCGCAGGCGCAAAGAGCGCCGCCCCGGCGGCCCCGCGCCCGACAGCACCTGTCGTCGAGCTGGCAACCGTCACCGCCGAAGGCGCTGCCGAACCTCCGTAGGCCCCGCGCTCGACCTGCCGCGAATCGCCGCCCGCGCGCGCCGCCCCGGCAACGGGCGCTACCGTGCCTGCATCCCCCGCGCCCACTGTATCAGCCAAGGGACGAACCTCCGATGCGGCTGTTGGAGTCGAAACCGATACGGTAGAGCTCGTTGTATCCGTCGTAGAAACCGGCGGCGTAATCGTTGCCGGGCCGCTCCCACCGCTCGTCGTCGTACGCGCGGCTGAGCTCATCGCGCACGCGCTCCTCGGCTCCGTCACGGGCTGCCTCCTCTTCGAACTCCTCGTTCTGTGTCTTCTCGTCGTAGTCGCCGGTCCGCCCGCGTTCGGCATGCGCGCGAAGCGCCGCAAGCGGCATATCCGCCAGCACGTCGGTCGACCCGCCCGCCTCGTGATCGAACGCGTAGCGCAACGCCGCCACCAGGTCGTCGTCGGACATGGCTTCCCCGACTTCGGAGTCTTCCTTGCGACGGTAGAACACGTCCTGCACGTCGGCGATCGTTTCCTCGTAATTCTCCTGCGAAAGATAGGGGGAGTCGCAGAACCCCAGCACCAGCTCGCGAATCACACCGCGGCCGAACTCCACGCGTCCCGTCGCGCGTAGCGCCTCGCCGCGTCGCTGCACGAGCCCCAACGCCTGCTGCTCGGTCAACCGCAGTCCGTACTTCGCCGTGGCCTTGTTGCAAACAGCCAGATCCTCCCGTGCAGCGGCCCCTTGCAGCTGCGGCGGAATCGACAGATCGAAACCCATGCGCATCACCTCGCATCGGGTTATACCGCGAACCGCGCAGGTATGCACGACTCGACTTTAAACGGAATTTATGGTATTATATGCCCTGTTGAAAGAGGAGAAACTACGGTTTCTCCTCTTTTTGCGCTCAGGCGGGAAGTCGGTGATCCGTGAAAGGAACCGCTCGATATGCCCGCACTGCCTACAGGCGGGCACGGTGGCGCTGCGGTTAGCCCAGTCGAAGTCGAGGAACGTGAGACCCGCCGTGTTGAGCTGCGCCTGGCTTTCGTCGAATTCCGTGCTGCCGCAATGCGAGCACGCCGCGACGAGCCTCGAAGGGTTGCACCACCCCGGCTTGTACGACGCAGCGCGCAAAAAAGCCCCCGCTTCTCGAACCTTTCGTTGGCTCGGGAAGCGGGGGCGATTCGGTTTTACCCAAGCCTGGTCGGCTCGGTCAGCCTGGTTGCAGGCCGGTTCGTTCGCTACTTGGCGGAGCGCCTTGCCCTCCTGGCCAAGAGCGCACCGGCGCAAACGACCAGGCAGGAGACGAATGCCGCAACGGCCAAGGGAAGCACGGCCGCGCCGTCGCCCGTTACGGGCATCAGCGGAGCGGTTTTGCCGCTAAGGGCGCCGCCCGCAGACGGCGGGACCGTCGGATCGCCGGTGCCGCCACCGGGCTGGGGAACATCCTCGCCGGGTCCGGTGATGTCGTTGCCGGGGGGCGTGATCGCCGGAATCACCGTGAGGTCCGTGCGGGCCGATAGCCCATCGTACGGAGCGTTCTTGGTCGTGACCTCCAGCGTATACGTGCCCACCGCCAGCGTGTTCAGGTAGCTTGCCGGCAGGTTGATGATGATGGATCCGTCCGCCGACGTGTAATCCGTCCCCTCCGTCAACACGGCTCCATCCAAGATGACCTCGTCCAAGTTGAGGCTGGCCTTCACCGACAAAGAGGAGCCCACGGTCACCGTGGTGTCGGGAGCCTTCCCCTGCTCGAATGTGCTGCTGGGCGAAACGGATATGGGAAGCGAAACGGCAAGCGAGGCGGCGTCGCTATGCAGCGTTATGTTCACGGCGCTGCAGGCAACCGCGCAACGGTAGAGGTTCCCGTTGTCCGTGTCGATCAGCGCCGGCGTCGTGTAGGTCGCCGCGTTCGCGCCGACAACGTCGATCCACGTCACACCGCCGTCGGTCGACTTCTGCCACTGATAGCTCACCGTGCCGGACGGCGCTTCCGCCGCCACTTCGAAGGTAGCCGTTTCGTTGTAGAGCACGCTCGCGTCCTCGGGCTGCTTGGTGATAACCGGGCCCGGAGCCTGGGCGATGGCGACCGCATGCCCCGCCGCAGACGTCGACGAGGGAATCGAAACCGAAAGGTTCCCCGAAGGCGCCACGTCCACCATATGGTAGGAATAGGTTCCCACGGGAACGCCCAAGGCGTCCGTCTCCACGACGGCCGCGTAGAACGGGTCCGTCGCGTTGGCCGCAGACGGCTTCGTGATCTCCAGGTCGGTGGTTTCGTACTCCGGCCTGACCACCATGGATTCGAGGTACGTGAGGCCGGCGGCGGCAACGTCGGCCTTTATCGCCGTCCTGCCCGCAGCGTTCAAGTCGCCCACGGTCAGCTTGTCGTTGCTGCCCGCATAGTAGACGCACTTCTTCTCATCTTCGTAGTACACCTGGTCGGGGCCCACCGTCGTCGGGGCGTCGCTGTTCAACGTGACGGATCCCATGCGGCCCCAACTGGTGGACTCGGTTTGGAGGGCGATGTCCTTGCCCTTCGTCGACGCGCTCGAGCCGTTGCCGAGCAGGCTCCCGCCGTTCATGACGAACTGCGCGCCGCGCCTGAGGTACACGCCGCTGCCGGAGCCGATGAGCGCCTTGTTGCCGGTGATGGTTCCGCCGTTCATGATGAAGTTCGACGCCTGGTCGACGTTCACGCCGGCGCCGGGGGAAAGGCTCGTGTTGCCCGATATCTCCCCGCCCTCCTCGAGCGTAGCCGTGGAAGGCGTGCCGTTGGCTTGAACGTACAGGCCGCCGCCGCGTCCGCTGCCGGAGTTGTTGACGATCTTGCCTTTGACGACCAGGGTCGAGCCCGTGTTGGCGTACACGCCGCCGCCGGTGTTGCCGCCGGAGTTGTTCGCGACCACGCCGTCGGGCCCGATGACGACGTTTCCACCGTTGCTCGCAAGGGCCGTGGAATGGTTGCGGGAGAGCTCCCCGTTCATGTTCACCGTCGAGCCCTCAGGGAAGATCGCGTAGCTGTACAGGTTGGTTATCGACGTTCCGCTCTGCATCTCGAAGGTCACGCTGTTGCCCTGGAGCCACACGCCGCCCTTTCTGCCGCTGCCGCTTGCGTAGGAAGGTAGATCCACGGTTATCGTGCTTCCGTTGGTCATGTTCACGCGCGCGTTCGGGTTGGTCGCGCGGATGGCGGACAGGCCGCCGTAGTTCTTGAGTTGCGCGTTGTCGAGCGTCAACGAGCCCGCGTTGACGGCGTACAGCGCGACTATCGCGTCTTGGACGCGCTCGGTGTTCATGGAGTTCTCGGCGCCCGAGCTGCCGCCCGCGGTGTCTTGGGCGGTGAACAGCGTTCCTTGGTACTTCCCCGCGTCGTCCAAGATGATGTTGGAAATCGTGGCGTTCGTATCGCCCGTCAGCTCGATCATCGCCGGGTTGTACCACCTTCGGGCGGTGTCGCGTATGACGGCGAAACCGTCTCCGCGGGTGATGGTCACCGGCGTGGACGTCGCGCTCGTTATGACGAGGTCCTTGTCCGTTATGCGGGCGCACCCGGTGGCGACGATGTCGTCCATGATGACGATGGTGGACCCCGACGATGCCACGGCGACCGCCTTCGCAAGCGACGCGTACGGAGCCGAAGCCTCGCCGGTGCCTACGGTATCGTCGCCGGTGGACGACACGTACAGCGTGGTGAGGGCCAGCGTGCCCACGTCGGCCTCCAACGGGGTGCCCGCCTGCTCGCTGGCGAGAAGGGCCTCGGGCTGGGAAGAGTCCTGACCGTCGGTTTCGGCCGGAACGTCCGCCTCGGGCCGATCGTCCGCTGCCGTCGGGTCGTCTGCGGCGGTTTGCCCGTCTATCTCGGCCGGAAGGCCGACCGAGGCGTCCTCGTCCGTTTCGTCGGCAAAGGCGAGCGCCGTGCCGCCCAACGACATCGTCAACGCAACGGCCAGCGCGACCGAACCCGCCTTTGCCGTTTTCTCACGCAGTCTTCTGCCCAAACGCCCCATAAGCAGCCTCTCATTCTCCTGTTCGATGCGCACCGCTCGACGCTTTGCCCAAGTGTGTGCGCAACTATGCATACGTATGCCTCCAGCGAAATAGTAGGGATTGTTTCTGCGACGTCTTCGAATTTGTCCCAAACTGTAACCTACGCGACATGAACGACGTAGCGCCCTAGGAGCACCCTGCCCCCGAGCAACCCTTCGCCCCCGCATGAACGACGCAAACGACGGCGCGAACGCCTCATCTCGCGAGCGCTCCCCGAATCGAACCGCGCCATGATGTATCCTTGCTCGATAATTGTTGTGAAATGGCTGATGCCGCACCGTAAAACCCATCGAAAAGGGAGCACCATGCAACAAGAAGCACGCAAAACAACCCGTTTCGAAAAGCGCGCGATTCCCCTGCTTCCCCTCCTTGCCGTGGCGTTCGCGCTTTGCTTTGCGCCTACCATAGCTTTCGCCGGGCCAGCGCTGGAGGTGGAGCAAAGCTACACGCAGCCCGACGGCGCAACCTTCCAAGCCGGCCAGCGCGGCGACGAGTACTTCCACTACGTCCGGACGACCGACGGCTTCCTTGTGCAGAAGAACCCGCTCGACCAGGCGTGGTATTACGTGACGGAAGCGGACTCCGGCTTCGCGTTCGGGCCGCGCGCCGACGGCGTCGCACCGGAAGACGCGCTGACCCCTGCTGCCTTGGCGGACGACGCGGGCAAGACGGCCTACGCCGCGCTGAACGGGTCCGCCTACGCCGGCCAGACGCACAAGACGGGCGAGGTGCTGACACTCGACGACATCGAAGCCGCGCAGGGGTCGTCCAACGCGAACGCCTACAGCTTGAACCCGGCAGTGCAGACCAAGACCTCGCTGCCGCTCATCACCATCGTCATCGGGTTCGAAAGCCCCGACGGACCCGACGCCACCATCAATTACACGGACTCGAAGGGCAACAAGGCGCAGTGGACCGCAGCCGAGCAGCGCTACCACGACGACTACGATTGGCACGAGCGACTCTACGGCAGCGGGAACAGCATCACCAATTTCTACGCCACCATGTCGAACGGCAAGTTCTCCTGGGTGCCCGCCACGGAAGAGACGAGCGTGTGCGGCAAAGACGGCAACACCAATCGGCACGACGCAGCCGGAGACGGCATCATCCACGTGACCCTTGATCGCAATCACGGCAACTGGCGCAGCCCCGACTTCAAAAGCCCCGAAGCCGCCGATCTTCGTACGGTGTACGTGGAAGCCCTTGAGAAGGCATCCGAGTACATCGACTTCGCAGCCTACGACACGAACAAAGACGGCAAACTGAGCAGGGATGAGGCGTGTTTGCTGTTCATCGTGGCAGGATACGAAGCCTCGGCAGGCGAAAACGTGCCAGCTCAGTGGTGCTTTCAATGGGATCTGTCCAGCATGGACAAAGACAACTTCGAACCCGAAACGATCAAAGGGATCGAGTTCGACTCCTATATCACCATGGGCGAAACCTTCAAAGTCGAAGGACAGTTCCCCGCCCAGCCGATGTCTTTCAGCACGGTGGCGCACGAACTGGGTCACTACCTGGGGCTTCCCGATCTGTACGACACCCGCTACTCCGCCACCAGCGGAGGGACCATCGAAGAATTCCCTTGGATCAAGTACGACGTCAATGCGATCAGCTTGATGGCGGGCGGCAGCTGGGGCAGATACGAGGAAAACGGCACGTCGGTGTTCACCCCGGTGGGTTTGGATCCGTACTGTCTGGCGGAGTTGGGTTACGTCACGCCCGTGGACGTGACCGCCGACGGCACCTACGACGTGTCCACGTTCTGGAGCGACGAGGGATACCAATGCCTGCGCATTCCGACGAGTTCGCCCGACGAGTACTATCTGGTGGAGAACCGCCAGTTCGAGAGCTTCGACAGGGGGCTGACAGCCTATTACCGCGCAGAGCGTCACAAGGAAAGGCCGGAATACTACAACGAAACGGGCGGCATCGTGGTGTGGCATATCGATCAGGGAGTCGTGGACGAGCGCAAAACAGGCATCGAAGACAACACCATGGCGAACACCGTCAACACGGTGGACCACCGGCCGGGCATCATGCCCGTCTATCCGGAGGGAACGGATTACAACGACGGTTACCCGCTCATATCCCGCCCCTTCTTCAACGACGTTTTCTGCACGCAATTCAACTGGGAGAACGGCCTCCTGCCGCTTTCGCTCTACAACGGCTGCGAGACGCCCGACGAGCGCGTGGATTCCGGTATCTCCCTGACGGTGAACGACGTTGCAGGTGGCACCATGAGCGTGACGGTGGACCTGCCGGAAGAGCCCTCCTACGAGGAGCGCACGCTGACCGCCGAGCTTGCCGGAACGCAGGTCGGGGTTTCGGGGGCGTTTCTCGCGGACACGCAGGCTTCCATTGCGCTCTCGGCCCTTGCTGACGAGCAGGTTGCGAAGCTCGCGACGGCATCCGACCAGGTGGGAACGTTCCTCGTCGGCGCGAATGTGTCGGTGGTCGATGCGACAACCGGCGAGGGCGTCCCGTGCACCGGCGCGCTCTCCGTGTCGTTCTCGGTCGGTGCCGATCGAGAGGGCGAGACGGTTTGGATGGTGCACCAAAAGGCCGATGGCGCGCTCGAAGCGACGAAGGTTGTCGTGCAGGACGGGCGCGCAAACATGGTCGTGGACGAGCTGTCGCCTTTCGCCGTGTTCGAGCAGAAGGCGGAGATCGTCGACGGCGATGCGAGCGGTGCCCAGCCCTCCGGCAACGCAGGCCCCACCGTCAAGGAGCTCCCCAAGTCGGGAGACGGCGATGCGGGCATCGCCCTGGCGGGATTGGCGCTCGCCGCTGCCGGCGCACTCACGGCAGCGCGCGCACGTCTTCGCCGCAGCGAGTAAAGAAGCCGCAAGCTTTCATACTTTCCGCACGCCGTGAAGCCTTCAGTGAGGCTTCGAGCGAAGCTCTCGCTGAAGAAATTCGCCTCGTCACTTTTACAATTCAGTGATGATGCATGAGATTTTGAGTGACGCGCGGCCGGACGCAAAACGGGCCCGTATCGAAGGTGCCGACAAGCCCTTTTCCGCCCGTCAAGCCGCCATCGACGCGCCTCTGCGTAGCGCTCGACGGCGAGGTGGCGCCGCGCGGCCTCGAACGGGCTGCCAGCGGCGACTCAGCAGCGGAAAACCCGGCCTCTATGCTAAACCACCGTAGGCATACGCAAGCCAGTGCATTGTCACCCTGAGCGAGCGGGCGCAGGAAGGCCCCGCGAAGCGGGGACGGAGGATCCCGCGGCTCGCGCCGCCTCCGCTTAGGATGACAACCCGGCCGGGTGCGTGTCAACGGTGGTTTAGCATAGAGAATCCTGCGTTTGGTGCAAAAATCACCGACGTCCCCCGCCCGGGCCGCGCGCCAAGGTCCCTCCGCGCGCCCGTCTTCGCATGCCGCATGCGTTTCCGCAGGTCGCGAGATTTCAAAACCAACGAGACGCCCTGCGGGCTCTCCAAGGAGGGGGGCTTCGGTGATTTTTGCACCGATCCCCTGCGCTCCGCCGCTAAAACGTCATCGACGCACCCCATCGTCGAGGGTGCACATCGGCAGGGGGAGGGTGCGTCCCTTTGATACGCCCCTGCCGACGCGCGTTGCGGAGAAGTTAAGCGCGCACCTCGCCGCCCTTTTTGCGGGCGGGGACCTGCTGGCCGGTGGCGGCCATGCGCTCCTCGTGGGTCATCGCGGCCAGTTCGTGCACGCGGTTCGCGTCCACGCCCAGCGCTGCGGCCAGGCGATCGCCGTACTCGGGGTCGGCCTTGTAGCAGTGGGCCGCGTGGCGCAGGCGGATGTTCTCGGTCACACCGTCCATGTTCCGCGCCGTATTGTCGATGAGTGCTGCGCGCTGCGGCTCCTCCATCAGGCGGTACAGGTCGCCCGGCTGGTAGAACGTGTCATCGGTGGCGTCGTCGGCGGGGTCCCATGCATCCATCGGGCCGAACAGGTCCAGCGGCGGCTCGGCCGCATCGGCCTGCTGCTGCCACTGCCCGTAGCTATTGGGCTCGTAGCCTATGGCACCGCCGAAGTTGCCGTCGACGCGCATGGCCCCGTCGCGGTGGAACTCGGCGTAAGGGCAGCGCGGACGGTTCACCGGGATATGGTTGTGGTTCACGCCCAAGCGGTAGCGCTGCGCGTCGCCGTAGGCGAACAGGCGGCCCTGCAGCAGCTTGTCGGGCGACAGGCCGATGCCCGGCACGAGATGCGTCGGCGCGAACGCGGCTTGCTCAACCTCGGCGAAGTAGTTCTCGGGGTTGCGGTTAAGCTCCAGGGTGCCCACCTCGATCAGCGGGAACTCCTTGTGGCTCCACGTCTTGGTGATGTCGAACGGGTTCTCCTTGTAGTTCTTCGCCGTCTCCTCGTCCATCACCTGGATGGAGAACGTCCACTTGGGGAACTCGCCGCGCTCGATGGCGCAGAACAGGTCGCGCTGGTGGCTCTCGCGATCCCCTGAGATAAGCTGGGCGGCTTCCTCGTCGGTGAGGTTCTTGATGCCCTGCTGGGTCTTCAGGTGGAACTTCACCCAGGTGCGCTTGTTGTTCTCGTCGATGAGCGAGTAGGTGTGGCTGCCGAAGCCGTGCATGTGGCGGTAGCTGGCCGGGATGCCGCGATCCGACATGACGATGGTCACCTGGTGCAACGCCTCGGGCAGGCTGGACCAGAAGTCCCAGTTGCTCTGCGCCGAGTGCATGTTGGTGCGCGGATCGCGCTTCACCACATGGTTGAGGTCGATGAACTTCTTGGGATCGCGCAGGAAGAACACGGGCGTGTTGTTGCCCACGAGGTCCCAGTTGCCCTCGGGCGTGTAGAACTTGATGGCGAAGCCGCGAATGTCGCGCTCGGCGTCGGCCGCGCCGCGCTCACCGGCCACGGTGGAGAAGCGCACGAACACCTCGGTCTCGGCGCCGGGCTGGAACACGGCCGCCTTCGTGTACTGGCTGATGTCGCCGGTTACCTTGAAGGTGCCGTACGCGCCCGAGCCCTTCGCGTGCATGCGTCGCTCGGGGATGACCTCGCGGTCGAAGTGCGCCAGTTTCTCGATCATCCAGTTGTCCTGGAGCATCATGGGGCCGCGCTCGCCCGCCGTGAGGGTGTGGTTGTTGTCGGCGACGGGCGCGCCGTTCTCGGAATAGAGCTTCGTGGTGTCGATGTGGTCGGTCATGGTTTCGTCCCCTTCTCATCGTTGGTTGAGATGTTGGGCGGAGTCTTGGACTCCCCGCTTTTTCGATGGGACCATCGTACATGCGAACGGTCAAGTATTGCTAGACTTATTGATACTGATTCTCAATAAGAACACAGTTGCAAATATGTGAATGATTTTTTGACAATGTGTTTCACGTGAAACGCTATTATGGAGATTTAAAATATAACTTATATACTCATATATAAAAGGACAAGGTTTTTGGAAGGTGGTTTTAAAACGAATACCTCCCAGAATACCTCCCGAGTAATCGCGAGACGATTTCTTGTCCGAGCAATTCCGCCTCTTTGCGCAAGGCTCGTATTCGCTGCATCCATACTGAAGAAGCATTGCAACGAACCGCCCAAGGATGCGGGAAGCGAAAGCTATGAGAGCATGTCCCCAAAGAACCCGGATGCCTCTTAAGGCGCCCGGCTCCTTTGGGAGCGGTTCGACTAGCGGCGACGCGGGCGCAGGCGCAGGCATGCGAGGGCGCAGGCGCCCGCCAGCACGACGCAGGCCATCGCCACGCTGCCAAGCGAATCGCCGGTGCTCACGAGCGGAGACGGCTCGGCAGAGCCGGCGGCGGCGCCCTCGCTCCCCTCGCCTCCTCCGTTGTCGCTGCTCCCGCCGCCTCCCTCTTCTCCGCCTCCGCCGCCCAAGGCGGTGGCGCGGAACACCATGCCTCCTTGCTCGTACGTCGAGAAGCCGAGCGCGTACAGATAGCCGCCCACCGCAACGGCCGCAGGCCGGCGCACGCGCTCGGAGGAAAGCGCCTTGGGAAACGCCGAGAGCTCCTGCGCATCGTTTCCAAGCAGCGCCGTGTCGGCTCCCTTGTTGGGAAGGCCGACCATAGCCATACCGCCCTCGTAGCCCGCAAGGGCGAGAACGGGATAGTACAGGGAGTCGTCGTCCGCGGGCACGATGGCGGAGAGGTCGTCGACCGTCCATGCACCATTCGCATGGAGCAGGCGCATGAGCGTCGTTGCCTGGAAATCAAAGTCTGAATCGAAGCCTTGGGAGACATACAACAACGAGCCCGAAGCTACAACCTGGGGATACAGAAGCACTTGCTCGAACGCCAGCACTTCGTCGCCCGCGCCCGACTGCGGATCGTACGTTCGCACGCCCAGTATATCGCCGTTTCCGTCCGTGCCCCCTACCAGCACCAGCCCGCCTTCGAAAGCGGCAAGGGTGGACAGCTTGGAACCTTCTTCGCAGACCGCCTCATCAAGCCAGCCGTCGGCGGCCGCATTGTAGCGCCATGCTTGCTGCACGACCGTGCCGGTGTCTTCTTCGACGAACGACCCCAGAAGGTACAGCGCTCCCTCGCAGGTTGCCAAGGACGCGTACTGCACGTGCTCCTGGGGCAGATCGGCACACAAGCTCCACTCGCTTCGCTCGACGTCGAAACGCCAAAGGCCTTGTGCAAGGAAATAGTTGCTTTGAGAGCCAAGCAGGTACACATCGCCACCGCATGCCTCAAGCGCGCACACATCCACGTCGCGCTCGGCAAAGCCTTCCGCACCCATGGGCGAGGGAAGATTCCTCTCGTACAGGTTCGCGGACAGCGGCACGGAGGGCAGCGAGAGGCTCATCTTGGCGCGGGCCGACGTGCCGTTTTCCGCCGTCAGGGTGATTTCGACCACGCCGCTTTGCAAATCGGCGGGACGCTTCGCCAGCACCCTGTTCGCTTCCCACGACACGATCTCGGCCGGTTCCCCGTTCAGTGCGAGCGCGCCCGAGCCGGCGCCGAAGAAGTAGCCCGACACGGCCACCGTATCGCCGCCGTCGCCCGCCCCGATCGTCAGGATGGAGGGGGCGCGCTCACCGTCGGTTTTCGCAAGATCCAGATGGCCGTCCGTGGTGCAGGTGCCCTCGAACGCCGGCAGCGCGCTCACCGCGCCCCGCAAACGAGCGGCGCGCAAAGCGGCCGCCTTGGCAAGCGCGTCGGGGCCTTGCTGCGCGATCTCGTCATTGGTCTTCTCGTCGTACTCGTTGACCAGCACGGCCGCCGCTCCCGTGGCTACCGGAGCGGCCATCGAGGTGCCGCTGAAGACGTCATAAGACCCGAGCGCACCCTCGCCCGCCCCCACGCCGAAACAGTCGAAAACCAGGGAGTCGGCAGTCGGCGCGGCGGCGAAATCGTAGGGAAGGAGCGCCACGCAATGGACGGTCATGCAGCCGTCGGCGTCGAGAGCGACTTCCCGCACGCCCTCTTCCTCGATCAGGGCCTTCACGTTGAGCGTCGTCATCGACCAGCCGTCGACCATACGCAAGCGAGCGGTTGCAGCCTGGCTCTCGTTAACGGCGAAAACCGTTCGGCCGCCTTCGTCCACCGCGTCTATGCCGGAAATGCCCACGTACACCCGACCAGGATCGGCCTCCTTGAACTGGGGGTTCGTGCAGCGCAAGCTGAAGTACGTCGCCTTGTCGAGGTCGTCTTCGTCAACGCGCATCTTCACATCGAACGATCGAGCCGAAAGCGCCTTGGTGCCGACGGCGCAGGCGAGCTGCGCCAGATCGTCGGCACTCACCTCGTTCATCTGAGACAGCGAAACGCGCAAGGCTCCCGAGCCGGCATCGTAGCGGATCGAGTCTTCCACCCCTCCTATATCCGTCGGATTGCCTTGCTCATCGTCCGCCACGAGGCTGGCGCAAGAGGACGCGCCGTCTTTGTACGTCTCGAATGCCACCGGCGCGTTCGCCGGATCGTCGGGCGCCACCGCCTCGGGAAAGTAGTTCACCGTCTTGTTCGTGGGCACCGTCGACAGGATGGAGCTTCCCGGTGCCGCCAGGTTGGTGGTGTAAGCCCCGTAGTTGCTGTAGGCAGCCAGCTTTCCCGTGCTGTCCGACGCGTTGACGACGACCGCGTAGGGATTGTTGGCCAGCGCCGAGTTCGTGGCCGGGAGCTCGTCGGTGTCGTGGGAGTCGTTGCCGGTGGCGAACACCGATACGACGCCCTGCTCCCCCAGCTGGGTGATGGCAAGGCGCATCGCCGTGTACAGACTGGAGCCGCCCCACGAGTTGTTGATGACCTTGAGGTTGGTCGCCTGGGCTATTTCGCTCAGATAGGCATAGCCCCAAAGCTCGCCGCCCAGCGTGCCCCTGCCGTTGCCGTCGAGGTATTTCACACCCACGAGCTTGACGCCGTTCGCCACGCCGCTCGTGCCTTGGCCGTTCCAAGCGGCCGCGATGATACCGGCGCAGTGCGTGCCGTGCTCATCGTCATCCATGATCTCGTCTTCGCCCTTGCCGTTTTCGCTCACGTTGATGCCGTACTCACCGCCTTCGCCGACGATCTCCCGCAGCGACGCGCCGTCCCACATAACGCTTTTCAGATCGGGGTGGTTGTAATCGATGCCCGTGTCGAACACGGCCACCGTGCCGGCCGCATTGGCTTCCCGCGTGTTCCAGCCGGTCTGGTTGATATCGAAACCCGGCTGCGTGACGCTGTCGTCATGCTGCAAAACCATCGTTTCGCCCGAGTTTTCGCTAGCCCACTGGTACGACGTGAGGTCGGGTATCGCCTCCACCCCGTTCGGCAGGTCGTTCGCAGAAGCCAAGGCCGCCGACACCTCCGCAGCGCCCGACGCGTCGTCCGCGTCGGCAAGCTGCATCGTGTAGTTCGGTTCGGCCGACGCCACGCGCGGATCCTCCGCCAGCAGGCGCAGCAGCTCTTCGGTCGTGGTGCCCGCCTGCTTCACCAGCACGATGGATGCGGCGCCAACGCCCTCCGCACCGGCGGACGCCGGCGCATCGTTGGAGAGGGAATAGGCGGAAACCCCTTGGCCGAGAGCCGCCTCGTTCGCCACGGCCTCGCCCGTCGCTTCCCGATAGGCCGAAGCCGTCACGTTCATGAGCGGCTCGGCGAAGTCGAGCGGGCTGCCGTTGCGCGCCAAGGGCGCCGTCGCCGTGTTGTCCACCACGGCGATAGCCTCGCCTTCGACATACGGGCCCGCCGCCAGCAACTCGGCGAGCGATTCTTCAGTGAACCAAGAGCTCGCATCCGTCGCGTTCGCAAGGACCGGCGACAAAGAGAGCGCGGCAGGCGGCGAAGCCAGCGCGGCGGTGGGAACGAGCGCGCAGGAGAGGGCAAGCGCGCAGGAGAGGGAGAGGATTTTGCGAAGCATGGTCGAAGCGTCCTTTCAAGCAGCTTTTCGGGCAGGACTGGCAATCCGCTAACCGTTCCTTCGTTGCCTGAGCGCCGCCCCCAAGCCGAGGAGCGCCAGCAAGGAGGCCGCCGCCGCGACAGTCGCCAACGGGAGCGACCCGTCGCCGGTGGAGGCGAGCGGACGAGCCTCGTCGCCCGCATGCGGGTCGACCGGACTGGGCGGGTTGGGCGCAGGGTCGACGCCCGTCGGCGCGAACACCGCCGAGAACACGAGCGGCGCCGTCGCCCGACGCGCGAGCGTCGCCTCCGTCCCCGCCGCGGCCCCTGAAGCGTCCACCCACCGCGAGAACGCGTAGCCTTGCGTCGGCACCGCTGCAAAGGTGGCCAGGTCGCCCACCCGCACGTTCACCGAAGCGCGCTGCGCAGACGCGCCCGCCGCACCCGCAGACACCCTCACGGTGCCGCCCTCCCCTGCGTTCGCCTGCGCTTCGTACACGTTGGAGGCGAGGACGACCGCGTCGGGCAGGCGGTGCAGATGGCCGGTGCCTTCGTCGTCGCTTGCCACGGTGTAGCAAACGGAGCCGAGGCAGACGGAGCTTCCCGTCATGTCGGTGGTGTTCGTGGCGCAGGGGAGCGCCTCGAACGTGCGGGTTTCCGCACGGTAGAACGTCATCGAACCCGTGCCGTCCAGCGGCTCGTTCACGAGCACCACGCCGTTTCCGGCGGCCGCCGCGGCGCTCGGCGCCTTGGACGCCACCGGCTCGGGCACGAACCCGCTCGCGGCCTCGTCGGCCCACGCTTCGCCGTCGAAGGCCAGCATGTGCAGCCTCGTCATCCCATCCCCGTCGGTGTCGGACTCATACATCGGCAGGTACAGTTTGTCCTCCACCTGCATCAACAGAGTGCGGCTTCCCAACGTGAGGGCTCGGTCGACCGTCTCCTGCGGAAGGGGTGCCTCCGTCTGCTCGCCGGTTGCCGGGTCGTAGAACGTCACGACGTACGGATCGGTCTTCGGGTTTGCCCTGCTGCCATCCCGAACCCACACGAGCTTGCCGTTGTACGCGCCCAGCGTGACGTCCTTGCTGCCGTCATGATCGAGCGTAACTCCGTCCTGCTCCACCACCACCTGCTTGTCCGACCACGTGCCGGCGGCGATGTCGTAGGAATCCAGCGTATAGCGCAGGTTGTAGACGAAATACTTGTCAGGCACCGCAGGCTCGCTCTCGTTGCTCAAACGGTACAGCTTTCCGTCGGCGTAGGCGAACGAGCAGGCGGTCGTGCCCGAAGCGTCGA
This sequence comes from Gordonibacter massiliensis (ex Traore et al. 2017), assembly GCF_019731765.1. Classification (NCBI taxonomy): domain Bacteria; kingdom Bacillati; phylum Actinomycetota; class Coriobacteriia; order Eggerthellales; family Eggerthellaceae; genus Gordonibacter; species Gordonibacter massiliensis (ex Traore et al. 2017). Next base: position 476,315 of record NZ_JAASIO010000001.1, on the reverse strand, counting down.
GCGGCGCGGCTAGCTCGGTCCACCTGCCCGTTTCCGGATCGTCGCATCGGTACAGGTACCGTCCCAGCGCGTCGACGAGGAACAGGTTCTCGGCGTCGGCCAGCAGCACGCCGCTGACCGTGGCCTCGCCCCGTCGGGGCAGCGCGCCCAGCTGCACGAGCCCCGGCTGCGCCGCACCGCCTTCGTCCGGAGCCTCGAGGAAGCATCGGCCGGTGAACGTGCGCCCGTCTGTTTGCACTGCGTACGCGACCGTGGCGTTGGCCGGCACGACCTTTCCGGCTTGGGCGAAGGCGCGCTCGACGCCTTCCCAGGCCAACTCAAGATGTCGGTCGCTCGAATCCGCAGCCCTCACCGCCGACCCCACGTCCACGCCGTCAAGGACGACGGAGGCGCCGGAGAGCGCGCGGCCGCTCACCTGCAGCGCGTCGCCGACACGCCTGACGCTGTAAGCGGTGGGCGCGAGGGCGGGGTCGGCTCCCAGCGCACGGGCGAACGTGAAGCGCCCGTTCGTGGCGACGGGCTTCTGTCCCTCGGGCAGCTCATCGGTGGAGCCGAGCAGGCGACCGCGCAGGTCGAGGACGGATTCTCCGCCTGCGCCGCCGTACAGCGCGGCCAGCACGGCATAGGCACCCGACGCGGCTGGTGCGGCCATGGAGGTGCCGCTAGCCTGGAGATAGGACCCCGCCGCAAGGTCCGGCGCACGCCCGATGCCGATGTTGCCCACGCTGACCGAGCACGCGCCCGGCACCGATTTCGAGCCGAGAACTTGAATGTTGACCACGACGACCTCTTCGTTGGTATCGATGGCAACAGGTGTCGCAGCGAAGCTGTTCCGGCTTGCATAAAACCTGCTCAAACTCTCGCCGGCAACGCCGCCTGTCATCGTCACGCTCAGATACGCTACGCCGTCGCTCGGCGACACCAAGCCTCCCGTAATGCCGAAGCACACGTCATCGGGAACCTGCGCCGCTTGGTAGAACGGGTTTTCGATGCGGAAAGAGAACGAGACGTTCTCCCCCTCCGGCTTATCCACGCGCAAGCCGGCCGTTCCCGCGTAGCCGGCGAGATCCGACCCGTCGGAGATCCGCAACGTACCCTCGGCAGCTTGTGTCTCGAACTGGTCCAACGTCGCATCGGCGAACGAGGTGTAGAAGTAATTCGCACCCTGCCCCTCACGTTCCTCGCCGGGCTTGATGACGGTGGTGCCGGCGAGCGTCGGCAGGTAAGACGCGGCCGCGAACTTATCCGATTCCGTCGGATACGTTGAAAGTATCTCGTGACCGGGAAACGCCACGTCGACATTAGCAGCCCCGTAGTCGCTGAACGAGGCTAGGTCGCCGCGCGACGTGCTGGCCGCGATGGAGAGCAGGTAGGGACTTGTGTTGCTGGCCTCGAGGTGGGCCGATTCGTCGGCATCGCTGCTGGCGTTCCCCGCCGCGAACACGCTCATGACGCCAGCACGCCCTAACTGGTCGATCAGGTACTCGAGGATAAGCGACGTGCCCCAGTCGCCCCACGAGTTGCTGATGGCCACCACGTTGACCCCCGCCTTCTTCGCTTGGAGCACGTACTGGTAGCTTGCGACGGCCGCATCGGTGAACGTGAGGCCCTCGCTGACGTCATCGGCGATCTTGAGAGCCATGATCTGCGCGGCTCCGCCCGACGTTCCAACGACTCCTGTGCCGTTGTTGCAGGTTGCGGCTATGGTGCCCGCAACATGCGTGCCGTGGTAAGAGAGATCCGGCAGAGGGTCGTCGTCGTTGCAGGCGAAGTCGTAGCCGTGCGCGCCGGGCAAACCGATGGTTCCGGGGTTCGTCCACATGCTGCCGGCAAGATCGGGATGACGGTAGTCGACGCCTGTGTCAATCACGGCGACGACGACCGGATCGGGCTTGGCGGCGGCCAGCGCCTCATAGGCCGCCGGGAAGTCGATGCCGTTTACGCCGACGAGCGACCAGAGATTGTCGGGCGCACACGGGTCGTCGGTAAGATCGTAGGGAAGGTCGGGGGTTTTCTGGTTCGTCACGAACGGCGTCGTTTGCGCGTCGAAGGCGTCGCTCGCTTGGCTCAATGCCGCAGCGCCGTCTCCCAGAACCTCAGCCGCGGCATCCTCGCTTGCTTGCGCCACCTCGGCCTCCAACGTTTCCGCCATCTCCGAGACGCCTTCGTCGGTTTCCAGCTCTATCTGGTAGTTCGGCTCGGCCACGAGCACGTCGGGACGCTGCTGCAGCTCGGCGATGAGGTCGGCCGTGCTCGCGCCCTCCTTGGTCACCACGGCCACGCGAGCGTTCTCGGACGCCGTGCGCACGGCCGTCTTGGCCGGCGTATCGGCCGCAGAGCCCCAGCCGTCCGACGCGGCGCGCACCGAACGCGCAACCGCCAGCCCCTGCGCGGCGCCGGCATCGACCTCAGCGGCAAGCACGTTGGCGACGTCCGCTGCGCCAAGCGTGTCGCCCAAGCCGTTCTCCTCCGCCGTATCCGCGTCGACAGTCACGTCGAAGTCCTGCTTGACGGAGAACCCGTCCGCCTCGAGGGCGGCCGAACCGGCTTCCAAGGCGTTGCGGCCGCGCGCCGCAGAAGATTGTTCGACCGGCAGATACAGCACGACTGCCTCGCCCTCCGCATAGGGACGGGAAAGGTCGACGCCGTACGCCGGAGCCGCCTGGGCGGCAGGAGCCGGTTCGGCACCTGCCGGGACGGGAACGAGTGCCGCAGCAAGGACCACGGCGCTCGCAAGGGATACGGCCTTTCTCACGACAGTGCGCATGTTACCTCCGACCTTGCGGGTTCATTCCCGGGCTTCGCTCTGCCTCGACGCGTCCGCGTTTGAGGCGCACGAAGGCCGCAACCATGCCGACGATCGCCAGCAGGGCGAGCGCCGCGACGGAAGCCATCAGCGGAATCGTGCCGTCGCCCGTGGAAACGAGCGGCTTCGCCTTGCCGCCCGAACCCGGATCGACGGGCTGCGGCGCAACGAGCTCCACCCTCAGGTACGCGTCCTCGAAGTTACCGAGGGCGTAGGGCTCGGCTGCCAGCGTCAAGAACTGCCGCGCGCTGGCAGCCGAAGCGCCCTTCCAGGCGTTCGCTCGCAGGTCGTTCACGGGCACGATGGCGGCATCAACGGTCGCACGCTCGGTCGCGGAGCCCGCGCCCACCGCAGGCAACGTCCCGAGCCCGAAACCCTCGGCGTTCGTGGCGCCGCCCCAGGCCTCCACGTTGCCGGAAAGCGCTATGCCCGTCGCCGTCGAGACGCCGTGATACGCCGGCCCGGCGCCGATGCCGGGAGCGCCGCCTGCGGTCGCCGTGTCGGTTCCCGCCGTGGCCGTCACGCTACCGCCGACGATGGAGATGCCGGACACTGTGCTGTTCCCCTGGTCGGCGTAGCCGCTGCCGATCCCCGCCCCGGCGCCGATGCCGTAGAGCGTGTCGTCGGCTTTCGTCTGAGGCTCTTGAACCTCGGAATCGCCGCCCTGCGCCACCACCGTACTGTTCACGATGCGTACGTCCGAAAGCGTGGAATCGCCCGTGTTGGCGTACCCGCTGCCGATGCCGGGCGCTCCGACCCCGCCCGTAGCCGTGACGGTGCTGTTCTCGATGACGATGCCCGACACCGCGTTGGTATCGGCAGACCAGCCGCTGCCGATACCGGCCGCCGCCTCGCCGCCGACGGCCGTGACCGTGCTGTTGCGGATGGTGATGCCGGTCACGGTCGAGGGATCGTTTATATAGCCCCTCCCGCCGATTCCGGGAGCAGTGGGCCCGCCGATCGCCGTGATCGTCGCGTTCTCTATGGTGAGGTTCTCGAAGGGGCCCAAGGCGCCGATAGCCGCTTTGTTCGAGCCGCTCTTCGCTTCCAAACTCGCTCCGTCCTCGATGCCGACGATGGACAGGGCGCCTTGGTTGACCCTGAGGATGCCGCTGCCCCATGTCGACGCGTCCAGGACGTTGCGTCCCTTCAGGTTCAACGTGACGTCGCCCGCAGCGCCGAGGTGGATGCAAGCGATGGTCGGGGGATTCGTAATATGCACGTTGTCCAGCGTGATGACGGGCGAGGCGCCGGAACCCACCCCGATCCAGCCGTGCGTTTCGGTAACTCCGGGGGCCATCTTCACCACGTAGTCGCCCGAGCCGATAATATCAAGCCCTACCTTTTTGTAATACTCGTACTCGCTTGGATCCACCTGGCCCCCTTCGGGCGTGGTGATAAGCAGATCGGGCGGCGTCTCGAAGTACACGTTCTGGTACGCGCCCGCATACGTGTCGAGCGCTATCGACTCCATGGCGTACTCGCGCTCAAGCTGCGACTCATCGAAGGAATCGCCCGACCACAGGCTGAAGCAGAGACCGGTTGTCGGGCTGATGGAGCCGCCCTCGAACACGACCTCGGTAGGGTTGTCGGGGTCGGTGTCGTTCACCTCGCTGGGGCCGAACGCGGCGGCTCGGTACGAGCATTCGTCCGCGAACCGTCCACCGGGAGCGCCGACGGCCTCCACGTCGCCGCCGGAGATGGCCACGTTGCGGACAGCCGTGCGGCCACCGGAGGCTTCGTACCTGTTCGGCCTGATCGAGCCGCTGCCGATGCCCGATCCGCCGCTGTCCTCGCCCGCCGTTGCGGTTATCGTGCCGCCCGAGATGGTGAGGCCGTCCAGCTTCGATTCGAAGTCCGCGGTGCCGCTGCCGATGGCTGGGGAGAGCCCGCCGCCCCGAGCCGTCACCACGGTGTCGTCGCCCGCTAGGGAAAGATCTTCCACGAGGCTCGTCCAGGCCGCGCCGCTGCCGATGGCCGGGGCACTCGTGTACGCCGTCGCAACGACGGTTCCTCCTGTGATGGAGAGGTTCCGCGCAAGGCTCAGACATTGGTCGCCGCCATCGCCTACTCCCGAGCCGATGGCCGGGGCGCTGCCGCCCGACTTTCCGCCTTGCGCGTCGACCTTGCCACCGCTGATGGAGATGCCACCGGCGACGGATTCGAAGGCCCTGCCGCTGCCGATGGCCGCGCCGCCGGTCGCGTTCTTCTGATGGGCGTTGGCGGAAACGGCTCCGCCGCTGATGAAGATGGCTGTGGCGCTGCTCAGCCCGTTTTCGGCCCCCGCGTAGCCGCTGCCGATGCCGGCAGCCCACGCACCGCTTTGCGCCGCGACCGCGCCGGCCTCGATGAAGATGTTCTTGGCGATGCTGTCGCTCTTGGCCGCGTAGCCGCTGCCGATGCCGGCCGCGCCGTAACCGCCCGTGGCGTTGACCGTGCCGCCTTTGACGACGATGCGCGACGCGCGGCTGGCTCCGTCTGCCGCGAACCCCGCGCCGATGCCCGCGCCGCCGTAGCCGCCAAGGGCGGTAAGCGAGCCGGTGGTGGCGCCGTCGCCGTCTATGCTCGTGATGACGAGCTCCTCTTTCCCGACGAGAACGTCCTTCGGATTGTCCTTCTGCAGGCCCGCGCAGTCCTTCGCGCTTGCCAGCGAGCTTTCGCCTTGCAGCTTCAATGTCACGGTGCCGGCCTCCTTGAGTATATGGAACGCGGGCATGCCGGAGTTGATGGTCGTGTCGATGCGAACGCCGTTCAAGGTGACGGCGGGCGATGCGCCGGCGGCGATGCGGATGCCCGTCGTCGACGCCTCTGCGCCCTCGGCCATGCTTATGACGTAGTCTGCCGATTCGGTGAGCACCAGGGCGCCGTCTTGGGCGAACTCGTACGCGCCGCTGCCCTCCTCAACCTTGAGCGTGTCCTTGGCCGGCGACGGCGCAAGCTCCATGCGCAAATAGGCGTCGGCAAAGTCGTCGAGATCGTAGCCGAACGAAAGCATGGCGAACTGCTTTTCATCCTCGGCCGAGGAGCCCTTCCAGGCGTTCGCCCGCTGGCCGTTCACGGGAGCGATGGCGTTGCCGTCGGTCGTACGCTTTGCCGCAGAACCCGCGCCCACGGCGGGCAGCATTGCGGGCCCGACGTTCGCGGCGTTCGTGGCACCGCCCTGAGCAGCCACGTTACCGGAGAGCGCGATGCCCGTTGCCACCGAGGCGCCCCGAAGCGCCGGCCCGGCGCCGATGCCGGGCGCGCCGCCCGCTCCATCCGCGTCGATACCCGCCGTGGCCGTCACGTCGCCGCCGACGATAGAGATGCCGGACACCGTGCTATCGCCCGCTTCGGCGAACCCGCTGCCGATGCCCGCACCGGCGCCGACGGCATGCGGCGAGCCCTCGTCGCCTTCTCCCTCGACCTCTTCGCTGTCGGAACCGCCGCCTTGCGCCACGACGGTGCTGTTCGCAATGCGCACGCCCGAAAGCGTGGAGTTGCCCGCATCGGAATACCCGCTGCCGATGCCCGGCGCTCCGAAGCCGCCCGTAGCCGTGACGGTGCTGTCCTCGATGACGATGTCGGACACCGCGTTGTCGCCGCTCGCCCAACCGCTGCCGATACCGGACGCCGCCGCGCCGCCGACGGCTTCGACCGTGCTGTTGCGGATGGTGATGTCGGACGCGGTCGCCGAGCCCTTCGGGCTGACGCTCGCGCCGATGCCGGGAGCGTACGTCCCGCCGATCGCCGTGATCTTCGCGTTTTCGATGGTGATATCCCCGCACGTGACGCCTTCGTTCGACAGGACGGTGCCGATGGCGGCATGCGAGTAGCCGCCCGTCGCCTTCAAGCTCGCCCCGTCCTCGATTCCGGCAATGAACAACTCCCCCTGTGGGTGCGTGGCAACAGCCGATCCGTACTTGCCCGACGCCACGCTCAGCGTGTTGCTCCCTTTCAGGCTCAGTCTGGCAAAGCGAACCTTGGACAAGTCAACGCACGCGTGGTCGGAGGTGCTGGCAATGTTCACGTTGTCCAACGTGATGCCGCACACGTCGCCGGAAACGGCAACGAGGGTGCGCGCCTCCGTTGCGCCCTCGGCCATCTTGACCACGTAGTCCCCGTCCTTCTGGATGTTCAGGATGACGACATCCCCGTCCTTGTCGTAGGAGTAGGCGCCCTCGTCCACCGGGCCGCCGCCCGCCGTGGTCAGCACCAAGCCGGAGCAAGGCGCGAACTCTACACGGGTGTAGGCGCGCGCTCCCTCCAACTTCGTCAGATCGACGGATTCGGCGTTGCCGGCTGCCAGCTGCGCCTTGTCTGCCGACTCGCCCGTCCAGACGTTGGCGCGCAGCTCAGTCGCAGACAGGGGCCGCGCGATGCTCGCCTCGAACGTCGCCGTGGTGGGATCGTCGGGATCCGTGTCGTTCACCTCGCTCGGGCCGATGCCGGGTGCGGTGTAGCTGCATGCGTCCGCAAGACGGCCGGGAGCACCCGTCGCAGTAACCGAGCCGCCGGAGATAACCACGTCGCTCGTGGTCGTGCTACCGCCGGTGTAGCCGGACACGATCGCGCCGCTGCCGATGCCCGACCCGCCGCTGCCCGCGCACGCCGTGGCGATGACCGTGCCGTCCGAAATAGCGACGCCGTCGGCATCCAACTGGGGGTCGGTGGAAGCGCAGAGCTTCGATTCGATGCGGGCGGCGCCGCTGCCGATGGCGGGAGCGTACGTGCCTCCCGTGGCCGTGACCGCACCGCCCGAGATGACGATACCTTCGGCGGTGCTCGTGTCGGAATAGCCGCTGCCGATGGCGGGAGCGTACGTGTAAGCCGTCGCCTCGACGGTTCCGCCGCTGATGGAAATGCCGCGAGCAAGCGACGAGCCGCCTTCCGTTCGGTCGAACGACCCCGAGCCGATGGCCGCGCCGCTGTAAGGGGCGAACCCGCTTTCGGCCTTGACGCTTCCGCCGCTGATGGAAATGCCGGCAGCGATGCTCGTGCCGGCCGAACCACTGCCGATGGCCGCGCCGCCGCTGTAGTTCTTCACGTAGGAATTGGCCGTCACCGTGCCGCCTTCGATCCCGATGTTCGTGGCGCTGCTCACCCCGCCCTCGACCCACGTGTAGCCGCTGCCGATGGCGGCCGCGCGTCCCCCGCTCTGGGCATGCACCTCTCCACCCGTGACTTCGAGATGCGAGGCGTAGCTTCCGGCGCCGTCCGAAAGCGCGCTGCCAATGCCGGCAGCGCCGAAACCGCCCATGGCGTTGACGGTTCCGCCGCGCACGGCGATGTACTTGGCAATGCTGTCGTCCACCGACTCGTGCCCCGAACCGATACCCGCGCCGCCGTAGCCGCCTGCGACGTTGAGCGTTCCCGAGGTGGAACCCGTGCCCTCGGCGCTGTCGATGACCAGCGCTCTCGACGCATCCTCCTTCTGCACGCCCGCGCACCCCTTCGCGCTGTTCAGCGTGCTCTCGCCCTTCAGCAGCAGCGTCGTCTTGCCATCGTTTTCGGGGCCGTTGCCTTCGATGAAGAACGCCGGCATGTTCGTCTGGTCGGTCGTGTCGATGCGCACGCTGTCAAGCGTGATGGAGGGTGCCGTTCCGGTGGCAACACGAATGCCCGTGGGCGACGTCGTTGCATCCCCGACCATGCCGACCGTGTACGCCTCCGACTCGGTGAGCACCAGCACGCCGTCATCGGCGATTTCGTACGCGCCGCCGGTCACGACGAACGCGTTGGCGGCAGGGTCGGCATGAGGGGCAGGGACTGTTTTGAGCGTGTTGGACGTTTCGTCAGACTCGCCGTTCGTCTCTCCGAGCAGCGTGTTGGCAGGTTGGCCGCCCGAACCCTCGCGCGTCGTATCGACTGATTCGTCGTTCGTCACCGTTCCGTGGGCCGGATCGTCGGCCTCCTGTCCGCCCGAGCCCTCGCCGGCCTCCGCATCGGCCGCGCCCACCCCGGCACCATCTCCTCCGGCAGCCGCGCCTTCGGCGTCGTGCTGGGTTGCCAGCGGAAGAGCCGTGTCGGCGAACGCTTTCGCGATATCCGCCCGACCGTATCCCGGTAGCGCCAGCAACGTTGCGCAGAGCACGCAGAGCGCTGCCTTCCCAAGCCTCGACATCGCCATTGCGTCTCCTTGTCAGCGTTCCATTCGGTGACGCCGAGTATAGGGGTACGAAAACAACAAGAGTGCAACACGCCAAGCTGCCAACGGCACGCCAAGGTGAAACGCCGTCAGGGCGACCACGCATCGCGACTTCGCAGACAGGGCACGCCACAAGCTATCGCGACGTTGTCAAAGGAATTGAGAAAAACCTTCGGTGCGCCGAGTTTTCTCAATTCCTTGGCAAAGCGGGCATCTGGATGCCCGTGCTTCAAGCGCGGGGTCCCCGAAAACGAAAGCGCCCCCTTCGCGCTGTGCGGAGGGGGCGCCGATGAAGCGTGGGAACAATGCGTCTTACAGCGAGAAGTCCTTCTCGCCGCTGAACACGGCCAGGGCGTCGGCCACGGAGTAGTCGGCCAGCGTGATGGCGCTGATGGCCTTCGTCAGGCGGACGGCCTCGTCCAACGAGCGCTGGTGAATGTTGCGGCCGGTGGCGTTGCCCACGGCGCCGCCCGTGTGGATCTGGTCGTACAGCTGCGTGAGGAACGTCTCGGCGTCCACCGTGGAGCCGCCGGCGCACACGAGGCCCGTGCGGCCGGACGCCATCGTGGCAACCTTGAGGGCCTCGGCCGGAGCCGTGCCGTCCTCGGGCTTCGGCGGGTTCACCTTCACGAAGTCGGCGCCGAGGCACAGGGCCACGCCCGCCGCGCCGGCGATGAGCGCCGGATCCTTCTCGGCCGTGACGGCCTTGCCGCGCGGGTAGATCCACAGCACCACGAGCAGGCCGTTGGCATGCGCCTGGGCGATGAGCTCGCCGGCCTCGGCCATCATGGTGGACTCGTACTCGCTGCCCAGGTAGATGGTGTAGCCGATGCCCACCACGTTCACGCCGGCCTCGCGCATGGCCAGCACGGCGTCGAGATCGTAGAGCTGCGGCGAGTAGGGGTCATCCTGCTTCGTGCCCACGAGGTTCGTTTTGGAGTTCATCTTCACGAGGTAGTTGATCTCGGGATAGTCGGCAGCGTACTGCGCGATGAGGCCGCGCTGGCCGGCGAGCACGCCGCACACGCCCTGGCGGCCGATCTCGAAGAGGTGCTCGGGCTTGGCGTCGGCGATGTCGATGCCCTCGCCGTAGAAGTCCTTGTTGAGGTGCTCGATCTTCTGGTCGCACGCGAACAGCATGAGACGACCCGTGCCGCGCGTGGCCTTCAGGTAGTTCTCGATGTACTCGTCACGGGACTCCGGCATGACGTCGGCCGGCACCCTCACCTGATCACGAGTAATTTGGGGCATGATTTCCTCCTTATAGGATCTCAGTCGCAAAGGCAACGCTGCCTTAATCGATGAGGATATTCTAGCCAATGGGCGGAACCGACCGCGCCGATTCACCGAAAAACCCGTGAACAATCAGGCGAACGGGATGCGCCTGCCGGGGGCGGCGGAATCGAAGGCGTGCGTCTTCGGGGAAGGCGCTCTTGCGGCGCGCGCATGTGCGCCTGCTGCATGGCATGCCGGGCGGCCAGCAGGCCGCCCCCTACGGGAAGAACTGCAGGTTGCACGGGCGGGAGCGAAGCGGCCCGCACGCTTGGCTGTAGGGGCGCTCTCCAGAGCGCCCGTTCGCGCGAAGCGCGAAAACAGTCGCGCAGGTTCCCCGGCAAGCGAGCGTAGCGGCGCTTGCCATGCGGCTGATAGCCGCATAACGGCCTCCCAGGTCGACCGCGCGGGAGCGAAGCGACCCGCGCTTCGCGCGCAAGCGCGAAAACGAGCTCGCAGGTTGGCGTAGTAAGTCAGCGAGGCCCGCCCTCGTGCCCGAGATCGCGGGGATGGCGGGGGCGAAGCGTACTCCGGTACGCGAGCCCCCGGCATCGCCGCGAGATCGGGTGCGAGGGCGGGCCGCAGCGTCGAGCAGTTCCGGCGGCTGTAAGCCGCCGGAACCTAAAACCACTCGCGCTTGTTGACGACGTACATCTGCTCGAATTCGGATTGGGACTTCGTCAGGTAGAGGATGCCCTCGATAATGCCGATGACCCACATGACGCCGCCGGCGAGCCCGAAGGTGAACAGGCTGCCCAGGATGGTGACGGCGAGCATGATGAAACCGGCGGTGTTGTAGCCCAGGTAGAACTTGTGGATGCCCAGCGCACCGAGGAAAATACCCAGCAGGCCGGCAGCCACGTGGTCTTTCGTCGCTATGACGGGCTGTTGGTAGTACGGTTGCTGGTAGCCGTAATACGGCTGCTGGGGAGGGACCGCGCCCGGACCCGCATGCGGCGTCTGCCCGTAGCCGGGGGCCGCATAGCCGCCGTACGGCTGCTGAGGCTGCTGATAATACCCTTGCGCCGAAGGCGGCACGGATGCCGTCTCGCCGGAAGAGGCGGGCGGCGCGTACGGAGCGCCCGTGGGAGGCGTTGGCTGAGCCCCGGAAGGCGGGTTCGGCGCCGGCGTCGTCGTATAAGGCACCCAGTCGGGCATCGGGTCGGGCTGCACCGGAGGGGTCGCCGCTTCGGCTGAAGGCGAAGCGGCAGCACCGTCCTCGGACCCTTCGGAGTCCTGCTCCGGAGCGGATTCGATCACGGTCGCGGAAACGGCCTCGGCGGCGTCGCGGGAAGCTTCATGCTCGGATGCGTCCGAACACGCCTCCCCCGTCGACCCGTCGGCGCCGTCGTCGCCGTTGGCAGCCGGCTCGGCTTCGGCGGGCGAAACGACATCTTCAACGGGCACCGCGGCATGCTCCACCACGATGCCGTCGATCGCGCCCGTTTCGTCCACCACGACGGCCGCAACCTCCAGCTCGTCCACGAGCACGCCGTCCGAAGCCGCGTCGGCTCCGGGCTCGACGGCGGGGTGCTCCCCCTTCAACTCGGCAAGGCGCGCACGGGCGGCCTCAAGCGTTTCCAAGGCGGCACGAAGCTCGGCTTCTGCAGCGACGACCTCGTCGTTCGCGTTTTCGTTCTGTTCGTTGAGGTTCATGACAGGGCCTCTCTATCTGAGGTTTCGAGGTATCTAGCGCCATGGTATCCGGCACTGCCGGTTTTGTCGATAACCTGTCACCTTGATATTGCTATCTGTATACTATCTTTAAGGTTTGCGTTGCCGAATGTTTCGAAAGAAGCACCCTCTGGAAGGAACTCGAAGGCGCATCGAGCTGCGACGCCCGCCTTGCGCCGTCTGCACGAGCCTTGCCGTAGGGGCTACTTGCCGCGATGCGAATGCTTCTCCAAAAACTTCATGATGCGCTTCTGAAACACGATCCCCAGCACTGCGATAAGCGCAGCCACGCCGAACAAGACGGCGCTCTCCACAAAGCGTCCGTCCATGATGCCGTCGGCCGCGTAGGTCGAAACCAAGATGCCGGGAATGCGCCCCAGGTTCGACAGCAGCAAGAACGTGCGCATGTTCATATCGGTGAGCGGCACCAGGTAGGTGAACGTGTCCTTCGGCAACCCGGGAATAAGGAACAAGACGAGCACGACGATGTTCAGCTTGCCCGACTTCTCGAAGGCGCGGAACTTCTCCAAGTACTTCGTGGGCACCATGTTCTGCACGAAGGGCGCGCCCAGCTTGTGCACGAGCGCGAAGATGAACGCGCTGGAGATAACGCAACCCAGCAAAATGATGAGCGCGCCGAGCCATGGCCCGTACAGCATGCCGGCGGCGATCTGCACCACTTCGCCGGGTATGAACGCCACCACGACTTGCAGGAACTGCAGCCCCAAAAGGATGAGGAACCCCACGGGTCCGGCGCCGCGCACGTCGGCGATAACGCGGTCGAGCCCGCCCGGTTCGAATAAATCGGCAACGTACGGCCAGATGAGCACGCAGATCGAAATCATTATGGCGAAGAACGCGATAAGGCCGACGAACTTGAAGATGTCGCCCTTCTCCATCTTGTGGCCGTGAACGGTCGTTTCCTGCTGCGCCTTCTCGTGCAATTCGTGCTTGCGCTCGACAGCCTTCTGCTTCAGCTTTCCGGTTTCGGATGTGGATGTATGCGGCGTTTTTTGTACCAAGATGTGCCTATTCGTCGTGGCGTGCCTTGTCGTATTCCTCTTTGAACGCAGAGAACATGTTCTTCTTGGGCGCTTGCTTCTGCGCGGGCTTTTTGGCAGTCGACGCGGTCGACTTCGTCGCCGTCGAGCCTTGCTTCGTTGAAGCCGCCTTCTTTGCGGGAGCGGTCGACGCGCCGCCGTCCGCCTTTTCGATAGCGGTTTTCTTTGCGGGCTTTGAACCGCGCTCCTTCTCGTACTCCTCCTTGAAGCCGGAGAACATGCCCTTGGTGGCGGCGATCTGCTTGCCGGTGGCGTAGGCGCCCTTGTTCACCACCTCGCCCGTCTTCTTGGCGGCGGCACTGGCGACCGGCTTCGCCTTGTCGACGGCGGTGTGCGCCTTGTCCACCACCACGGCCGTGGCCTCGCCGGCCTTCTCGGCCAAGCCGCCCTCGACCGCGATGTCGCGCGCCTCGTCTGCCACGAGGATGGCGCCGAGCACCACGTCGTCGTCCTCCTGCCCCTCCTCGCCCGTGCGGGCGAGGGCCGCGCCCATGCCGCGCTTGAAGCCCTTGACAAGGCTGGCGGGTATCTCGCGCTTGCCGAGCAGCGCGTTGGCCGTGGCGCCGCTGTCCGTGCCGATCGATTCGATTGCGCCGGTCGTGCGGTTGAAGGACACGGACCCTACCACGCCGAGCGTATCCCCGTCGTTGGTCATGACGGGCAGCCCCACCCACAGCACGCAGTCGTCCCACTCGACGCCGAGTTCTTTGCAGGCGGCGCGGTTGGTGGCCGAAGGCTCGTTGCGCACCACGATGCGCCCGTCTTTCACGTCGTAGCCGTTGATCGACACGAACAGATCCTTGCGACGGAACATCCACAGGAGGTCGGGGCGCTTCACCACGAATCCGACGACGCGCTTCTCTTTGGGATGGAACACGAAACGGCGCACCTTGCCGATGCGCTTCGTGCCCTTTTTCCCACCGATAACCCGGACGCCCATGAGTTCGTCGGTCGTGATCAGTTGCTGCTTGGCCATGTTTGCTCTTCCCCCAAACGCGCGCGGCGTACGGCGCATGCGGTGCTCTCAAACCGCGACGACCCGAAGTCGAAAGCGCGCCGATGACGCGAAGGCGGCGAGCGGGGACCGAACGGCTGCTACCGTTCGGCCCCACGCGCCGCCGCCTTCATTCATGCGAGTTGCTAGTCTTCCTTCTTGCCTTCCGCGATATCGGAACCGCCCGGCTGACCCGGCACGGCGAAATCCGGAAGCTCGGTCTTCGACTCCTTGTCGTCGCCGGCGACCTTGTCGGCGGCCGTCTCGAAGGCGTTCTTCGCGGTGTCGGCCACGTCCTGCGCCTTGTCGGCCACGTTGTCCACCGTCTCGTGCGCGGCATCGGCCGCCACGGGGATCTTGTCGCTCACGGCATCGTGCGCCTGCTCGGCGTTCTTGGCCACCTGAGCAGCGATGCGCTGGCGGGCGGCTTCGATCTTCTCGCGCAGGTCGTCGTTCTTCTCGGAGAACACCGGCTTGATGTTGTCGGCGGCCTCCTGCACGCGCGCGCTGGCGGCACCGTAAAGCTCCTGGCCCTTGGCCTGGGCGGTCTGCACGGCCTGCTGGCCCTTGGCGGCCACGTCGTGCGCGACCTCCTGGCCCTTGGCCGTGACGTCCTGGTACGCATGCTGCGCGTTCGCGCTCGCCTGGGCGCCCAGCTCCTGGGCCTCGCCCCACGCCGCGTTCACCTTGTCGGTGACCATGGCGCGCGTCTCATGACCCGCGCGGGGAGCGTACAGCAGCGCGACGGCAGCGCCGACCAAACCGCCGACGAGAAAGGATCCGAATTTGTTGCCCATATCTGCCTCCTAAAGGATGTTCTGGACGTTTGTCGATTCACCCATTATAGGGGCAGGCGCCTACCGGCGGTGCGGAAAACACGAGCGCTCTATTATTCAGTTGCCTTTTCGTTGCCGCACCTCAATACGGCGTACCCGCAATCTGACCTTTGCGTTTACAGCCCCATCTCCGCTTTCAGCTTGGCGAGCTCGTCCTCCACGGCCGCATCGCTGCCGGCCGCGGCGTACTTCGCCTCCAGCGCGGCCGCTTCGTCCACCGGCTTCGCGTTGAGCTCGCTCATGGCGTTGGAGCGGTCGAGCATGCCGTCGGCCTTGGCTTCCATGCGGGCGAACGCGCCCATGGCCTCCGCGCTTTTGTCCACGCCCGACGCGATGCTGTTCACCTTGTCCTGCGTCTTGGCAACGGCGACCTTGGCCTTCACCGCATCGCGGCGGCCGTTGAGCTCCTCGATGTCGCTCACCAGCTTGTCGTACATCTGGCGCATCTTGGCCGCGTTCGCGCAGGCCGCTTCGTAGGATTCCTGCAGGCTGGCGGCGCGGGCGTCGAACTGCTGCTTCTTGGCCAAGAACGTGCGGGCATCGTCCTCGTTGCCCGCCGCGAGCGCCTTGCGCGCCAAATCGTCGTACTTCGCCACTTCGGCGGCGTTCTCGTCCACCAGGCGCTTCGTGCGCGTTTCCTCGGCCATGACGCCGGCGGTCTCCTGCTTCACCTCGGCAAGATCCTCGGTGAGGTTGCGCAGGTACTGGTCGATCATCTTCGCAGGGTCCTCGCACTTGTCGAGCAGGTCGTTGATGTTCGCCTTGATGATGTCGGTGAATCGATCGAGCATTCCCATGGTTATCGCTCTCCTGTCTTGCATCGTGTATGGTATCCCCGCGCTTCGGCGGGGCCGTTCCTTGGTTAGGCGCCGGGTTGCCGGGGCGGCTCGGCAGTGTCGGAAGGTGCCGGAACCGGCGCGCCGCCGGCGGTCGGCGGCGTCTGGACGGGAGCCTGCTCGTACTTGCGCGAAAGCTCCTCCACATCCTGGTCCCCGAACTTTTCCAGCGGGGTTCTGAGCAGCTCCTCTTGGAATTGGCGAGCGCGCTCCTTCTCCTGCTTCCTTGTGCGCACCACGCGGTACGCCACGTACACCAGCACGATGACCAGCACCGTGACGAGGGACACGACGGCGTTGTACACCGTGTCGTCTTTCTTCATGATCGTTTCCGCCGTGTCGGCGAACGCCTTGGAGAAGATCTCCTCTTCGTCGAGCGAATAGTTGCGGTAGTTCTTGTCGAGGTTGTCGGCCAACACGTCGATAGCAGCGTCGTCCATGACGGAGCGCGCCTGCGAGCCTACCGCGTAACCGCAGTTGAACCCGCCGTCGCCGTCATCGCAGAACACGAGCAAGAAATGGCCCTCGTCCGAGAACAGCTCGTCGTAGCGTTGCTCGGCGAGCGTGCCCAGTTCCTGCGTCGAGGTGGTCGTGCCGTTCGGCAGGATGTACACGTAGGGCTGCACGCCGGTTTGCCGGTAGAATTCGCGCAGGCCGTTTTCGAGCTTGCTCGGACTGTGCACCCAATCGCCGTCTTCGTCGGTGTAGTAGCCGGTCTCGACAACGGCCGTTGCGGCCAGCGGCGCGCGCTCGACGATGGGAGTGCCGTCGATCTTCGTGCCCGCGCACGAGAACGCCAGACTCACCACGGAAGACAACACTATCAGCAAACCCAGCACCAACAGGATGGTGGAGCAGCCGCATCCTTTCTTCGTCGACCCTGTTCCGGCGCTCGGCGCGCCGACCGGGGGCGGAGCGTAGGAAGGCGCGTTGCCGGGATAGGGAGAAGATGGGTACGTGTTGGGAGCGCCGCCGTTGGGAGGCGCGCCGTAAGGAGAGGTGCCGTACCCCGACCCGGCGTTCGGGGTGCTTTCGTAAGGCGCCCCGGAACCCGTAGGAGGATAGCCGTTCGGCGGGTAGCCGTAGCCCGAATCGGTTCCGCGCGGGGCGCCGCCGTCCCTGCGCCGTTCGCGATTGATGAAGATCGGCACGATAGGGCCTATGCGGAATCCCCCCGATCCTCGATTGCCCGATCCGCCACCGGATCCCGAGCCCCCTGAACCGCCGCCGGAGAAGAGCGACCTTCCGCCCGAGCCTCCGGACGAACGGCCTCCGGAGAACCCGCCCGACGAACGGCCGCCTCCCGAGAAGCCGCCGCCAGACCGCCCTCCTCCGGAACGGCCTCCCGAGCCTCCTCCTCCCGATCTACCCATAGCGCCTCCCTTTCCGCGCGTCTTCGGCGCTACAGGCCCATTTCCGCTTTGAGCTCGGCCAATTCGTTCTCGACCGCCGCGCTGCCGCGCATGCCGGCGTACTTCTCCTCGAGGGCCGCGGCCTCGTCAACCGGCCCCCTATCGAGCTCGGCGGCGGCGTTCGCCCGATCGAGCAGCGCGTCGGCGGCGTCCTCCATGCGGTCGAACGCGTCCAGCGCACCCGACGCCTTGTCCGTGCGGGGCGCGTATTCGTTCACCAGGTTCTGCGTTTTCGCCACCGACACCTTGGCTTTGATCATCTCGCGACGCGCGTTGAGCTCCTCGATGTCGTCCACCAGCTTGTCGTGCAGCTGGCGCATCTTGCTCGCGTTCTCGTGCGCCGCCCCGTAGATGACGGCCAAGTCGGCGCCTTCCGCCTCCAACTCCTGCTTCTTCGCCAGGAACACGCGCGCGTCATCCTCGTTGCCGGCCGCGAGCGCTTTGCGGGCGAGCCCCGCGAAGCGCGCGATCTGACCGACGTTCTCATCCACCAGGCGCTTCGTGCGCGTCTCCTCGGCCATAACGCCGGCGGTCTCCTGCTTCACCTCGATCAGGTCTTCCGTAAGGTCGCGCAGGTACTGGTCGATCATCTTCGAGGGATCCTCGCACTGGTCGAGCAGGTCGTTGACGTTCGCCTTGGCGATGTCGGAAAAACGGTCCAGAATACCCATCGTCTATCCCTCTCCTGTCTGACGCTCCGTCGGCGCCTCCTGCGAAATACCGCCTTCGCATGCACCGCGCCGTACCCGACCCTCGGGCAAAAGTGTAGCATAGTGGTGTGGATCAACACCGGAGATCGCGACTCGAACGCGCCTTCGACGGGCGCCCAGCCGACAGTTTTATCGCGGGGCGCCCGGTTCCGCGTCGGCCGACTCGTACTTGCGCGCAAGCTGCTCGACGTATTCGTCGCTGAATTTCACAAGCTGGGCTTGAGGATCAGGGCTTCCGTAGGACACATCAACAGGAACGCTCCCCATGGGCGGTCCGGCCATCATCGGCGGCATCGCAGAAGCCGACATGCGCTTCTCTTTACGTCGCTTTCTGGTAAGCACAAAAGCGATGACGGCCACCAATGCAGGCGGCGATAGAAGACCGAGAACGAGCATGACGACAACCATCACGAACGCCATATCGTAAGCGAGCTGGTCAAGAGAATCTTCCGAGCTGCCGCTTTCGGACGAAGAGGGCTTTTGGCTGCGCGTGTCAGAAACCGCTCCGGACGGCTCCGAAACGCCTATGGCAATGCCCTCGGAAGACGAAGTCGGATTCAAAGCATAGGCATCCGGGCCGAAAGCGCAAAGCACCGCGCCAAGCACTAAAAGCACGGCCAAGCACAGGGCGCAGCATCTATACCTGGACACCGTCATGCCAAAGCACATACTTACTTCGCGTACTGTGTCACCAGTTCGTTCAGCACGGCGGACAGGGAGAGGCCGGCGGCGGCGCAGGCGGCGGGGAACAGGGAGCGCTCGGCCATGCCGGGCGACACGTTCACCTCGAACACGCGGGCTTGCGCGCCGTCCCAGATGAGGTCGATGCGGGCGAGGTCGCGCGCGTTGTAGGCGCGGTACACCTCGAGCGCGGCTCGCTCGATCTCGGCGCGTATGGCCTGGGCGTCGCCTTCGTCGTCGGACAAGGAGGACGGGCGCACCGGCGCGATGTAATCGACCGCGTTGGGGTCGAGACGGGCGGCGGTGTCGTACAAGCCCTGCTTCGGCACGATCTCCACCGGCGGCAGCGCGTAGGCGTCCCAGCCGGTGCCCAGCACCGACACGGCCATCTCCACGCCTTCAACCCACTGCTCGATGACCACGGCCTCGTCGAACGAGAGCGCGTCGAGGATGGCCTCGCCCAAGTCATCGACGGAATCCACGCGATGCACGCCCAGGGCCGAGCCGCCGTGCGCGGGCTTCACCGCCACGGGATAGCCGCCGATCACGCGCTCTTCCACCAGGTCGAGCGCCGTTGCGGCACCCATGTCCTTGAACGCGTCGCGCGCGATGTAGAGTCCCTGCGGCCAAGAAGCGACGGGGGCGTCGCCGGTAATGGCACGGTACGTGGCCAGCTCGTAGTGCATGGAGTCCTTGTTCCACGTGCGATGGCACACGTGCGACGGAGAGCCGATGAAGGGAATGCCCACGAACTCGAGCAGGCTCTGGATGGTGCCGTCCTCGCCGTGCTTGCCGTGCAAGGCGCTGTAGCACACGTCGGGGCGCTCGCTGCGCAGCGTGGGAACGAGGTCGCTCGTGGTGTCGAGCGGCACGACCTTGTGGCCGGCCTCCTCGAGCGCCGCGCACACGTTCTTGCCGCTGGCCAGAGAGAACTCGCGCTCGAACGAGGCGCCGCCCATCAACACTGCTACTTTCATGCCCATGTTGCTTCCTTCCACCTGTTCAACCGGCGGCTCCTTCAGCTGGCGCCGCGCGGGATCCTTCGACTGCGCTCAGGATGACAACTGCCATGTTCAAAAACGCCTTCGCCCCCCCCCGGTTCACCAAAGTCAGCGAGGGTTTCCGCAGTGCCCAAGATTCGTGGGATGGCGAAGGCGAAGCGTACTTAGGTACGTGAGCCTTCGTCATCGCGCGAAGATTGGGTGCTGCGGGAAGCCGCAGCGTCGACCCGGTCCGACGGCTGGCAAGCCGTCGGAACCTTGATGGCCCCGGCTTCGATGAAGGCTCGGTACAGCTCCAACCGGTCGTTGATGACCGCCGCGAGGCGCTTGACGGCCTCGGTGAGATTCTCGGGGCTTTCGAAGCAGAACGCGATGCGCATGCTGTTCTTGCCGTCGGATCCGCCGGGGTAGAAGCCGTCGCCCGGCGTGTACGTCACGCCGTTTTCCAGCGCCACGGACAGCATGGAGCCGGTGTCCACGTACGGCGGCAACGTCACCCACACGAAGAACCCGCCCTCGGGGCGCGTCCACGAAGCCTCGGCCGGGAAGTACTCGTCCAGCGCGGCCAGCATGGCGTCGCGGCGCGTGCGATAGGTTTTCACGAACTTCTGCAGCGTCTTCTGCCACGGCGTGTCGGTGAAGTAGTGCTCCACCACCACCTGGTTGAACGCGCTGCCGCACAGATCGGTACCTTGCTTCACCAGGTTTATCTTCGCAAGCACGCTTTTCGGCGCCACGATCCAACCGGTGCGCAGGCCCGGAGCGAACACCTTCGACACCGTGCCCAGGTACACCACATCGTCCGACAGCGCCTTCAGCGGCAGCACATGCCCGCCGTCGTAGCG
Organism: Gordonibacter massiliensis (ex Traore et al. 2017); assembly: GCF_019731765.1. Classification (NCBI taxonomy): domain Bacteria; kingdom Bacillati; phylum Actinomycetota; class Coriobacteriia; order Eggerthellales; family Eggerthellaceae; genus Gordonibacter; species Gordonibacter massiliensis (ex Traore et al. 2017). Next base: position 456,060 of record NZ_JAASIO010000001.1, on the reverse strand, counting down.
CAAACGACCGTACGGGTCGTCCTCCACCACCATGAAACCGTACTCGTCGGCCAGCTCTATCAAGCGCTTGCGACGGGCGGGCACCATGGTCACGCCGCCGGGGTTCTGGAAGTTCGGAATGGTGTAGAGGAACTTCAGCCGCGGGTTGCCCTTGCCGATGCGCGCGAGCTCTTCCTCCAGCAGATCCATACGCATGCCCTCGTCGTCGAACGGGATGCAGCGGATGTCGGGCTCGTAGGCGGAAAACGCCTGCAGCGCGCCCAGGTACGTGGGACCCTCGGCCAAGATGATGTCACCGGGGTCGATGAACGTTTTTGCTATGAGGTCGAGCGCCTCTTGGGCACCCGTGGTTATCATGACGTTCTCGGGCTTGGCGCGCACGCCGATGTCGCGCATGAGGTCGCAGAACACCTGCTTCGTTTCCACACGTCCGTCGGTGGAACCGTACTGCAGCGCCACGGCGCGCTCGTCGTCGCACGCGGCGCGGGTGGCCGTGCGGATGGCGGAGTGCGGGAGCAGCGACACGTCGGGCATGCCGCCCGACAGCGAGATGATGTTGGGGTTGGAGGCGGCGGCGAACAGGTCGCGCACGGCCGAAGACCGCATCTTCACGACGCGTTCGGCGATCTTGTCGCCCGTCTGGTCAAATGTCAGGTGAGCCGAAGTCATGGCGAACAGGTTACCACCGCGGCGTTCAGAAAACGCGCAGCGTCGCGAAAAGCCCGCAAAGCTACCAAATCGTCGGTGAAGCTCACTTCTATATGCGCCCGCCCTGCCGATTCGTCCGTCCATCTCGTCACGCCCACGTAGACGACGTCGGGCCGGGAGCCGGCCGGCGCGGCCCGGGTTTGCAGGTCGATGACGAGATGCTCCAGCATATGGGGAAGCGACGTCGCCTCCATGACGGCGCCGAACGTGTCGCCCGCCCCGTTCACGCAGGCGTGGCTCGGCAGGTCGGGAAACGCCGCACGCACGTGCGCGGCAAGCGTCGGCGTGGTGGTGCGCGGCGCATGCGGGGCCAGCGCCACGTCGCAGCCGATGCGACCGTCTCCCACCACGAAGCGTTTGACGGACAGGGCGTCCACCTAGGCTCCGATGTCGCTGACGTCGAACAGGTCGCCGGGTGACGACGAGCCCGAACCTGCCTGGCCGGACGATCCGGAATCGGCCGTGCCGGAAGCGTCGCCGGACCCGACAGGCTCGTCGGCCGCATCGGTGTGTTCGGAAGCCTCGCCCTGAGGGCCCTCCGGCTCCTCGGTTTTCGCCGCTTCCCCGCTTGGGCTTCCATCGCCAGTCGAAGCGGCGTCGGCCTTCGACGCGTCATCCTGAGCGGCAGCGCCTGCGGCGAGCTCGGGAACGTCGCGCGGCTGGGCCTCGGCGTCGTGCGAGACGCGCACGAGCACGGTCGTGCCGTCGCCCGCCTTCGGCTGCACGGGTTCCTGGCCTTGCACGGAACGCACGAAACCGTCCCACATCCAGCCCAGGTCCTCGAACAAGGTGGAAGCCGTCGAGTAAGCGTCGCCTTCCGTGATGACCAGCTGCGACCGATCGGCGGAGAAGCGGTAGCGCCCCTTGCCCTCCATGTTCCCGAACGTGAACTCGATGGTCTTCGCCGCAGGGTCGATGGCGTAGGAGTAGGCCACGTCGTCGGTCAGCTTGATGGACTCGCCGTTCACCACGACGACCCTCGTCGTGTCGGCCACCTGCCACTCCCCTTGCAGCTCGCGCGCGTCGTCGTAGCGCAGCCACCGATCCCACGAGAACGCGGCCGCCGCCACGATCAGCACGGCGACGACGCCCAGCGCCACGTACCACGGCCAACGGCGTTTGGCCGTCTTGCGCCCGCGCGGCTTTTCGGCGCGCGGCGCGTTTTCGCTCGAGCCCTCGGGAGCCTCGGGCGATCCGGGGGCCGCAGCCGTCCGCTTCTCGACCTCCCGGTCCTTTTTCGCGGCCTTCTTCGCCTGCGACGAGGCGGCCGGCGTCGAGGCAGCGGGAGGCGCAGCGGGCGGGATGGCGACTTTCCGCGCGGAGGCGACCGACGGTTTCGGCTTCGCCGCGCTCTTCTTTTCTGTAGGAACAGACTTAGCCTTCGCCTCGTCCCGCCCCTTGGCGGCAGGGGCCTTCTCCTTGGCTCCGCCCGGCCCTCCGGAGGCGGTTGCCGGCTTCGCCTTGGCCTCACCCGTTTCGACGGCAGGGCGCGAGGTCACCGGCCCCGTGGAACCGGCAACCCTCTTCGCATTCTTCACCGACTTACGTTTTGTCGCCACGCGCGCCCTTCAAACCCGATCGAGTTGCCGCAGCGCTTATTCCGGCGCGATGACTTCGACGCCGCCCATGTAGGGCACCAGCACGTCGGGCACGCGCACGGTGCCGTCGGCCTGCTGGTAGTTCTCGATAACGGCGGCCATCGTGCGGCCCACGGCCAGGCCGGAGCCGTTCAGCGTGTGCACGTAGCGCGAGCCCTTGAACGCGCCGGGGTCGCGGTACTTGATGCTCGCGCGGCGCGCCTGGAAGTCCGTGCAGTTCGAGCAGGAGGAAATCTCCTTGTAGTTGTTGTAGCTGGGCAGCCAAACCTCCAGGTCGTAGGTCTTGGCGGCGGAGAAGCCGATGTCGCCCGTGCACAGGCTGATCACGCGGTACGGCAGGCCCAGCAGCTGCAGGATGTTCTCGGCGTCGGCCACCATGGCCTCCAGGTCATCGTAGCTCTCCTCGGGCTTGGCGTACTTCACCATCTCCACCTTGTCGAACTGGTGCACGCGGATGAGCCCGCGCGTGTCGCGGCCGGCGCTGCCCGCCTCCTCGCGGAAGCACGGCGTGAACGCGCAGTACTTGAGCGGCAGCTGGCCGGCGTCCAGCACCTCGCCGGCGTGGATGTTCGTCAGCTGCACCTCGGCCGTGGGGATGAGGTACAGGCCCTCGGTGGTGTGGAACAGGTCTTCCTCGAACTTCGGCAGCTGGCCGGTGCCGGTGAGCGTCTCGGCGTTGGCCATGGCCGGGCACCACCATTCCTTGTAGCCGCGCGACGCGTGCGTGTCGGCCATGAAGTTGATGAGGGCGCGCTCCAAGCGGGCGCCCAGGCCGCCCAACAGGATGAAGCGGCTGGCGGCCAGCTTCACCGCGCGCTCGAAGTCGATGATGCCCAGCTCGGGGCCCAGGTCCCAGTGCGGCTTCATCTCGAAGCCTTCGGCGACGAAGTCGCGCGGCGTGCCCCAACGGCGCACTTCGGGGTTGTCGTCCTCGTCGTCGCCCACCGGCGTGGAGTCGGCCGGCATGTTCGGCGTGGCCAGCAGCAACTCGCGCAGGGCCTCGTCGGCCGCTTCGCGCTCGGCGCCGATGGCGGAAATCTCGTCGTTGATGGCGCGCACGCGCTCCTTGGCGGCCTCGGCCTCGTCTTTCTGCCCGGCGGCCATCATGGCGCCGATGGATTTCGACGCGGCGTTGCGCTCGGCCTGCAGAGCCTCTTCCTTCGCGATGGCGGCGCGGCGCGTCTCGTCGAGCTCGGAGAAGCGCGCGGCATCCCACGAAGCGTGGCGGTTCTTCATCGCCTCGGCGACGGCTTCTTGGTTATCGCGAACGAATTTGATGTCTAGCATGGGACGCGCTCCTTCTTGGTAGGAACTTGTTATCGTTTTAGTATAACCTACCAGCAACCGCCTCCCGCAATCCTCCACGCCCTTGTCATGCTCCCTCCCGCTGCCCGCAAGACCGCGCGATGCCGCCCTGTGCGTTCCCTCTGCCAGTGAACTGGGCGACATTGATGGCGCGCGCCATTCACATGATCCCGCGATGGTGCTCTCGGTCGAGATATCCACCTTCCAGCAGAGCAGCATCGGAAAACGCGCTTGAGAGTCATCCCAAAATCCAATTTCCTGAAATTTTGCCCGTCTTGGTCAAAAAAGACGATATTAGGGGGTTTGAGCGACGAAATCGGACAAGAAGAAAACCGCACTCTGCAGAACTTACTTAAACGCGCAGGTCAAAGCGATGGCGTCGCAAAAAAGGCAACACGCTGGGAAAGAACAATGTTCTCAAAACCCCCTAATATCGTCTTTTTTGACCCACATACGCTCGATTTTTGGAAACGGAAACGACATCGCGGCTCCACCTAAGGCCGACGGCCCGTCTGATGGCCCATCCTGGGCCGCCTTCTTCTGGCGTGCATGTCACAACCGGTTCGACTACGAGCGCAAGCGGCGGAACCGGTTTCGTCACCGTGCCGGTTTCGTTCAGGCGCGATTTTGACATGGACGCGATTTGCCATAGAACCGGTTTGGCCACGGACGCGATTCGTTGTGGGACCAGCCATCGTGGGCACGATCCCGGAACGCGATCCAATCGCCAGCATGACTACATTGCGTGCGCGTTTAAAGATGGAACCGATCACGCCTGAGAATGCGATGCAAAATCCTGCAATGAGGCATTTTTGCGAAGACTGTCCCACAACCTTCCGCTACCTGCGTGATAGGCTTTGTACATGGCTCTTTTTATCGGTCATAGCTCGGCATTGGAGTATTGGCGAACCCATCCGCTGGGACGGCCGCCTGCCCGTCTGTCGCACAGTCCTTCGCTTGCGAACGCCACAACCGGCATTCGCGAAATCACAACGTTTCCTTGCAAAATGCTCGGTATGAGGGAAAGCCCGCTGCACATTCTGACGGCGAGCTCCTCGGGCCGCAACCGATCGAAACGCGTGGTTTGCCATGTGCTTTCCCAGCCGATGCCTGCCGGCTCGTTTGTCAAAGTGGGCAAGAACCTGTACGTCGCCTCTCCCGAACTCACGTTTTTCTTGATGGCGTCGCAGCTTCCCATTCCCGAACTGACGCTGGTGGGCTACGAGCTCTGCGGGTACTACCGACTTTCGAACGACGCTCCCAGCGGATTCGTGAAAGCCCGCCCGGTCTCCAGTGCGGCAAAGCTGCTCGCATTCACGAACCGGATGCAAGGTTTCGCCGGCGTGAAGAAAGCACGGCGAGCAGCTGAGTTCCTGTCCGACCGCTCGGCCTCGCCGCGCGAGACCGTCACGGCCGCCTTGCTGTGCCTTCCCCATGCCGAAGGCGGCTACGGCCTAGAAATACCCCAAATGAATCGCGAAGTACAGATCAAAGAGGTCACGCCGGCCGGTTCCGTTGCGAAAACCCTCTACTGCGACCTGTACTGGCCCCAACACAGATTGGCCGTAGAATACGACAGCGATCGCCATCACGCGGCACCACGGAACATCGCACACGACTCGAAACGCCGCAGCACGCTCGGCCGGGCAGGCGTCTACGTGGTGTCTATGACGAACGATCAGTTAAAAAGCGTGCGCGATTTCGACGAAGCGGCCCGACTGCTAGCCAAGCACACAGGACGCCGCGTGCGCGTGCGGCGAGACGACTTCCCGGCACGCCGGCTACGGCTGCGCACGACGCTGCTCGCGCAACCAAGGCGCTAGCAGCGTCCCCATCGGCCGGGCACTGCGCTGTGCTTGCACGGGCGTACCCGACCCTCCAGGCTCTACGACCCCATGCCCCACGCGCGCTACGCGCGGCGCTTGCGCAGGTGCACGGCTATGGCCTCCATCACGCGCTGCATGTCGATGGGCTTGGAGAGGTGGGCGTCCATGCCGCTTTCCAGCGATGCGCGCACGTCTTCCGCGAACGCGTTCGCCGACATGGCGATGATGGGCACGCTGCCGGCGTCGGACCGATCGAGCGCGCGGATGCAGCGCGTGGCCTCGTACCCGTTCATCACCGGCATCTGCACGTCCATGAGGACCACGTCGTAGTGGCCCTCTTCCGATTCGTCGAACATGCGGCACGCCACCTCGCCGTTTTCAGCCCACTCAACCACCAGGCCCGACTCGCCCAAAAGCTCGCGGGCGATCTCGGCGTTCAAATCGTTGTCCTCGACCAGCAGCACGCGGGTGCCCGGCGGGCAGATTGCCGGGGGCAGGGGGGACGTCGCGGGTCCTGCGGTGTCGGCGACCAGGTGCGAAGGGGTGGGCACGCGGGACTTCGTGCCGTACAGGCCGTCGAAAGCCACGTCGAGCGCGCTCGACACCGGAAGTTCGCGAGGGCGTCCCGAAACGTCGAATTCGTCGTCCCAAGAGGCTTCCGCGTGCTCGGCCTCTTCCAACGCACGGCGCTCGGGCTCGAACGCGACGCGCAGGCTCACGGCCACCGTGAACGTGGTCCCCCGGTCGACGGCCGTGCGCACGTGAATGTCGCCGCCCATCATGGTGACGATGTTCTTCACGATGGGCATGCCCAAGCCGGTGCCCTGCGAGGTCGAACGGCTTTCCATGGCGAACGGCTCGAAAAGGTGCTTCTGGAACTCCTCCGTCATGCCGATGCCGTCGTCGGCCACCACGAACGCCACGCAGCGGTACGCCACGACCGAGTCGGTGCCGACCGTCGCCTCCAAACGCACGTGCCCGCCTTCGGGCGTGTACTTCACCGAATTCGTCAGCAGGTTGATGAGCAGCTGGCGCAGGCGCACGGCGTCGCCCACGAACACCTCGTCTTCGGGCGGCTTCACCACCTCGAGCGTCTGCCGCTTCTGCTCGCACTGGGGCCTGATGACGGCCGTCACGCGATCCATCAGCACCGACAGGCGAAACGGCTCGCTGGCGAGCACCATCTTGCCGCTCTCGATCTTCGAGATGTCCAGCACGTCGTTGATGAGGTTGAGCAGGTGGTCCGACGCGGCGCCGATCTTGCCCAGGCTCTCGGCCGTTCTCTCCGGGTCGTCGGCGTGCAGCTTGGCTATCTGCAGCATGCCGATGATGGCGTTCATGGGCGTGCGTATCTCGTGGCTCATGCGCGAGAGGAACTCGGACTTCGCCTGGTTGGCGGCCTCGGCGGCCGTCATGGCGTCCTTCATGGACAGCTGCAGCTCCTTTTCGACCGTGGCATCGCGGAACACCACCATGATGCGCCGCTTGTCCTCGTAGTCGAGCGGGCTGGCGGAATACGATATCCAGCGAACCTTGCCCGTTTGCACGTGCACGAACGAGAACTCGCCTTGCTGCAAGCCGCCCACCGCGTCGTTGCGCAGACGATCGAGCAGGTCGACCCCCTCGTCGGAAAGCTCCAGCTGGTCGGCGATGCGGGGGTTCGCCATGATCTCGGGCATGGTGTAGCCCAAGATGTGCACGGCCTTCGCCACGATGGGCGTGACCGTGCCATCGGCGGGGCAGTACAGGTTCACCGCCATGTCCAAGCTGTCGGACAGGGCCTTGTACAGGCGCGACTTCATGGCCACGTTGCGCTCGAGCATGCGCTTGCGATACGCGGAGAACATGAGCGCGATAACCGCCACGAAGCACAGCACGACCACGGCGAACACCACTTTGAACGCCGTGAGCACGATGGAGGCCTCGGCGCGCACGTTCTCCACGGGGATGACGTTGCACACGTACCATCCGCCCTTTGCCACCGGGGCGACGCACACGTAGCTCTCTTTGCCGTCCACCGGCCCCGTGGCGAGCCCCGTTTCGCCTGCCGCCACCGTGTCGGCCAAGGCGGACAGGCTCTCCGTGTCGTTGCCGAGCGACCTGGCAACGGAATCCGCCAAGCTGCTCTCGCCCGCAACCGGCTCGTAGTTCGACGCCTGATCGAGGAACGAGTACACGGTCATGCCCTCGTCTATCGGCGTTTTCGTGTCTTCGGAAGGAGGCACCAGTATCTCCCCCGTCGACTTTTGGAACAGCATGAAGTATCCGCGACCGTCGAACATGTCCAGCTTGCGGGGCATGGAGAACATGTTCAGGGGAATTTGCACGTACAGCGCGCCCACCTGCCGTCCATTGAGGTAAAGCGGCCGTTGCGCCATGCGCGCGCCGCGGCCGTCCTCGAGCGTGAACGTGGGAGAATACGACTCCTTGCCTTGCGAAAGCGCCGTTTCGGGCTGCTCCATATCGTCGACGGAGAAAGGCCCGCCGTCGGACAGGTACCCTTTGCCGTCCATGCCGACGAACGCCACCTCCACGAAGCCGAACCGGTCGCGCAAGCTCTTGAGGGCCGGCACGACCGCAGCGGGGTCGGCCGACTGCACCTCGAAGGCCCCGATGGTGTTCTGGATGACGTAGACGCGATCCGACACGTTGCCGGCGGTTTGCTGCGTGAACGTGACCACCTGCTGCTCGGCGCCCTGCTTGAGCTTGTGGTCGATGTAGCCCACAAGCCCGAAGGAGGCTCCCAGAACGACGACCGCGGCAAGGGCGGCAACGATGTAGACGGCGAATTGCCGATGGCGCTTCGCTCGGATTCCAGCGCACATGCGCCCACAACCTTTGCATTATTCAGATCGATACGTTCACGTATATCAAGGATTCTCGCCGCGGAGGTATCCCGTATTTGCATGGGCATAGTATACTCTACCCATATGTCGAAATCGGACAAGCGCCGCCTGCTGGCGGGCTTTGCATAGATAGGACGAAGAGGCTGCCATGGACTTCGGTGAAGTGTACCATTTCCTGTTCGAGACGATCCCGGGCATCGGATGCTTGATTGGTATTGGGCTGGTTGTCAGCATAATCGCCTGCATTATCATGGAGCGTCGCACCCGCAAGCGCTTCGCCAACCACGAGGCGGGCGAAGACGATTGGTCGTTCTTCGACGACGATGACGAAGACGAAGAGAAGTAAGCCGTTATCGTTTCACATTCAAAGATGAAGCACCGCGGGCGCCCACGGCGCCCGTTTTCAACTCGGTAACGATTCGCGCGCCACGAAATCTGCATTCTATCGTTAACGCAAAAACCCTTTCGAGAAAGAGCGACTTATGAGCGAAACCACCCTGTACCAGCGCGAAGGCGCCTACATCCCCCGCGTGGCCGCCGTGCACGACCTGTGCGGCTACGGCAAGTGCTCGCTGGGCGTGGCCATCCCGGTGCTGTCGGCCGCCGGCTGCGACGTGTGCCCCGTGCCCACCGGCCTGTTCTCGTCGCACACGGCGTTCCCCGGCTGGTACATGCACGACACCACCGACATGCTGGCCGACTACCTGGCGGCGTGGAAGAACATCGGCGTGGAGATCGACGCGGTGTACTCGGGCTTCCTGGGCGCACCCGAGCAGGTGGACCGCATCCGCGATCTGTACGCCATGTACCCCGCCGCGCTGCGCGTGGTGGACCCGGTGATGGCCGACCACGGCAAGGTGTACCCCACCTACACGCCCGAGCTCTGCGACGCCATGGCCGAGTTGGCCTGCGGCGCCGACATCCTCACGCCGAACCTGACCGAGGCCGCCATCATCTTGGGCGAGCCCATCGGCGAGGACTGGGGCGGCACCGACATCTCCGACGAGGAGGCGCACCGCCTGGTGGACGCTCTCGTGGCGAAGGGCGCGAAGCACGTGGTGCTGAAGGGCATCCAGCGCGAGGGCGAGACGTGCATCCGCAACTTCGTGGGCGGCGTGGATGCGGAAACCGTGGAGGTGCACAACGAGTACCTACCCTACATGCTGCACGGCACGGGCGATTTGTACGCGTCGTGCCTGCTGGCCGCCGTCATGGCGGGCCGTTCGCTGGAAGAGGCCGTGCGCTTCGCCGGCGACTTCGTGCACGACGCCATGATCGTGAGCGCCCAGCAGCCCGAGTTCCGCGACCGCGGCGTGAGCTTCGAGCCCTTGCTGGGCAAGGTGTGCGAGCTGCTGTAGCGGCCGCACGCACATCGCCGCATGAACGAAAACGGCCTGGGGAAGCGCTCCCCAGGCCGTTTTCGTTCATGCGGCGAACGGGCGCCCGCGGCGACGGGCACAGCCAAACGCTACACTTCCAAGTCCACGTTCTTCTTCATTACCTTATGCAGCACGAAGTAGTACACGATGCCCGCGACAACCCAGATGATGCCCATGGTCTTCGAGTCGGGGTCGAGGCTGATCCACGTGTACCCCACGATGATGAAGCCCAGAAGCGGCAGGATGAGGTGCGTGAACACCTTGCCGTCGCGGTTCTTGATGAAGAAGTGCCACACCACCGTCACGTGCAGCACGCAGAACGACGTGAGCGCGCCGAAGTTCACCAGGCGCGAGATGGCGTCGATGCCCAGCTGCTCGAACACGATGACCAGGATGAGCGACAGCGCGCCCACGAACGCGGCGGCCACGTAGGGCGTCTGGTACTTGCGATGCACCTTCGCCAGCGCCTTGGGCAGGTTGCCGTCGCGGCTCATGGCGAACAGGATGCGGCTGATGGCCGTCTGCGCGGCCAGCGAGTTGAAGATGCCCCAGGCGATGGCCGTGGCCAGCGCGCACAGCACGTACAGGAACTTGCCGCCTGCGATTTCCGCCACCAGGTAGAACGCGTTGTCCGGATCGTCCGCGAACACCGCGCCGTCGGGGCTCAGGCACCCGGCGATGTAGGTTTGCAGCATGAACAGGAAGCCCACGATGAGCAGCGACCCCACCATGGCCTTCGACGGGCCCTTCTTCGCGTCCTTCGCTTCTTCGGACAGCGTGGCGATGCCGTCGAACCCGAGGAACGACAGCACGCCCAGCGACACGGCGCTCATCACGAGGCCCGGGTTGAACGTCTCGGGATTGTAGAACGGCTGCAGGGTGAAGCCGTTGGACAGCGGGTCGGTGGCGATCCACAGCGCGCCCATGACCACGAACACGGCCAGGCACAGCAGCTCCAGCACCACGGCCACGCGGTTGACGATGACGGTGAGCTCGATGCCGCGGATGTTCACGAACGTGTTGATGGCCACGAACAGGATGCCCCACACGAGCGCCGGCACCTCCGGCACGATGCCGCTCATGGCCTGGGCCGCCACCACGTACAGCAGCGTGGGAACCAGCAGGTAGTCGAGCAGCATGGTCCAACCGGTCACGAACCCCACGGGCTTGTTGATGCCGCGGCTAGTGTAGCCGTACACCGAGCCGGACACGGGGAACGCCTGCGAAAGCGTGGCGTAGGAGAACGCGGTGAAGATCATAGCGATCATGCCCACCAGGTACACGAGGGCCGGCATGCCGCCGGAATCGCCGAACACGCCGCCGTAGATGCCGAACGGCGCGATGGGCACCATGAAGATGAGACCGTACACCAGCATGTCGGGCACGGACATGGCGCGCTTGAGTTCCTGCTTGTAGCCCATCGCCTCGAGCGCGGCCTCGCTAGCGGCGCTTTGGGATTGGGCGGCGGCGTTGGCGGCCGAAACCGCTTTCTGCTCTTCAGTCATGACAGTATCCCCCTGTTTCGAAGTTTCAATTGTTTGCGACGGTTCCGGCGGGCCGGGCGTCACCGGCGGCCGATCGCCGTCTTACAGCGCGAAGCCGAGCGCGTCCAGCACGTACTTGGGCACCATGAACCGCACGGTTTTCTCCGGGTCGACCATCTGGCACACCTGCACGTCGGCAACCAGCGACAGTAGCATGACCAGCTCGTCCTCGGGCGTGCCGGTGCGGTCGTGCAACAGGTCCACCATCTCGTGCACGGCGCGATCGGCAGCCGCGTCGAGCGTCTCGGCCGACGCGATCACGCCGAAGTGCGTGTCGTTCTCGATGAGCGGGTCCGTCAGGCGCAAATCGGGCAGCGCCGTGAGCGTGACGGTGGCCCAGCCGGCCACTTCGGCGCCCGAGACGCTGATCTCGCCGTCGCCCATGGCCGCGTGCATGTCGCCGCAGCCGAAAAGCGCGCCCTCCACGGCCACCGGGAAGTACAGCGTGGCCCCCGCGGTGATGGCGGTGTTGTCCATGTTGCCGCCGTGGCTGCCCGGCGTGCCGCAGTTCACGGGCTCGCCCTCCGGAGCAACGCCGATAACACCGATCATGGGGTTGAGCGGAATGGACAGCTTTTCGTTCCACACCAGCTTCCCGTCTTCGACGGCGCACAGGTGTGTGCTCCACGCGTCGAAGCGGTCGCCGCACACGCCCTCGTCCTTGCCCGTACACGATGCCGTCTGCGCATCGAGCTCGATGCTCTCGATCTTCACCTTCAACGCGCCGCCGGGCACCGCGCCCTCCACGTACACGGGCCCCGTGGCCGGGTTGATGGCGTCCCAGTCGATTTCGTCCAGCTGGTCCTCGGGCGTTTGCACCTGGTTGCCGAAGCAATCCTGCGTGCGGATGCGCACCGTTTCCCCCGACGCCACCGTAAGCGCCGGTTCGAGGTCGCGGGCGAACGCGAACAGGACGCGCTCGTCTCCCAATTGCTGCATGGGCTTCTCCTTTCGCTGTCTCGTTTCCTGTCTGCTGTTTGGAAAGCGCGCTCTTCGTCGCAGTAGAGCACGCTACCATGGCGCATCCAGAATACTCCTGGCAACAGGAGAGCGCACGCATTATTTGAAGAAGAAAAGAGCTTGGAAAGACAACGGGACGGCGGCGATCACCGTAGGGGATCATCCGCGTCGCGAACCTCTTGCCTACGTCGTAGCGATTTCGAAGCCGAGCTCTTGCAGGACGAGGTCGACGTCGATTCGCTCGACGCGAACGCCATCCGCTTGGGAGAAGCCGCTTTTGCGGTAGAGGTTGATAGCCGGCACGTTAATGTCCACGACGAAAAGGCGCAGGTAACGAGCGCCGCGCTTGCGAGCGAGATCCTGCGCCCTCCGCAGCGCGGCGCTGCCGACGCCTCTCCTCGCGAATCGCACGTTCACGCCCAGACGATCGAGGTAGCATGCTTTGGCCTGGGCGTCGCTCCACTTCACGGAGCTTTCCCCCGGATTCGAGTCGCTCAGGGCGAAGGCGGCGACCATCTCGTCGCCCTCCGTCAAAAGGTAAAGGCGACCGTGCTCGATATCGCCTTGGAAGAACTCGCAGGGGTACACGTCGTCCCATATGCGGATGCCGTCGGCGTCCATGCGCTCGATTATCGCTCGGTACATACGCTTGATCTGCGGCAAGTCTTCTTCCGCAGCCAACCTGCATTCCATAGCGGCGCCTCCTTTGCAAAAGCCGCGTCGAAACGCCGCTCGACTGAACCCGTGGGGCAAGGGCTCTTCCCTTGTCGCTCAACATGCGGCGTTTCCTCAGTTCGACGGCAAGGGCAGAGCCCTTGTCCTACGGCACGGCCGCCAACGACGTGCGGCTTTTCGGCCTTTTACGCGGCCTCTCCCTGCTCGACGCTAGCTTTCGTACGCCTCTTCTTCCGGCCATTCGGCCCACTCTTCTGCGCGAGGGGGCGCCAAGTAGCTGGCGACGGCGATGGCGACGACGGCCACGACCGTGGACACGACGGCGGACACCGAGGGCATCCAGGTGTGCTGCCCCGAGGCGAGCCAGGCGGTCGCGCACATGCCGGCCACCAGGGCCGCCGAGGCAAGGACCGCGCCCAGAACCTCGAGCACGCGGGACGGGCGGCGGCGACACACGGCGAGCACGCCTGCGGCGGCCAGCCAACTCGCGGCCACGCACCAGGTGGCGGGCTGCAAAAGCAGCGCGCCCAGGTTCGCCTGCACGTCGACGCCGGCGAACTGCCCATAGGCGAACGCGTCCCACCCCAGCAGGTTCCCCGTGCCGAACGACGCCAATATCGCAGCCACGAGCAGCGCGAACGCCGTCGTGCCAAGCGCTTTCGCGGGAGGAAGGAAGAACCCCGCCGCAGCGGGCGCCAACTGGTTGCCGCCCACAGCTCCGGCGAGAGGCACGACGAGCGCCGCGTTCGCCGCCGCATTGCCCGCGCGACCGGCGAAGTACCACCACACCGCCGTCGCCGCCAGCAGCACGCATCCGATGGCCGGCGCGTTCTGCGCGATAAGGGCGGCCGCCAGCGCAAAGTACGCCAAAAGCGCGCCCAGGTGCGGCTTGAGCGCACCGGCCAGCAAGATGAGCGCGAACAGCCCCCAGAACAGCAGCGCCATCGGGCCGGCCAGCCCGAAAATGCCGTTCAAGCCGCCGATCTGCGGCAGGTTCGTCAACGCGACGAAAGCCACCGCCCCGCTTCCGGCCGCCCCCACGACATGCGCGGCGATGGTCGCTTGACGCGACGTAAGACGGTCGCGCAACGGCACGCGAGGAGCGCGCGGCGCTCGCTCGACCTCCGCTTCCTCCTCATCGTCGCCCTCGCCCTGCGCATCGCCCACAATGACGGACAGTTCGCGATGACCCTGTTTCGGCTCGCCTAGGAACTTCTCCATCTCCTCGGCGAAGTCCGTGACGCTCTCGTAGCGCTGTTCGCGGTCGGGGTCGAGCGCGTAGAACACCACGTCATCGGCTGCCGGATCGAGGTCGTCCCAGCACAGCGACGGTAGCACGAGCTCCGCGTCTTCAATGGCGGATTCCGCACGGGTCAGGTCGGGAGCGATGAACGGGTTCTCTCCCGCCAGCATCTCGTAGGTGACGGAGGCGAGCGCCCACTCGTCGCAGCGCGCGTCTAGGTTCTGGCCGCGCATCTGCTCGAGCGGCATGTAGCCGATGGTGCCGCCGCCAGCCGCGCCGAAGCCGCCGGCGTCGGCCAACGTGGCCAGGCCGAAGTCCGTGACCTTCACCTGCCCCTGACGGTTGATGAGCACGTTGTCGGGCTTGATGTCCAGGTGGAGCACCTGGTTCTCGTGGGCCACCTCCAACGCGTGGGCGATCGAGCCGAACACGGCGGCGACCATGTCGAGCGTGAGGTAGCTGGCGTAGTCGCGCAGAAGCTCGGTGAGGGTGATGCCCTCGATGTACTCCATAATAAGGTAGGCCGTGCGCCCCTGCACCTCGAAGTCGTACACGGTGACGATGTTCGGATCGGTGAGCATGGCGGCCGTGCGAGCCTCGTCTAAACCGGGGATGCGCGAAAGCGAGCGCACCGGTTGAAGGTCATCGGCCGGATCGCGTCGGGCGAGGGCGGCTCCCCCTTCCCGACGACCAGCGGCCGAATCGTCATAGGCCGAGCGTGCGGCGGAGCGGTTGCCGTGCTTCTCAGTTGCGGCTCGACGCGCTTCAGCCTCGTCCCTCTTGCGGAAGGGGCTTTCGAAGTCGGGGGGCGGAGCGGCGGGGAGGTCTTCCCAAGGGGGCACGTCGGACGAATCCCATGGAAACGCGTCGGCTTCGACAGGATCCTCCCACGGCGGCACGTCGTCCCAATCCACTTCGTCGAAGCTGGGCATGGCGGCTGTGTCCGCCTGTTCGAGATAGGCGTAGTCGTCCGCATCGGAGGGGGGCCGGCGCACCGCATCGGCTCCCGGCAGCGCCGCGCGCGCCGCATCGCCCTCGTCGAGCTCGATGCATTTGATGGCAACCTTGCGCTGGATACGCGTGTCCCATGCCACGCGCACCGTACCAAAGCCGCCCGAGCGCGACTCTCCAATGGGCCGGTACCGATCCAATATGAGCTGGTTGCGTGCCATGCGCCTTCTCTGCGGTCGTTTGGGTTCGTTTCAGAAAGCGGCAGACGGGGTTTCGAGCCTGCGACGACCATGATAACGCATTTCGCATTCTCCTTCAGAGCACAGCACCCGCCAGACGGCCAGCGAAGGCCGCGGCTCCCGGATCAAATCGCTGCCGGCACGCTCATGGGCAACGCGTTGCTCCTTGCCGCGTTGCCGGTGAGCCATTCGGTGGTCGTGCCGAGGCCGATCCTGCGGCGCAACCCCAACCTTGTCCGAGCGGCTTTGCTTCAAAGCCAACAGTGCTCTCTTGGTGCACCACAAAGCGGAACGCGGTATCGAGAATCAGCTCCGTGCAAAACAAACCCGGTTTCCTGAGCAAAAATCACGGTAGGGTACCGCCGAAGCTTTGGCACTTGGACTAGGCAGCAACGTTTCCCCTGGTCGCGCGGTTTGGCAATCAAGCCCATGGATGCAAAAGAGTCTTCAGAAGGTGTTCTTGTTCCTCCAAACCGGGTTTGGAGCTGCGTAATCCGTACCCTACTGTCATTTCTGCTCAGAAAACGACCTTCCGCTTGCATTCGGCGAATCGCGGTCGAGCGATCGCGTCTCAGCGGCGCATCGCCGCACGGCGACAGCCGACTCGGGTTGCGTCGGCGGCGATTCAGCGCAAAGGGGGTGCTATGCGCGCGAAGGCGTCGGCACGCCGTGCGGCAATCCTACACGCCCAAGGTCATGTGCATGGCGTAGAAGGCGAAGCGAACCGCGAAGCAGGCGATCAGGGCCAGCAACGTGCCGGCGCCGACGAGCACGAGGCGCCCCCGGCGCGCGCGAGAGGCCGACGCGGCCGCCGCGAACGGGTCGGCCGTCTTGCGCGGGCGACGCAGCAACGCTGCGGCGCACAGCGCGACGGACACCGCTTCCAGCAGCGCGTAACCGGCGACGACGCCTGGAAAGGCGGGCACGAGATCGACGGCGCGCGTCGTGGTGGTAACCACCCCGACGAGCACCTGCCATTCCAACGCGAGCACGACGACGTTCGCAACAGCGGCGACCGTCGCCACAGCCAGCACGATGGCCGACATCTTTCTACCGGGATCGACGCCGGCCAACAGCAAACCGAACAGCCCGACGGCCGGCCCGCTCGACAGGGCGTTCAGCCACAACGTGGCCGGCGCCGTGGGCAGGCTCCACGTGGGCACGGACGGAACCGTGTACGCCACCGCGACGAACCCCACCAGCACGAGCCCCGCGAGCATCGTCGCCGCAAGCCACGCGATGCGAATCGCGCGTCCGATGTCATCGCGGAACGACACGATCCAATACACGCCGCCCAGCACGAGGAAGGCGACGGCCGCCACCACCTCGTTGGACAGCGGCGAGCGTCCCACCCCAGTTATCACATAGAGGGCGTTCGCCGGCGTGCCCAAGTGCGTGGCCGACGCGATAAGTCCCGAGATGACCAGCACCAGGGGAACCACAAAGTAGTGGCTGACACGATCGGCGCGCTCCCGCTCACGCGAGCAGATGGCAGCTAGAGCCATGACCACGTAGCCCACGACGCCCGCCGGCGCGATGGTGGTGAACAGCACGAGCGTGATCTCAGCGAGCGCGGTATCCATACCCCTCCCCGTTTCGTTGCTTTTAGTTGCGCTTGTTCTTCGCCGTGTTCTCCGGCACCGGACGAACGGGGCCCTCCGCCTTCGTATCGCCCATAGGACTCGCCAGCTTGCGCTCGAAGATATTGAACTCGTTGATGACCTCGGGCACCTCAAATACGCGATTGCGCTTCTGGGCGCCCATCGGTTTTACGATACCCGCATCGATGCATTTTTCGACCGCAGAGGAAACAGCGCTAAACGCTCGGCCCATGCCGGCGCTCGCCGTGCCGATGGTGAAGAGGGGCATGCCAACCATCTCCCCTAGAAGCGAATCGAGCGCAGAACCCTTGCGCACCGAGTCGAGCCTTTCCCGCCATGAAGCTTGAAGGCGTTGCGCGCTTTCTTCGAACGACGACGCTTCGTCGCAAGCGCGCAAGCACGACCCGGCGAAGAAAGAAACCCATTCGTTAACACCCCCCTGGATCGACGCCTCATCATCCGAATCAAGGAAGCGGTATTCGGTGAGCCCTTGGACGTAACTCTTTGAGTGGGTTGCCATAATGAGCGATATAGGCGGCACGAGGTTGTGAGCGAGCCCGCGTCTTCGCAAAACGAGATGGATCAGCGCCCGCCCCGTACGACCGTTTCCATCGAGAAACGGATGTATCGATTCGAACTGCGCATGGACAAGCGCGGCTTGAACAACGGGCGAGATTATGCGGTCGTTGCAAAAAACCGCTAGATCTTCCAGAAGGGCGGGCAGATGCTCTGGTGCCGGAGGAACGTATTCGGCATCGAGCGGATTGTACGAATTTCCACCTACCCAATTCTGGGCATCCCTTACTTTACCTCCAAGATGCTCGATTCGCGTTCCCTTGCAGAGCGCCTGATGAATTCCCAAAATGGTGGCAACCGTAATGCGATCTTGGCTCGCACCGGCATCGATGGCCCGCTCCATCGCATGTATGTTTCCCACCACTTCGGCAGCTGCCTCGTCGTATTTGAAGGAATCGCGCTCGGCAAGGTTCATTTCCGCTCTGAGCAACCGTCTTGCCCCGATGGATAGTCCTTCTATATGCGATGACGATACCGCTTCGGCGCGCAGGAGAAGCCGCGCGATGCCTTCGGAGCTATGGAGCGCAACAACCTCGTCATTGAGCTTAGCAAGAGCCTGCTCCGCCCGCCCCACATCACCCACCACGTCGGGTTCGAGATACACCTTCGTATCCTCCAGAAACGAAGGCAGATAGGAGCAGAACGCACCGCTTCGCCGCTCCTTGCGCGTGCGCCCTTCGCCCTCGCTGAGCCAAAACTCCTTGTGCAAAGTGCCCATTCCAAAGCCTCCTTATTTCTGGTTATAGTATAACCTGAAATAAGGAGGACTAGTGTTTCAGTTATCTGACAGTCAAAGGGCGCTTGCCAACAATCCTACAGCGCCACACCCATGTACAAACCGTAGAAACCGATGCGGGCAACGAAGATGCCGATCGCCACGACAACGCAGGCCACGATCATGAATGCGGGCGAGAACGCCTTCTTCCCCGCCGCGTAGGTCAACCCCGCGGCCACGATGCCGCAGACCGCGAAGGTGCCGAACAAGCCCCAGATGGCCGGAACGAGCGCGGCGGCGCTTCCCCAGATATTGCGGATGGCGTCTAGTCCGGCGATCTGCGCGCCGAATCCGACGGCGTCCACCAGCACGCCGACCAGCGCGAGCGCCAGGGCCACGGCGGGAGCGCCCTTCGGCATCTCCGCATGCGCCAGCCCCACGACGCAGAAGCCGAGCACCGTACCGCCGGCCAACGCGTAACCCACCATCTGCACGATGGACAGCGGGGTGTTCCACGTGGGAATGGTGCCCATCATGTACGCAAGGCCGCAGAACACGGCGAACACCAGCGCCAGCACCGACAGCACGACCAAGAACCCGTTGCGCGCACCGCCCGAGAGCTTGCCGGCCAGCGCCAGCACCCAGTACACCAGAGCCGCCACGGCGAACACGAGGCCCGCCACGATCTCGTTCGACAGCGGCGAGGAGCCCACGCCGGCGAACACGCCGAACGCGTTCAGCGGGTTCGCCAGATGCATGAACGCGCCGACGAAGCCCGCGACCATCACGATGGCGGGAACGGCCGTCCACCGGTCCAGGCGCTTCGCCGTCTCGGCATCGGGCTTGCCCGCGACGAACGCATAGGCGAGCGCGATGAAGGACGCCGCGCCCATGGGCGCGAGCGTGGTGAACACCGCCAGGGCGGCGTGCTCGAATCCGGAACCCATGCTACTTCACCTCCGCTTCGTTGGCCACGACGCAGGAGGTCGAGCCGCTCGGCTGCGCCGCGGCGCAGTTCTTGATGTAGAAGTTCGGCGCGGTCACGCTCGGGTCGGGCAGCGGCGCTACCGCGGCGCGCCCGTCCCCCTGGTTCAGCTTCTCCACGGGGCCGAACTCGAGGGCGCGCATGGAGCACGCCTCAACGCACACGGGCTGCTCTCCCGCCGCCACGCGCGAGGCGCAACCGTCGCACTTCACGCTGTGACCCTTGTCGCGGTCCACGTGCGGATTGCCGTAGGGGCAGGCCAGCTCGCAGTAGCCGCAGCCGATGCAGCGGTGCGTGTCCACCGGCACCAGGCCGTCGTCGCCCTTGTGCATGGCCCCCGTCGGGCACACCTGCGTGCAGGCGGGGTTATCGCAATGGCTGCAGGCGAACGAGGTGTAGAAGGTATAGGAATCCGTGGTCCAGGTGCCGTCGGCCGCCTGGATCCACGTACCGCCCTCCAGTTCGTACACATGACGGTACGTGAGGTCGAGCGGCAGGTCATGGTAGTCGCGGCAAGCCGCTTCACAGGTCTTGCAACCCGTGCAGCGCGTCGCGTCGAAGTAGAAACCGTACTGCGTCATGGCTTACCCCTCCACTTTCTCGATCATGCCGATCACGCTGTGCTGGCCCGTGCCCTTGGAAATGGGATTGCGCTGGCGGCTGGTGAGCGTGTTGGTGCAGCTGCCCTCGTCGGTGCGGTCGCCTTCGGCGGGGGCGCGGTGCCACGCGCCCTGCGGGTGCACGATGACGCCGGGAATAACGCGGTTGGTCACGCGCGCCTGCGTGATCATGCTGCCCTGGGCGCTGGTCAAACGCACGCGATCGAGGTCTGCGATGCCCATGCGCTCGGCGTCGATCGGGTTGATCCACGCTTGGAACGGGGTGATCTTGTTCAGCACCGGGTTGTGCGCGTACGTGGAGTGCGTGGTGCCCTTGCAGTGATAGTCGAGGATCTGGAACGGGTACTCGTCCGTTACGTCCTCGGCGCTGTCGGGGCCGGGAACGTACGTGGGGATGGGCGTGATCGCGTTCTTCTCGCTCTCGTCGAGCTTCCACGTTTTCGCCATCTCGGCGATTTCGGGGGAGAATATCTGCGCCTTGCCCGTTGCCGTTTTAAGCGGGTTGGCGGCGGGGTCCTCGATGAACGGGTCGACCTTCGCGGACGGCTCGATATCGTAGGTGAACGCGCCCATGGCGACGCCCTCGTCGTAGGTGGGCAGGTCGTAGTCGTCGCCGGCGTCTTCGCACAGCTCGTCGTAGAGCTTGCGGCACCAGTCCTCGCGGGTCATGCCGCCTGCGGAATACTCGTCGTACACGCCCAGGCGCCGTGCCAGCTCGCCGCACACCTCGTAGACCTCGCGGCGCTCGAACTTCGGCTCGTAGAGCGGCTGGCCGAAGCGGATGCCGGCCACGTCGTTCGTCTCGCCGGCGGCCGTCAGGCTGTAGGTTTCCTGCGGCGTGAGGTCGGGCAGGACGATGTCGGCCCAGTTGCACGAGTCGGTCCACGCCACGTCGTACTGCACGATGAACTCGCACAGGCTCTCGTCGCGCAGGATGTCGGTGGTGAAGTTGATGTCGCCGTTCTGGTTGGCCATCATGTTGTTGCCGTAGTTCACCAGCATCTTGATGCCCACCTTGAGCGCGTCGGCATTCTGGACGCCGTCGTGCTCGCGCGTCAGCTTCGCGCCGTCGCGAATGGCCTCGGGCCACAGGTACTGCGGGATCTTCGTCTTCACGGGGTTGGTGCCCGTGGGCAGCGAGTCCAAGCCGATGCCGCCGTTGCCGATGGTGCCGCCCGACGTGGTGCCCGGCTTGCCCACCTGGCCCACCATGAGCGCCAGCGCCATGACGGCGCGCGAGGCGTTGTCGCCGTTGGCGTGGCGCTGCATGCCCAGGCCCTGGCAGATGAAGCACGGCTTCGCCTCGCCGATCTCGTGGGCCAGCCGCTTGATGCGCTCCTCGGGAATGCGCGTGATGGAGCTTGCCCAGGCGGGGGTTTTCTCAACCTTGTCGTAGCCCGTGCCCATGACGTAGTCGTAGTACGAGGCGTTCGCGCCCTTGGCGTCTTCGGGCATAGTGTCCTCGTCGAAGCCCGTCACGTACGTGTGCAGGAATTCGAGATCCACCAGGTTGCTCTCGATCAGCTCATGCGCAAGGCCCGCCACCAGCGCGGCGTCGGTTCCCGGCACGATGGGGATCCACTCGGCGCCCAGGTTCGTGCACGTCTCGGTGCGGCGCGGGTCGATGTTGATGATGCGCACGCGCTTCTTCTCGCGCGCGACGTTCAGGTCGTACCCGGGGCCGTCGCCCGCCATGCGCATGTCGTTGGGTGCGAAGCCGAACATGACCACCAGCTGGTCGTCCTGCAGCGTCTTGAACGAGCGGTTGCCCCACGACTTGCCGTACACGTAAGGGTACGCGCCGAAGGAGATGGACGCGCTGGAATAGCTGCCATAGCGCGTGACCTCTCCACCCAGCAGGTTGAACAGGCGGAAGAACGGGTTGTTCATCATGATGTTCTGCTCGACGCCCGAGCATTCCTGGATGAAGATGGCTTCGTTCCCGTACTGCTCCTTGATGCGCGTGAACTCGCTGGCGATAGTGTCGAGCGCCTCGTCCCAGCTGATGCGCTCGTACTGGCCGTCGCCGCGCTTCGTGCCTTGCGCGCGCTTCATGGGGTAGTTCAAGCGGTCGGCGCTGCCCAGCCACGGGCGGATGGACCGGCCGCGCAGGCAGGCGCGCGCCTGGACTCCCCCGAACGACGCGTCGCCGGCGTTGTCCGACTCCACGTAGGCCAGCTCGCCGTCCTTCACATGGCACTGCAGCACGCATGCGCCGCCGCAGTTGACATGGCAGTGGCTCCAAACGATGTGCTCTTCGCCGTCCGCGAAGGCCGGCTCGGCCCCGCCCGAGAACAGCGCGCTCGACGCCACGCCGCCCGCCGCCGCCAGCGCGCCCAGCGCGCCGGTCGCCTTGACGAACGTGCGGCGGTTCAACGTCATGCTCGTATCCAACATGCAACCCCCTCCGATTCCTCTTGGTCGTTTCAATCGTATCCCGACTGCGGGATTCGCGCCAGACGGCCCTTGCCCCTTGGCGTCGGAGTGCCCCTGCGCACCGCATTCGCAGTCGATCCATCGGTTCGAACCGACCCCACTATACGAAATCGCAGCGCGCACCGTTGTCACCAGAATGTTGTGATATTTGCGTTTCCCCAGGTAGATTGCATCACCATATGCCAAGCCACACAGGTGGCGCCGTGCGCGTCTGCTAGAATGACGCCACGGCCCGCAGCAAACGAGGCGCTGCGGACGCTTTTGCGGACGCCGTTTCGAGAGGGGGTTGCAAGGGACATGCGCTCGGCTTCGGCGGTTCGACCCGACGTGCCCAGCTTCGGCTACGCCACGTTCCTGTCCATCAACGCAACGTCCATATGGGGCGGTATCTTCCCGTACCTTCCGTCTTCCTGCCAGACCTCGCTCACCACCATCGTGTTCTACACCGTGCAGATCGCCGTGTTCTGGCTGGCCTTCTGCACGGCCATGGCGCTCACTTGGAAACGCCCGGGTCTTGCGAAGCGGGCTCACGTGCTGGCGTTCTCGCTGCCGCTGGCCTTCGGACCGCTCATGCTCATCGGAGCCATGTACTTGGAATCTGCGGCACCCGCGCTCATCGTGTGCGCAGCGGCACTCATCGGCGCAGGCTCCGCTGGATTCCTCATGAGCTGGCAGCGCGTGTTCGCGGCATCTGAGAGCGCCGCCGGGAACCTGGCGCTCATCAAGGGAACCGGGTTCTCGGCGCTTCTGTACTTCGGGCTGTGCTTCATTCCCGCCGCGCTCACCGCCTACCTCATTCCGCTCGTCCTCGTGCCGCTGGCCGGATTGTGCCTGTGGCTTGCGGCGCGCGCCACGGTGAGCGAGCAGCCCATGTTCCAAGACGTGCCGCGCGAGCACGCCCTCGTGTACCGCAACGCGCTGCGTGAGAGCTTCCTGCCCGCCCTGTCCATCGGAGCGCTCGGGTTCTGCTCGGGGGCCATTCGCTTCATCGCCGTCACCCACCAGGAGCTGATGAGCACGCTGAACATCTTCTCCATGTTCGCGCTGCTGGCTGTGGTGGCGACCTTCTACCTCGTGTGGCGCAGGCGCACGCTGCACGTGGATTTGATGAGCGTGTTCCGGGTGCTGTTCCCCGTGGTGGCGACGTGCTTGATCGTGCTGCCGTTCGTTGGCGAGGCGTTCGCGGACGCGGGCATCGGCATCACGTACGCGTGCTTCATGCTGGCCACCGTGCTCATGATGATGCATTGCGGGCAAATCTCGCGCGACAGCGGCATCAACCCCGTGTTCGTGTTCGCATTCTACGGCACCATCACGTACTTCCTGCAGATGTGCGGCTACCTGGTGGGCTATGTATCGGGCAGCGAGAACACGCTGGGCGTGGAACAGCTGTCGCTCGTGGCGCTGGTGTCGCTGTACGTGATGCTGCTGGCGGCGCTGTTCGGCCGGCGCGTGGGCAAGCTGCACACCAACCGGCTGGAATTCTTGATGCTGACCCCGCGGGCGCGCGAGAAGGACACGTCGGCCGAGATAGCCGTGACCCAAGCCGTGCGCGCGCAAAAGCAGGAGGCTGTCGCGCTCGACGGCGAGGAGGCCGGAACCATGCCGGCATCGGAGGGCGGCGAGCCCGGCGCCTCGCACGGAAGCGCTGGGCGGGATGGCAGCGCGAGACGGCGGGAGAAGCGGCTCGGCAGCGAGGAACGGCGAGCGGTTGCCATGGCGGTCGGGGCGCCCCCACGCGACCGTCCCGAAGCGCCCATCGTGGACCGCCTTTCGAAGCGCTGTCAGCAGCTGAGCGAGCTGTACGGCCTGTCGGGACGCGAGACCGAGGTTATGGAGCTCATCGCCCGCGGCCACTCCGGGCCCGCCATCGCCGAGATGCTGTTCATATCCGAGAACACCATGCGCACGCACAACAAGCGCATCTACGCCAAGCTGGGCATCCATAAGAAGCAGGAGCTGCTGGTGCTGATCGACCAGATGGAAGCGTGAGCGCTCTCCCCCGACGGACGCAGCCGTCTCTGACAGGACCGGCGGCGTCGGTTATGCGCACGACTCTCTCACGGCTACGCGGCCGACGACTCCGAGCCTTCTCGGCTCCTCTCCGTCCTCGGCCCACACGACCAGGCATGTCACTTCGCACGCTCGGCGTATTCCATCCGCCAACGTCAACTCCACGCAGGCGTTCGTCACGGGATCCCCGGGCGAGGTGCTCGCTATGCGCTGCTGCAAGACGGCGAGCGCTTCGGGGGATTCCTCTCCCATCAGCGAGGCCGCGCTGTCCGCGATGATCTTCGGGTAGCCGAAGCGCTCGCGATCCTTTCCCGAAAACGCGACCGTATCGCTTTCGGAATCGTAATCGAACAGCAAGCCGTCGGAAAACGACGCGGCAAACGTGAACTTGGCCCGTTCGCGCTCGAGCAGAAGCACCGTCCTGCCCGACAGGCCCGGTTCGCTGCGCTCGAGGACTTCGCGCGAGAGCTTGTCCGCATCGAAGAGGACTTTCGCCGGATCGCTTCGAATGAAGATGATCTCGTTCAAGCTGTCGGCCTCAGCGCGAAAGCACTGCATAAGATCGGGGTTGAACATGCCGCACTCGCCGTTCTCTATCATCGAGACGGCCGTCTCGTGCGAGTACGCCTTTTTGTACACGCGCTCGCTCACGAGGGCGTCGTAGACGTCGGCGAGCGCCACCGCCTGAGCGGCAATGGGAATCTCGGAGCCTTTGAGGCCGTCGGGATATCCTCTGCCGTCCCAGCGCTCGTGGTGCCAGCGGCATATCTGGCGAGCGTACTTCACAAGCTCTTCGTCCTTGCCGAAGTGGAGCCCGTCGAGCATCTCGTCGCCCAAGGCCGCATGGGTCTTCATGATCTCGAACTCTTCGGGCGTGAGCTTACCCGGTTTGTTGAGTATCTCGTCGGGCACGACGATCTTGCCGATGTCGTGCAGTGCCGCAGCGTTCGATATGAGCGCGATTTTCGAACTGGTAAGCCCGTATTCCGGAAAGCGGCGCTTCAACGCCTCGAGCAGGAGCTCTGCGATGATGCGGATGCGCGTGACATGCAAGCCCGATTCGCCGTTGCGGAACTCCACGATAGTGCTCAAGATGTCCACCATGAGCGTGTTCGCCTTCTCACGCTCCATCACCTGCTCGGTTATCACGTCCTTGAGCTTGTTCTGCTTCGCGTACAACGCGATGGTGTTGCGCACGCGCTGCAGCACGACTTCGGGATCGAACGGACGGCTGATGTAATCGCTCACCCCGAGTTCGAAACCCTTGCGAATGTACGCCGGCGACGTTTCGGCGGAGATGATCATCACCGGAAGATCGTTGTTCCATCGGCTGCGATGCAGGTACGCGAGAACTTCGAACCCGTCCATATTCGGCATGACGATGTCGAGCAGGAGCAGCGAGATCGCGCCCTCCCGGTCACGCAGCAATTCCACCGCCTCGCGGCCGTCGCAAGCCTCGATGACGTCGTAGTCGTCCGAAAGGATGTCGGAGAGCATCGTGCGATTGAGCTTTGTGTCGTCTGCGATGAGAATGGTCTGTCGTGCGGCTACACCCATTGCTGCGCGCCCTCCGTCGACGGTCTTGGCCCCTGCACCCGAAGAATCACCTTCATAGCAGGTCGTCCCATCGAGACAGAAGCAGGTTGTGCTCGTTGCGAACCTGCGCGTAGAGAGAGGCCGCCTCGGCTTCGTCGACCGGCTCGGAACGAAGGCACTCCACCAAGGCGATGGACGCTTTGGCAAGAGGCTCGATCATCAGGTTCACGCACATGCCCTTGATCGTATGGGCCGCTCTGAAGGCCGCCGGGTAGTCCCTCTCCTCCATCGTCCGCTCGAGCTCGCCGAACGAAGGGTCGTCCATCATCTGCGTGAAATACAGCTTGATGCGATCTTCCCTCCGCAACAACGCGAGCACGTCGTCGTATTCGACCCCCATCGCATCGTACAGTTCGCGCATCCCCATATGCTACGCCTCCAGCCTTGCCCTCGTGCGCTCCACCTGCGTATATTCTATTGTAGCTGTTTTTGTCTCCTTTCAACAGACGGACCCGTTTAGAAACACCGGCCACGTTCTTTTGCGCGAAAGCCCCCGTGCGCGCCCCTTGGAAACGGCGACGGCGGCGCCCTTGGTCGGAAGGGGTCGCTTCACGCGACGCTCTAGGAGAGGGGCGAAGCCGCGTCAGACGCCGCGTCAGACGCCGCGGCTTCGGGCGTACGAGCGCGGCGAAGTGCCGTAGTGCGCGCGGAACGCCTTGTGGAAATTCGAGGTGTTGGAGTACCCCAGAAGCCGCGCGATCTCGGATACGGGGAGGTCGGTTCCGCCCAGCAGGACCGCGGCGCGGTCCATGCGCTGCTCGCGCAGCAGCTCGGAGAAGCTTTTACCCGTCTCCTTCCGCAGCAGCGTGGAAACGTAGTTAGGGTGGTACGAGAACTTGTCGGCGACCGCCTTCAGCGTGACGGTGTCCACATGCTCGTTCATGTAGCGAACGATGCGCTCGGACAGCTTGTCCGGCTCCTGCCCGCCGCCGCTACAGGCGTACTGCCGCGCCACCTGCATGAGGAACGACAGCACGAGCGGCTTGAGCACCTCCTGGGTGTCGTCACGCTTGTTCGCGTACTCCACCACCATCATCTCGAGGAGGGCGCGCGTCGTGCACTGATCCTCCAGCTCGAAGTGGATGAACTCGTCGGCGAAGCAGTCGGTGGACGGGTCGAGCAGGAACCGCATGAAGCGCGAATCGGACGACAGCATGGGCAAAAACGACCGGAAGAACGCCTCCTTCCTCACCAGCACGCCGATGATGACGACGTCCGCGTCGTCGTGCGCCAGCAAAGCATGCCCGGCGAACGGCTGGCCGGCGTACAGCTCGCCCTCGCGCACGGTGATGCGGTTGTCGTAGCGCTGGCTCAAAGACTCGTAGGAGCCGCGGTACGTGTAGTTGAAGTAGAAGAAGTCGTGCCGATGGAACAGCTCACGCACGCCGGCGCACTGATGGACCACCACGAGCACGTCCTCGTCGGGAGGGCCCGGCCAAGCGAACATCTTCTCCCCCGGCTCGCCCAAGGGGAAGTCCCGGTACGTGAAGTCGAGCTTCGGGTATTGAGCCTTCAACTCCTCGATGGCCGCTTCGAGCCTCCCCTGCGCCATGAACGTGCTCCTCCCCTTCTCGAAAGCCGCGATGCGCCGCCTTACGAATAGCCACCGGCACCTGAACTTTTAGCGCTGTCTTCGAACAAGGCGAAGCATACCATAGGTGGCCGAAACGACGGCAAAAGGAGCAGCGAGCATGGAAACGAAGCGCGGCGTTCTCTCGATCCCGGTAGTGGCGCTGGTGGCCTTGAGCTTCGCGCTGGGCTGCAGCGAGTTCATCGTCGTGGGCATCCTGCCCGAGATCGCGGGGTCGCTCGCGGTGGAGATCACGCTCGTGGGCAACCTGGTGGGGGTGTTCGCGGGCGTGTACGCCGTCTGCACGCCCGTGCTGGCGCTGGCGACCGCCCGCGTGCGGAAGTTCCGCCTGCTTATGGCCCTGTGCGCGGTGTTCATCGTCGGCAACGTGGCGGCGGCCCTCGCGCCGTCGTACGAGATGCTGTTAGTCGCGCGGGTTCTGGCCGCCAGCGTGTCGGGGGCCGCGTGCACGGTGTCGATGACCTTCGTGAAGGACATCGCCGCGCCCGAGCTGCGCCCCAAGGTGATCGCGGTGATCTTCGCAGGGTTCAGCGTGGCCTCTGTTCTGGGTGTTCCGTTGGGAACCGCCATCACGCAGGCCGCAGGATGGCATGCGGCGTTCTGGACGATCAGCGCGCTGCTGGTTGTGGTGACGGGCGTGCTGGCGGCGGTGCTCCCTCGCGGCGGAGGGGAAGAAGAGGAAGCCCGCGACGCTGTGCCCGGCTCCAAAGGCGGTGCGGCCTTCCTGCTTTCGCAGCTGGCGGTGCTCAAGGAACCGCGCACCGTGCTGAACGCCCTGCAGATCCTGCTTTCCATGGCGGGGCTCTACGTCTACTACACCTATCTGAACCCCTTGCTCGTGCAGGTGGTCGGCGTGCCGGAGGCGGCCCTACCCCTGGCGCTTTCCGCCTACGGCGCGATGGCCATCCTCTCGAACCTGTCGGCGGGCGTCGTCGCGGATCGCTGGGGCCAGCGCGCGCTGCCGTTCGTGTACGGTGCGCTGGCCGCGCTCCTGCTGGCGCTCCCCTTCAGCACCGCGGCGGGCCCCGTGCTCGGCATGGCCAACTGCCTGGCGCTCGCCTACGTCACCGCACTGCACAACTCCCAGGTGCAGGTGCTGTTCATGGAGGTTGCCGAGGAAAGCTTCCCGCAGGCGCTCAACTTCGCGTCCTCGCTGAACCCGACGTTCTACAACATCGGCATCACGGTCGGCTCGCTCGTGGGCGGCACTGCGCTGGCCGGCGTCGGCGGCTACGCCTGGTTGGGGCCGGTGGGAGCGGCACTGGCTGCGGCGGCATGCGGAGTGGCCGCGCTGCTTCGCATCAAGCTGGCAGCGACCTCGACCTCGAAAGAACGGGACGCATCGCCAGAAGGGGCGCGCCCGTAACGCGAACGAAAGGAACGCCATGAACGCTGAACGTCTGACCGAGCTGGAGAAGCTGGATGCAGGGCATGAGTTCTGCGTGCTCGATCCCGAGGTCGATGCACGCAAGAAATGCGCCGCCGCCCAGTGCGCCCGGCTGCGCGCGCTCGATCCCAACGACTACGAGGGACATTACGCCATCGTCAAGGAGCTGTTCGGCTCCGTGGGCGAGGTGGCCAACGTGCTGCCGGGCTTCAACTGCGACAACGGCAAGAACATCCACGTGGGCGAGGACTTCCTAGCCAATTACAACGTCACCATCCTGGACATCGCGCCGGTGAGCATAGGCGACTTCTGCATGATCGGCCCGAACACGCTCATCACGTCGGTGGGGCATCCGCTGTCGCCGGCGGGCCGCCGTCGGAAGCTGGCGACGGGAGAGTCCGTGACCATCGGCGACGACGTGTGGATCGGCGGCAACTGCACCATCCTGCCCGGGGTGACCATCGGCAGCAACGTCGTTGTGGCCGCCGGAGCCGTGGTGGCCAAGGACGTGCCGGACAACTGCGTGGTGGCGGGCGTGCCCGCACGGATCGTGAAGGAGCTGGAAAACGATGTCGAATAAACCAGATACCCTGGTCGGCGCAAGATCGTGCGAATGCGCCGCTACGGGCGTCATGTAAAATTCTTCTTGTCACAAACGGTGGACTAAGGTATCATAATCAACCGCTTCGATAAGAAGCCGCGTTGTGCGGGTGTGGCGGAATTGGCAGACGCGTACGGTTCAGGTCCGTATGGGGGCAACCCCATGAAGGTTCAAGTCCTTTCACCCGCACCATTTGAAATTGAAAGAGCCCCGGAGTCCGGGGCTCTTTTCGTTGTCTCTGCTACCGCGCGCCGCCGCCTCCGCCGAAGCCGCCGCCTCCGCCGCCGGAGAAGCCGCCGCCGAAGCCGCCGCCGCTCGAGAAGTTGCCGCTCGCACCTGAAATCGCAGCCTGTGCGGTGTTCATGGTGTTCGTCACGGATGTGTTCAGCAGATCGCTCGCCGAGGGCATGATCGCACCGCTGGCACCGTGCGTGGGCGCGTACCAGAACCACCACGGCACGTAACCGTAGCCGTACGCCATGCCCGCATCGGGCTCGAACAGCTCGGGCACCCGCGTCTGCAACTCGTGCATGACCTGCTTCGCAATGCCGAACACGTAGGCGTACACCATGAACTCGCCCCACACCTTCACGTCGGTGGGCGGACGTTCGTCGAGCGACGAGAAGTCGCGCAGCCAATTGCGCAACGCCTTGCACTTCGCCACCAGGTTGTTGCCCGCCACGCTGCGGCGCGGCATGTAGTTGCCTATCACACCCAGCGCGATAGCCGTGGGCAGCATGAACACGAGCGGGATGAAGTTCTCCGTCATAACGCCGATGCCCACGCCCGCCAGCGCCACCACGATGGCGAGGGCCACGAGATACCCTTGGTAGCGTTTGCCCTTGGCCTCGAAGAAATCGCAACGGTTGGTTTCGGCCGACAGGATGCCCTGCCATCCTTTCATGGAGCTGACGAAGTCGTCGGGATGGTCTTTGCCATACTGCTGGATGGTGCCGAACCACAGCGAATCGCGTCCACCGGCTATCGTGCCGAACAGCAGTCCGAGCGTCTGGGTGTCTATGGGGTTCGTCATCGTGTCGGCCACGGCAGGCACGCGCGTGAGGTAGTAGTCCTCCACCGTTTCCGTGCCGCCGAACTTCTTGGGCTTCTCGTAGCTGCCGCGGTCGATGCGGATGGCCCCCACGTGCGACAAGTGCATGAGCGTGGCCGTGAAGTCGTCTTGGCTTTCGCGATCCCAACGCCACAGCCGCCCGATAACGGCGGGATGTACACTCGGATCGGGCACGTCGCGCCAATACTCTTCGGTGAAATCGGGCTCGTGCTCCTTCCCGAACCTGAAGTAGGACCACAGCGCCCATGCGATGAGCAGCACGCACACCACGCCGCACCCTATGATGAAGGCCAGCGACAGCACGCGATCGCGGTTGGCCTTGTCGGCCCAGGCCGCTTCTTCGGTGAGCACCTGGTCGAGATGGGTTACGTTCGAATGGAGCTTCGCGGCTTCGGGCGAAAGGTTCGTGAGCCACTCCACAGGGAACACGACGCGCGCCTCGGCGTACTGCCCGGCGTTCACCCGGGGCACCGTGTACGTGATGCTGCCGTCGGCGTTGATGGAAAGCGATCCGTCAAGCGGGCCGTGCCCCCAAGCGCGCACGTTCTCGCCGGGCACCACGTCCGCACCCTGCGGAACCGGCAGCGCCAGCGTCATTGTGACGTTCTCGGACGCCTCCTCCCACTGGTCGGAAACGTATTTCCAAGTCACCTCGCCCACGTCCTTGTACGCCTGCACGCCGTTGACCACGGTGTAGTCCAGCTCTATCACCGCCTTCTCGTCCGACACGTTGAAGAAGGCGTACACTGTGTTCTTCGGCAGGTCGACGGAGTACGCATCCGTGCCGGGACCGCCGGAATCGCGCCAGCTCAGCACGAACGGTACGCTGGGCAGCGTCTCCCACTCCCCCGTCACGTTGCCGCTTGCGTCCACCTGGGCCATGCGCATGGAGTTCACCTTGAGCTCGGCGTTCGCAGGCAGCCCGCTGAACGTCCACCACACGGCCGTGAAGTCGCCGTTGAAGTCGAACGTGCGCTGCTCCACCGCATGCAGCGATCCGTCTGTCTCGGCCTGGGCGGTTATGTCCACCTTCGTCATGTCGTACGATTTGGCGAACGCCGACGAGGGCGACACGGCCAACAGCGCAACCGCCGCGAGAACCGCCGCAGCGAGAATCAGCGCGACGCGGGTCGCAAGGAAGCGCCGGACGGGCGCGACAGCGGCATTATGAGGATCACTCGTGATTTGCACGGTCAATCTCCTTGCAAGTTCGAGGTGGTCACGGTATCATAGCGAATCGCACCTATTATAGCGGAGAAGTGACCGAGAGGCCGAAGGTGCTCGCCTGCTAAGTGAGTATACCCCACAAGGGTATCCAGGGTTCGAATCCCTGCTTCTCCGCCACCTATTTGTCATCTACATCCCCACCGGGGATGTTTTCTTTTTCAGGAGCCACCGCCGGGTTGTAGGCACGCGGGGTTTTCGTGGATCCAAGCCTCATAGGGTGGGATTATCTCGGAAAAGGGCCTGTCCCTCTCGAGTGTCTTACCTTTTCCACGGCGGGGTGAACGGGCGCCGGGGGTGGTCGTCCGGCCGCGTCGTTTTCATGGGCTTCTTCTTCCAGCCAGGGTGGTTCCGCACGAACACGGCGCGGCAGATGCGCGTGATCGCCAGGCCGATGAGCGCGGCGACGAGAAAGCTCAGCCCCAAGTCGAGTATGAGCTCGTTGCCGTCGAGAAGCGCGTACAGGCTCACCAGCGCAAAAACGCCCGAGAGAATCCCCGTCAGCCAGGTGAAGGCCTTGATGAGTATCTCTTTGCCGCGGTTGGGCGAGTAGCGCCACGCCGCCACCAAGTACACGATGGCCGCGACCACGGCCAAAACGATGAGCAGCGGCACGATGCGCGAAAGCCTAGCTATCATCGCCCCGCTCCTTTCAACGCGTTTGCAGCCTTTCCGTTCAACACGACCATCATACCAAAGCTGCGGCGCGCTTTGCCTGCTCGTTCACCGGGCGCTACGTACTCGACACGGTGCGTGCGGGCACATGCGCGTCCATCACATCGCACAGGTCGGCGAACCCGAAGGGCTTCACCACGTAGTCGTCCATGCCGGCTTCGAAGGCGCGCGTCCGATCCTCCACGTAGGCGTTCGCCGTCATGGCAACGATGACCGGCCGGGCACGGCCCTCGCGCTCGCAGGTCTCGTGCAACACGCGGGACGCTTCCAATCCGTTCATGTTCGGCATCTCCACGTCCATGAACACGATGTCGAACCAGCCTTCGGGCACCTCCAGCACGGCTTTAACCGCTTCGGCACCGTCGTGCGCCCACGTGACCTCGGCGCGCGTGCGACCGATGATGTCGCAGGCTATCTCGGCGTTGATGTCGTTGTCCTCGGCCAGCAACACGCGAGCGCCCGAAAAGTCGACGCGCTTCGGAAGCACGGGAGGCTCCCCTTCGGACGTCAACGCCGTGGCGACGTCGGCGGTTTCCAGGCGCAACGGCAGCTCGACGGTGAACTTCGTGCCGCGATGCCGTTCGCTGCTCACTTCGATGGTGCCGCCCATCTGGTCGATGATGCTCTTCGTGATGGACATGCCGAGGCCGGTTCCCTCGATGCCGCGCGTCTCGTCGGTGCGCTCCCGCTCGAACGGATCGAATATGCGGCCGACGAAATCCGCCGTCATGCCTATGCCGTTGTCTTCGATCTCGAACCGGTACAGCACGATTCCGCACGACCCTTGCCCGCCGCACGGAACATTCGGAAAACCGCTGGTGGGAAGCTCGTCGCGCAAGACCATAATCGATTCCCTGCAACGTGCCCGATCCGCCGAAACGCACCCCGGCCTTTCCAAATCCACGCGCAGGCGCACTTTGCCGCCGGGCTCGGTGTACTTCACGGCGTTGCCGATAAGGTTCAACAGCACCTGCTGCACGCGCAGGGCGTCGCCGCGCACGTAAACCCCGGCGACGTTCGCGGCCTCCACGACGAACGAGAGCTGCTTCGTATGCGCCTGCTGCTGCGCGATCACCTCGATGATGGAAATGAGCTCTTCCAAACTGAACGGCTCGTCGCTCAGCATGAGCTGCCCGCTTTCGATCTTGCTCATGTCGAGCACGTCGTTTATCAGGCTGATCAGATGATGCGATGAAAGCGATATCTTCGATAGGCATTCGCTCACCCGCTCCACGTCGTCTACGTGGCGTTCCGCTATCTCCGTCAATCCCACGATGGCCGAGCAGTGCGTGCGGATGTCATGCGACATGCTGGCGAGGAATTGGGATTTGGCCTTGCTCGCGTAACGCGCCGTTTCGAGGGCGGCCTCGAGATTCTTCTGCAACCGGTCGCGCTCGGCATTCCTGCGCCTGACGGTTACCAGGAAAATGGCGAGCACGGCCAGCACGCCGGCCATAAGGACGCTGGCGTACACCGCCGTCTCGGTGCAGGCCTTGACAGCCAGGTCGAACAGCGACGAGAACGACTGGCGCGAGTGGTCGATAACCTCGGCGTTGAGCTCCAGCATGCCGTCGATCAGAGGATCAACCTGCTCGTCGACCGTGTGCTGCACGTCGGCGTCCGCAGAGAGGGGATCGCGGCATTGGGCTATCAAGTGCCGCTGCTCCGCCTTCAACGTATCGTAGCGCTCGACAAGTGCGGCGGCCGCTTCAGGGGAAGACCTGCATTGATCGGCGATAACGGCAAGTGGCTCGGTGATCTCTCGGTCGATGCTTTCGTACTCGGCCTCCACGGCGTCGACGGCCTCGGGCGTTCTCACGTAGGCAAGGCGCTCGGCCAGGGTGCGCAACTGCACCAGATAGGTCTCCGCCTCGCCTGCGGCCACGGTCACCGGGTACGGGTGCGTGTTGATCTCGTCGATCCTGTCGGAGATCGCCTTCATGTTCACCATCATCACCGCATAGAACACCACGAGCAGAACCACGAGAACGACCGTTGTTGCAAACGAGAGCATGCGAGCGTCGAAGGCCTGCGCGACATGTTCGCGACCAAGCCCTCTCACTCTATGGGATACGCGCGTCATAGAACCACTTCCGACCTCTTGTCTGCGGTAAGCGCGCCAAGGCAGGGTCAACCCCGGGCGGGCCCGTCCGCACCGCCGTCCAACGACGATGCGGAGACAGAGTTTTGATTGAAAAGGGGCGCCCGCCGCATGTGTTGGGCGGGCGCTGGATGATCGCTGCTAGAACTGGACCTTTGGAGCGACTTCCGCCCCGGCCTCAGCGTCGAAGCTGTCACGCTGCTTGAAGCCCATCATGCCGGCGAACAGCACGGCCGGAAACGTCTGGATAGCCGTGTTGAACTTCATGACCGTGTCGTTGTAGCTTTGACGCATGTAGCTGATTTTGTCCTCGGTGTTCGACAGCTCGGACTGAAGCTGCTGGAAGTTCGTATTGGCCTTGAGATCGGGGTAGGCTTCGGCCACGGCGAACAGGTTTTTGAGCGCACCGGTCAGAATGCCGTCGGCCTGCATCTTGCCTTCGGGTGTAGGCGCGTTCATCACGGCCGTGCGTGCCTGGGTGACCTCTTCCAACGTGCCGCGCTCGTGCGAGGCGTAACCCTTGACGGTCTCCACCAAGTTCGGAATGAGATCGAGACGGCGTTGCAACTGTACGTCGATCTGCGCCCAGGCGTTGTCCACCATGTTGCGCAGCTTCACCAGGTTGTTGTACAGGCCGATTATCGCGATAACCAGAACAACGACGATGACGAGGATGACGATCAGTGGGATGCTCATAAGTCCTCCTTAGCTATTACGTAACTGGGATTCTATCATCACAAGGCATATAAGAGGAATAAGGAATGGTTTTGTAAATATAACTATCCCACTGGATTTTGGAAAAAACTTTCGAAAGGGTACCGAACGCGGCCCGTCGGCCACCATCCCAACGCCGCATCGTCGGCACGGCGGCTCCCCTGAAGGAGAGCCGCCCAATAGAGCGACCGCCGAAAACGGCTAGCTCGCAGGAACTTCCGCGGCTCGCACGCGTCCGAACGTGGTGGCGTGCGCCCACCATCCACGCATGCGCGCCTGGGCAGCCGCGCGGCCAGCGGCCTCGAACGTGTCGCACAGAGCGAACACTGCGGACCCGCTCCCCGACATGAGCGCCTGCTCCACGTCGGGGCATTCTTCCGCCCAGGCGCGCACGTCGGCAAGCGCAGGCAGCAACGACTCGGAGGCGCCCACCAGGTTGTTGCGCAACGGCACGTCCTGCGCGCGCGTGGCCCCGAGCGCCGCCTCGCGGTCGGCTGGCGAAACCGGCACGGGGCGCTCGTCGAACGCGCGGTACGCAGCCGACGTGGAAACGCCCCCTTCGGGCTTCACCAGCACGACCGGTGAGCCCATGGGCGCGATCTCATGCACGAACGCATCGCCCACCCCGTCGAACACGGCGCATCCGCCATGCAGGAAGAACGGCACGTCGGCACCCAGGCAGCGTGCGGTATCCTCGATGCGGGGATCGTCGGCACGCAGCCCCCACAACCGTGCGGCGCCCACCAGCGCGGCGGCGGCATCGGACGAGCCTCCGCCCAAGCCCGCTTCGGCGGGAATGCGCTTCTCCACGTGAACGGCCATGGTCTCGTCGACGTCTCTTCCCACGGCCTGCGCGAGCAGGCGGATGGCCTTGCTCACGATGTTGTCCTCGAGCGCTACGTCCAGCGGCGCGAGCCCTTCGGCCAAGCGGCACTCCAGGTCGATGCTCAAACCCGCAGGGCCGGGGCGAGCCGGGAGCAGCTTCATGCGAAGCACGTCGTGCATGGTGAGCGCATGCATGACGCTCAGCGCCTCATGGTACCCATCGTCACGCCGTTCGCCGATGCCCAAAAACAGGTTGACCTTCGCGGGCGCGATGAGCTTCACGGCATCGGGACCGGAGAACGGGGCGACGTCGACCTTCTGGGCCGCGCGCGCCGCGGCCAGCATGTCGACCGCGTGCGGATCGCCCGCGCCCGCAGCGGCTGGCGCGGGCGGCGTCGGCCGCGCGGTGCCCGATAGGCTGTCGAGGCGGTTGTCTTCATTCGATTGCGTCATCGCAGAACTCCGTTCATTTCCTTCTCTTGCGCGCGAAGAACGCCCGCAGCGCATCGGCGCATTCGTCACCCAACACGCCGGAAACCACCTCGAAGTTGTGGTTGAGTCGCTCGTCTTCGTGAATGCGGTACAGCGTGCCCAAGGCACCGGCTTTGGGGTCGGGTGCGCCGAACACGCACCGGTCGATACGCGCCTGATGCATGAGGCCCGCGCACATGATGCACGGCTCCAGCGTCACGTAGACCGTGCACCCCATGAGCCGCCATGCGTCGAGCTCAGCCGACGCCTGCTTCATGGCTAGGAACTCCGCATGCCCGGCCGGATCGCGCGTCGTCTCGCGTAGGTTGCATGCCCGCGCGATCACCCGGGGCTCGGCCAAAGGTCGACGCGTGGCCGGGTCGATGGGCTCGTACACCACCACGGCCCCAATGGGAACCTCGTCCAGCTCGGCGGCGCGCCGCGCTTCCTCCAGCG
The DNA here is from genome assembly GCF_019731765.1 of Gordonibacter massiliensis (ex Traore et al. 2017). Taxonomy (NCBI): domain Bacteria; kingdom Bacillati; phylum Actinomycetota; class Coriobacteriia; order Eggerthellales; family Eggerthellaceae; genus Gordonibacter; species Gordonibacter massiliensis (ex Traore et al. 2017). The sequence goes on along the minus strand of NZ_JAASIO010000001.1, from coordinate 419,127 downwards.
CCAGGCGCATGTAGTCTTCATCGGTCATACCGTCTATTATATGGTATCCTACCTGTGCATTCGGGAATACGATGCGAAAAGCACCGCACGCGCACGCGCTGCGCGTTCGTTCCGACATGCGCCCATCGATGCGGAGGCGTGGCCGAGTGGTTGAAGGCGGCAGTCTTGAAAACTGTTAAGCCGCAAGGCTTCGTGGGTTCAAATCCTACCGCCTCCGCCATATTTTACCTGATCAAATAAATGATTTTGATTATCAAACTAAATGGCTTTTATGGAAACTTATGTTCGTTTTATACTCTAAAGCCCCTTAAAACTCCCTAAGATGGCACACGATGGCACAGTAATTGGCACCCCGTGGAGTAAGCTCTATTGCTGTGCCATCGTGATGAGTCATCAACTAAATTGCAGCGAACGGACAATATCTTAACGGCACGATGTATTATCGCGCTGCACGATCATCGGCATACTTGGAGAGCGTCTCGAAGCAGCAAAATGTAAAGACCGATTTCCTTGACGCTCTGCTTGGTAAACTCAGAGACGACCGAACTATCTGACTGATTGATGGATCTCTGCACAACGTTGAGTTTTCGCGCTATAGTTTCACAGATTAACCGAGCCGCTCGCAGCCTGTCTGAGCACAGATCATCGATGTCAAAAAACTCTTCGTCTGCCCCTTCAGAGCATTTTTGCGATGCATTTCCACCGTTGAGCACGCTATCGTCTTTCATGTTAAAATGTCCTTACTACAGGCTGTAAGCCTGCTGTTTGTCGGGCATCCCATACGTTTCCTAGGCGCGGGGATGCCCTCTTTTCTGCCCGCACGAACTTCCTCAAAAATCACCTCCAATCACATCTCTCAACCCAATCAGGCAAAGCTCCGCCCACAGCACGAATACGCTGTTTTCAACAGTTTTGTTTTGCCGGAATGCCTCAGCCGGCCCGTGGAATCCCTCTGCTATACTATGCCGCCAGATTTATCATCTGTCAATAAAATTACGATCCGGCTAATCTATCTCCGCAGGTCAAAGATGGTGTTTGCCCAGATGCGCACGAACGGGCGGCACCGGGAAGGAGGGTCGCCGTGGCCATAGAGACGAGACTCGACGAGGTCATGGCCGAGCGCGGGGTCAAGCTGATAGACCTCGCCGAGCGGGTCGGCCTCACGAACGCCAATTTGTCCCATATCAAGACCGGCAAGATCCGCGCGATACGCTTCGCCACGCTCGACGCGCTGTGCGAGGAGCTGGACTGCCAGCCTGGCGACATCCTCGTGAGGGTGCCGGACGACTGACGATTGGGCGAGAATGGCGCCGTGCAGGGAACGCCGCCGAGGGACCTCCCTATCGACGAGGACGGTGTTTGGAAAATGGAGGACAAGCGAGAAGCGAGCAGGGCGATATCCGTGGCGGCCGACACGCTGGACGGGCTGGCCTACATAATGGACCTCGTGTACGAGGACATGCAGGGCGCAGCCGACATGCGCGACGTGTCGAGCGTCGTGTACATTGCGCGCAACATGCTCGTCGACCTCACTTCCGCGTTGGACAAGGCCGACGCGGCCCTCGACGGGATAGACGAGGGCTAGGCGCAAGGGCCGCATCGCGCGATGCGGCCCCGTCCGAAACTGGGGCGGCCGCTAGGACGCCCTGCCGCGAACGGCCATCGAGTACGACATCGTGACCGTCGCCGCCTCCGGCAAGGCGGTTCGGTACACCTGGTAGTACCCGGATCTGGTCGAGGTGTTCGGCTGGATCGAATGGGCGAAGGCCTCGCACAGGCCGCCCTCGACCCCGAGAAGGGAGAAGGTCTCGCAAGGCGGCTCCGAGAAGGGGAACGGGTAGTCGAGCAGTCCGGAGCAGTACCCGGCACTCGCCGCGTAGCCCTGCGGGTAGAAGCTCGACGGCGACCAGGCGTCCATCGGGACGTCGTAGCTACGGCGTATCCAGCACTCGGCCGTCCCGCTCGCGTACTTTTTGTAGCTCCACGGCCCGTACGTGCCCGACTCGACCACCCAGTCGGCCAGCTTCCCGTGGACGCCGAATGTCGAAATGTTGAAGTCGCGAGCCTTCACGGCGAAGCTCTCCCCTGTGAAGCCGAACCCGAGGTCTGCGGGCCAGTCGTGCTCCTCGTCCCATCCCGTGAAGACGAAGTACCCGGGGGCGTTCATGACGTGCATGCCGCTGTGGGACTTCACGACGTCTATCGGGGAGCCTGCGGCCATCGCCGCCCACTCGCTCCCCGCGAGCGCCTCCGCTCCCTCCACCGGCTCCACGTCGAGCGCGGCCAGCGGGGCCGCCTCCGAGCCGTCCGGCTCTTCGGCCACCGCCACGCTCGGAACCAGAGCTGCAGCGCCCGCAGCCGCCGCTGCCGCCAGGAACCCCTTGCGCGTCATATCGTTTCCCATCGCTGCTCCCTCCAGACGTTGAACATTACCGATCCGGTCTGTATTATACGCCCGTAAGCCAAGGCGAAGGGAGACGGCGGTGGGCGCGTACCTCGTGTACAGGGGCGACAGCAGGGTTGAGGGCGGCATGGCCGTGCTCGCCGGCAGGCGCTACCTGGTGGAGATCGTGGAAGGCGACCGGCTGTCGCTCGAGGTGGAGGTGGGCGACGGCGAGCGCACCTGCAGGATGTCCTACGGCGGCCTGTCGACGTTCATGGCCGACTGGGAGAGGCCGCGCCCCAGCGCCGACGCGGCGTCGCTGTCTCCCGCCATACCGTTCAACTGACTCACCTGTGCCGCCACGCCTCCCGCCGCTCGTCCTTGGTCGGCACGTGCACGATGCCGTGCAGGCAGTCGAGCAGCACTGCCAGCGCGACGACGGCGAGCACGGCCCGCGCCACCAAGACGGCCATCGCTAGAACGACTCGAATCCCGGATCGTCCTCGCCGACCGCCTGCAGAAGGCGGCTCGCCCAGGGGGCGTCGGGCTCCCCGAGCGCGATGCACGGGATGTCGCGGCCGCAGCAGGCGCGGTGGACCATGTTGAGGGCGGTCACCTCGTCGGGGTGGTGCAGGTAGTGGATTCGCTGGCCGTCGAACCAGCACAGCTTGCCCAGTCCGTTGGGCTGGATGATGCATTGCATGGTTGCCTCCGTATCGTATGCGGGCGCATGTCCGTCCGCCTTGTGGTTGTAGGCCAGTATCCCGTCCCACGGGTAGTCGTAGTACGAGCGCACGCGGCTCTCGCGGCCCGTCTGGTCGCCCACCTGCCCGCCCGTGATGGTGCCGTACTCGTTGATCGAAAACTCGCTCAGCATGTCCGGCTCGGCCGACTGGCACATGGCCGTGTGGTCGCGCTCGTTGAGGTAGATATCGCCGCGCTGCGCGATGTAGCCGTCCCCCATGGGACGCCAGTCGAACAGCCCGGAGGCGACGAACACGCGGCGCATGTCGCCGGTGTAGGTCGCCCCGTCCAGGCTGCCCTCCCACGGCGTGCCCCGGAGCGCCTGCCGCCAGCAGTCGATGACGCTGCTCGAGCAGTCGCGGTCTCCCTGCCCCACCGAGTACGTCTCGCCGTCGATGTCCAGCGAGCAGACGCCCTCCCCGTCGCCCCAGCGGCCCGGCCCCTGCGTGTAGCCGTGCCATCCGTGCTCGCAGAGGTGCGCGTGGAGCAGGGCCGCCACCTCGCTAGGCGTCGCCATGCTCGCCTTCCATGACCGCCGCCGCCTCTTCGGGCGTCATCGCCCTGGGCTCGGTCGGCTCCATGCGCTCCGCCTCCGGCCATGTCTCGGCCACCAGCTCTTCCAAAGTCTTAGCGTCCATCTCCGCCCCCCTTCAGGCTGTCCAGGTACGCCTGAGCGTCCTGGGCGGCCTTGGTGACGTTGTTGTTGCTCCACCAGCTCCACGCGTAGCACGCCGTGGCCAGCACGCAGGTAACGCCGATGTACAGCGCGTCCGCGTCCAGCGCCAGGCCGCATCCGGCCGCGACCGACGCCGCCAGGCTGCACGCGAGGCGCGCGATCGCGATGACGCGCTCGGTTGTCCAATTGCCCTTCTCCATGTCCGATCCTCTCTACTGATTGACTATCACCTGGTGCACCTCGTGCATCTCCTTGGCCATGTCCCGGCTCCTGTCCTTGCTGTCCGACAGCGTGGCGTTGAGCGTGGTCATCTGGGCCTCCACGCCGGCCATGACGGCGTTGGTCTGCTGCTGCACCTGCGTGGCGTGCTCGTACTGCTCGAGCCACCGGCCCTCCAGCTTGGCGCGCTCCCGGTCGCGCTCGTCCATGCGCGCCGACTCCTCGGCCTTGCGCTGCTCGCGCGCCGCCTCGATGTCGAGGCGCTTGTCGCGGTTGTCGGCGTAGAGCGGCATGGCCTTGGCGGCCACCCATGCCGCGACCGCTATGGTTCCGAGCGCCAGGATGTACTCGGGGCCTGCGTGGGCCAGCGACGCGCCTATCGCCGCCATGAGGTCGTCCATATGCATCACCCCCTCTCTGCCAGCGCCCAGGGCGCACCCTGCGTCCCAGGCTCCCACACGTTGCCGTCCGCCAGGCTCTCCCATATGTCTCCGTTATGCATGACGCGGTCGCCAGCCGCATAGGCGTCGTGCGCCCCGCCCGGGGCGGCCCACTCGGGCACGTCGCCGGGCGGGGCGATCGCGATCCACAGGGCGGGGACGCTCGGCGGCTCCCAACCGTCCTGCGAGGCGTGCGCCTGCGCGCAGCGGTAGAGGCCGCCGAAGCGCACGACCTGGCCGGCTTCGTAGTTCTCGCCCGCCTCCCACTCCGGGTAGAGTTCGGCCACGCGCAGGGCCGCCTCGTCGGGCAGGCCGGCGCCCATGAGCACGAGCCCCACCGCCATTGCCGTCCGGGCCTCGCGCGCGGCGCGCTCGACCGGCTCTGCGGGGGCCAGGCGCGCCCACGCCCGACCGTCGCCTTCCGGGCCTCGCGCCGCCTCGAACGCCACCGGCACGGACGACTCGTAGGAGTCGCCGTTGGCGTAGGCTATCGAGACGGCCTCGAAGACCTCTCCGACGGGCGGGGCGTCCCCCTCGAACGCCAGGGAGTCGCCGTAGACGGCGGCGGCGTACTCCGCCCCGCCCGCCGCCACGACGGCGGCCATCATCATCTCCTCGTCTACCATGCGCGCCTCCTAAAGCGTCGTGTTGGTGAGCAGGATGCGGTAGTTGATGCGGATGGAGCCCACGCACGATCCCGCCGGGTCGCGCTTGGTGACGCGGATCACCCCGGTCTGGGACGCCTGCGGCGACTCCAGGCTGGCGGCGTTTGCCTCCCAGTGCCCGTTGGTCACGGCCACGTGGATGCTCGGGGACTCGGTCGGCACCTGGGCCGCCGTCGCCCCGAGGATGGAACGCAGGGTGTCGAAGCTCATGAGGTCGCAATGGTAGTCGCCCATCGTCCTCACGACCGTGCCGACGACCTCGACGCGGCCCCCCGGCAGGACGCGGCGGAGGCCGGAGTACCCCGACACGCTGTAGGCGACCCAGTCGCGTCCAGAGAGCATCGCGCCGGCCCTGCCCGTGTCGGCCAGGTACACCGGATTGTTGAGGTCGGCGTTGTTCCACAGCGCGAGCTCGTGGGCGAACAGCAGGGCTCGGGGCTTGTCGGTCGACGCGATGTCGACCCTCGCGCCCTCGGTCTGGATCGATCCCTTGTTGTGCGCCATCACGCTCGCGACCGTGGACGTGGCCACGTCGGCCGCCCCCGAGCTGATGCGCGCGCCTCCGGCCCCCGAGTCGGAGGCCACCGTGAGCGTGTTTCCGCCGTACGACACGCGCGCCCTGCCGCCGCACATCTTGATGACGGCGTTGGCCGCGCCGACCCCCAGCTCGACGGCGGACGCCCCGTAGCTCGCGAGCACCGCCCCCGCCGCGTCGAGCACCTGGAAGGCGGACGCAGCCATGCGCGTGCGGAAGCCGCTCCACTTGCCGCCGGACCTGTTGCCGACGTCCAGGCCGGCGCTCGTGTACTCCAGGTAGCTCGTGGCCGTCTTTGCCGCTTCCTCGGCCGCGTCCTGGGCGGCTTTGGCCTCGTTGTACGCAAGCTTGGCGGCCTCGTAGGAGCTGGACAGGGACACGTCCGAGTACGACCACGTGTTATCCGACAGCACCGTCAGCTCGCACGTGTAGAGGCTGTTGGTGGCGCCCGCGGTGTACGCCGGCTCCGTCGCCGTCCAGCCCGATGGCGGGTTCGCCGTGGGCTTGGCGGGCTTGGCGAGCGTGGAGGACTGCAGCCTGTAGTAGCGCGCGACGCTTGCGACGTCGACGACGACGGCGAGGGTTATGCTGCCGCTGGCCTTGACGGCCATGGCTCAGCCCTCCAGCTTGGCCACGTAGTCGGCCTTGTTGGCGACGTCGCCCGCGTCGATGGTGAGCGTCGTGCCGGTCGCGGTCGCGGACGCGGCGCCGTCCTTGTACCACTTGACCGTCCCCAGGGCGGCGATCTGCGCCGCCGTCAGCTCCGCGCCGCCCTTGTAGACGTGCGCGGTGAGGACGGTGGACACGGACGAGTTCTTGAAGATCGTCCCGTTGCTCGACGTGACCACGAGCGTGAGCGCGTCCGCCCCCGGCGAGCCGGTCGCGCCCGTGGCCCCGGTCTGGCCCTTGTTCGCCTTGGTCCAGGTGAAGAGCTTCGCCAGCTTCTGCCCGTTGCACGAGAGCGTCAGCTCGATCGCGCCCGTGAGCGTGGCCGCAGCTCCGAGCGTCGCGTTCGCGGCCACGTTGAGCACGAGGGAGCCGTCTGCGGACGCGGTGGCGGCGGTGTTGCTCCCGAGCGTCACGCCCGAGGGCAGCGCCGAGTAGGAGGCCGTGCAGGCGGCCCTCGACGTGCCGACGTATCCCGCGAAAGGTATGGTGATCGTGCACGCGGCGGCGACGAGGCCGCCCGCCGTGCACGGGATGGCCTGCGCCTCGTTGCCGCACACGACGCTGGTCGCCGGCATCCCGGGCGCTCCCTGAGCCCCCGTTCCGCCCGCGGCCCCGGCCTTGGCCTTGGACCAGCCGAAGGATCGCGCGAACGTCTTGCCGTTGCACGAGAACGTCAGGGTTATCGTGCCCGAGAGCGCAGCGGCCGAGCCGAGCGCGGAGCCGGCCTCGACCGCCAGCACGAGGGAGCCGTCGGCCGAGTCCGTGGCCGCCGTGTTCGCGCTCACCGAGATTCCGCTCGGGAGCCCGCTCGCCGCGACCGTGCAGGCCGCGCGTGAGGTGCCGACGTACCCGGCGAACGGGATGGTGATCGTGCTCGCCGCCGAGGTCGATCCGGCGGAGGTGCAGGGGATTGACTGCGAGTCGTTGCCGCATACGACCGTCGTGGCCGACGCGCCAGCAGCGCCCTGCGCGCCCGTCGCCCCCTTGAACGCGATGGCGAAGCTGAACTCCTTGACGATCGTCACGTCCCCGATGTGCACGGGGATCCGCACGACGCCGCCCGAGGTCACGCTCCCGCTCACCGCCACCGTGAGCGTCGGCGAGGTCTTGTCCGAGTCCATCGTCACCGTGACACCGGCGGGCTTGGACACCTCGGACAGCACGACGCTCGCGGGCACCTGCTCCGCGCCGCGCATCGCGACGATCTGCGTGGTGACGCTCCCGGCGAGCGCCGCGCTCGTCGATCCGGGGAACGTGTGGGACTCGCTCGTCATGACGACGCCGTAGGCGTCGGTCAGGTCGACGAGCGTTATCTGGGCCGTGCCCAATACCGCCATGTCATGCCTCCTCGTCGACGACCAGCTCGGCCGTCATCGTCGTGTTCGCCGGATCGACCGACAGCGCCCATCCGCCCTCGCCGACCCGCCCGTCGTCCGCGCCGATCCCGCGGGGCTCGCAGCCGTCCGGCTCCTCGGTCCACCGTACGCGCAGGCCGTCCCCATACTCGGCGCGCGCCTCCGCCGGCGTGAGCTCGGCGCCGCCGCCGTCGACGACGACCGCCCTGATCGAGTACCTGCCGTCGACGACCCGCGCGCGCAGCGCCAATCCCGGTCCTTCCATGAGTCCTCCCATCTACCCGACCACCAGGCTCGCCAGGAAGTCGGTCTTCTCGTCCACGTCGGCCGGGCTGATCGCAAGCGCCATCCCGTCCTCGGACAGCCGCGAGTCCGAGGCGCTGATGGTCCCGAACCGGTCCTCGCCCATCCTCTGCCACCGCCACTCGACCCGCGCCGTCGGCCCGAACTCGGCCCTCAGGGCGGCTCCGTCCGGCAGGCGGCGCGTCCCGTGGAACACGACGGCGCGCAGCACGGTCGAGACGGAGTTGTTCTTGAACGCGTTGCCTGCCGACGAGTCGATGTGCACCAGCACCGCGTCCTCGCCGTCCCTGCCGGGGTTGCCCGTCATGACGGCCGGCGAGCCCTCCACCGTCGTGCCGTCTCCGCGCGCCGTGACGGGCCTGCGCCAGATGTAGCGGCCTTCTTCCCATTTTGGTTGGTCGGACGACCACCCGTCCGCCGGAGGGTCGCTGTTGCTGTCGGACACCGCGTACTCGTCCCACGAGTCCACCACGGCGGCATCGGCCTTGGCGGCGGCTTCCTTGGCCGTCTGGTCGATGCCCTGTACCGCCTCGTACTGCTTATTGATCGAGGAGTTTAGCGAGGCGATCTTCGATGATTGTTTGCCGGTGAGGGTGTCGTATTCGCTGCCAAGCGTATACCTCGATTGATCTGCGTTATCGAGGTCGAGGTGCATGTTCGTGCAGATAAAGTACTCGTCGAACCCATGCGGCCTCGAAGTGGCCCTGATGTAGTTGCCGAGAATAAGCCGGTCGATATTTTCATCGATCATATGCAAGTCGACCGCAGTCAGTTCCATCGTGTCCCCGAACCGAACGTTGGCGGCATTTCGCATGCCAGCCTGCAGCAGGTTTTCGGGGAGCGTGATATCCTCGAATTCGACAACGCGCTCGATAATCCCGTATTTTTTCGCATTGCCTACGCTGACAATGCCGTTTCCCGCTTTCTCGAATCCAGCTTGAAGAGGGCCATCGGGCAGCTGGTCTATCGTTACTTCTTTGTCGCCGCCTTTTCCGATCGGGATGAGCTTCGTGCAAAAGCCAGTCGAGTCTCTTCGCCTTGCGAAATCGAGCAAGTTCACGCCGAACTCTATGCGTTGCGCGGTTGTGGTTCCCCCACCGGCTAGGTAGTCGATATAACGCAAATCTCCCTCGTGGCGCACCCTCACATATCCGCCCAGTTTTCCGAGCAGCTTTTCCTTTATTTCGCTCGAAACATTCGGCCTCATGCTCGATTCGCGCAGGATGTGATTGTTCGGGTCGAGCATGGCGCCCTCGTTTATGCCGACGATGAACCGATCTCGCGCATCCGCTTTCGCGTTGTATTGCGAAATGTACCAGTTAAACAAGCCGTCAACCGTGCTTGGCACGTCGTCCGATGTCGTCGAGTACGGCGGGAGCGTTTTGTCGTTCAAGTACGACAACTCTCCTTCGCACGTGTAGAGCACGTTGCCGTCGAAATCTTCTTCGCAATCAAGCGCCCTGCCGCGGAACCTCACCGTGTCCCCATCGACAAGGACGAGCTCGCGCGTTTTGTCCTTTATCTCGATTTTTTTGTAAAGCGGATGCGTTCTCGCCAGCTTGAATTTAAGGGTATCGGAGGCGTTCAGATTGAAGTCGCATGATTTTTCAAAGGCGATTTCTACGTCTGACCTTGCGTCGTGGACTATATCGTTGCCGCACAATATCCGATACATCTTACTTCCACTTTCCGATGATCAGAATATCGCACGATTTAGTACGCGTAGAGTTGCTTGGTTCTTCGGTGGGGCAGTAGTAGATGATGTCGACGCTGGAGTAGCTCGCCGCGCGCGGACTGGCCTTGCACTCGATTGCTGCAGAGTCGACGCAACTCGTAAGGACAACCGGATTGCTGTCGACGAGAGGTATCGGGTAGTTGACCTTAAAACTCTTCGAGCAGTAGCTTGTTCCCGGTATCAGCGTGGTTGTGCATTTGTAATTGGATCCGTGGTCAAAATGCCCCCACATTGCGATAACGCCGCATGCCAGTTTCAGGTACTCCATTTGCGAGTTGGACCCATATCCAACCGGAAGCGGTAGCGCATCGAGCTTGTCAGAATTAAGGTTGATTGCCTCGAGAAACTGGGCGAATGTGTCAGACTGTGCGGGTTTTTCAAGATTGATGTTGGTTGTGCTATCCATGGTCTACAAATCTCTCCAATCGTAGTCGATGTAAACGGCGTATCTCTCGCTTTCGGCGCTCACGCCGAACTCGGCATCCACGATGCGCTCGCCAGCGTGCATGCCGATGGTGTCGAGCTCCCAATCCGAGATGAGCACGGCCCCGGCCCTGACGCCGTCCCAAATGAGATCGGATATGCGGTTGCGCGCATAGTCGCCGATCAAGTCATCGGCGTAAGTGGACATGGGGACGTTTCCGTCTCCGAGGTAGCTGTTGAGGTAGATTTCATTGGTGCCTTCGGACAGCCACAGGTCGTTTATCTTGTAACTTCCGGGTTGCATCCGGGCAAAGCAGCCGTTGGCGTCCACTATGGTTTCCGAGGCAAATTCAAACGTGGGGCACACCGGCATGCGGCCGCTTTCGAGCGTTACGACGATGCCGCCCGCCGCGTTAACTCGGAAGGTCTGCACACCCTTCGATTTGTAAGGCTGCGCGTCAATCGTCACGGTGATCACCGGGAATGGCTCGAAATCGTCTGAAAATGCAGTGACGCTGAACCTGCCGTCGTAGGTGTAGCCAGGGTCGCGGCTCAGGCGGTACTTCAACCGCCTGCCGTTCCATGCGTTCATCACCTTCGTTTTCACGCGCTCGAAATCTACCTCGGGATTCTCGTGAGTCATCGTGATTACGTGGCGTCTGTTCGAGAAAACGACATCACCGGCGAGTGCCTCGGTCACGTCGATGACGCCGTTTCCGCCGGGGATGTCGATGGTGTAGAACTTGCCTTGCGGAGGTGTATCTTCGACCTGAATCGAAAAGCCCATATCGTCAGACCTGAGCCCGCCCGCCTCGATGCATTCTTCCTGCACTCTAAAACCCCCCGTCTTTCCTTGCTGAAGATACGGACATCGCCCGATCGACGAACGGTGTTGCGATGGTCCCAACCGACTTTCCGTCCAAGTCGATGCGCATTTTCGATATGGACTCGTTCTGCTTTTCGATGGCCGAGACGATCCGATCAGCCGACCTGTCGTTTATAACGGCGGCACTCGTGGCCGCCTCGATACGCCGTGAATCTTGCACGCGCATGTTGAGCTCGTCGTTCAGCGTCTTCCTCATCGCCGACGAATCCACTTTTCCTCTCATCGAGATTTCCAGAGGCGACCCGAATGCTCCGCCTCCTGAGAAGTCGATGACGGCCGATGTTCTCGCAATGTCTGCAAGGGACGCGGCAATGGCATCGGCCTCCGCATCGATCTCGGGTCGGGCGTTGCGCATGCCTGTTGCAATGTTCCGCACCAAGTGCTCGCCCCAGACCGCCTCGCCTTTGCCGCCCTCTCGAAGGACGCCCTCCTTGGGCACCGTGTGGCCCAGGATGCCCGCAACCGTTGAAGCGACGGCGTTCGCGGCTCCGGCCACGAAGTCGATCATGCCCCGTATGCCGGCCGCGAAGTTCTGCACCAGGTGGCCGCCCCACGACGACGCGTTGTCGTTCTGCGAGCGGAGCCCGCCGCCTGCCGCCGACGCGACGGCGCCGCCCTGGGAGCGCGCGTTGCCGGCGTGGCCGCCGACTCCGGAGGCGTACTCGCCGCCGAGCTTCGACCCGGGCGACGCGTCGCCCGTTCCGAGGCCGGAGGTGGCCCCGGACGCGACGCCGGTAGCCTGTGCGAGCGCGTTTCCATACTGGTCGCCGAGAAGGCTCGCGAACGCGGCGCCGAGGGCGGAGCCGCCCGACGCGTCGCCCGTCCAAAGCCCCGACGTGGCGCCTCCTGCGACGCCGGCGCCGCTCCCTTGCGCGCTGCCCGTCTGCGAGCCGACGCCGGAGGCGTACTCCGAGCCCGTCGCCTCGCCTATGCCGAAGGCTCCTTCGACGGCCTGGCCCAGGGCGTCCACGACCATGTCGCCGAGCGTGGCGGCCGCGCTTCCCGGCTCGCTCGAACCGTTGATCCCCTCGGCCAGCCCTGCGGGAACCGTCTCGCCGGCCTCCTTGGCCCTGCGGGACGGGCTGTGCGCGTCGAGGGCCTCCATGATGGCCTTGATGACCTCGTCGCCCAATCCTGCGGCGGCGAGGGCGGCTTCCAGGCCGTCTCCCATGCCCTCGGCCATGCCCTGGTCGACCGTGACGCCGGTTTGGCTGTAGTCCTTGCCCGTGAGCTCGCTTATGACCTTCTCGCCGATTGATCCGGCCGCGAACGTCACCTGGCCGGAGCCTTCGTAGATGCCGTCTGCGATCTTGCCCGGTATCTCGATTCCGTACGCGTCGCACATGCCGACGATGCTGGATAGGTTGCCGTCGAAGCTCGACAGCATGGCCGAAAGCTCCTCGGCCGACTTAGCGGACAGGTCGGACGTGGAGATCCCGCATTGGGAAAGAGCCTGCGACAGGGCGTCGGCGTCGACGCCGGAGTCGGAAAGCGCCTGCGAGAGCTCGCCGTTGCTGGCGATGAATCCCGCTATGTCCTCCTTTGTCGAGCCGATCTGCGACCCCAGTTCCGCGAGGTAGTCGCTGTACCGCTTGATGGCGTCGTTGGTGGCGTCGTGGTGCGCGCGCTCCTCGTCGAGCGCGTCGATCACCTGGGTGTAGGCCTCGGCCTCCTCGCGGCACTCGGACACCTTCTTGCCCTTCATCTTCTCCGTCAGGGCGTCGCGCTCGGACTCGAGGCGGGCTATCTCCATCAGGCTCTCGGCCTCGTCCTGGTACAGGTCCTTGAGGCCCTGGCTCGCCGCCTCGTACCGAAGGCGCTCCTGCTGCGCCGCCACGACGGCCTGTATGGCGTCGACCTGGCCGTACAGGGCTCCGTTGGCGTCGTTCGTCATCTGGAACGACGTTCCGCACGCCTCGTTCACGTTGTCGAGGGCGTCCTTCAGCAGCGCCTGCTCGCCAGCCGTAAGGTTTGACTTGGTGCCGAGCTCGTGGATCGTGTCCATGTAATGCCCGAGCATGCCGGCGCTCGACCCCGCCTCGTTCATGGTGTCGGCAAGCGAGTCGGCAAGATCGGCGTGAGCCTGCGCGAGTTCGTCCGCCTTCCCCTTCACGTCTGCCGCCGTGGCGCCAAGTTCCTTCAGCGACGCCGAGGCGGAGGACGTGCCGGAGTGCAGGCCGTCGAGGGATGATGACAGGCGCTCGTTCGCGGCCTTCATTTCCTTCGACCGCTTCTCCGCCTCTCCCATCTCCCTGGCGAAGTCGATGACGGCCATCACCAGGGAACCGACGAATGCCGCAGCGAGGCCCATGGCGGCCGTCTTGGCGGCTCCCATCGCGACCGACGACATCTTGACCGTGTCCGCGTGCTTCTTCACGGCGGTTTCGGACGCCTTCGTCTCGGCCGTGTAGCCCTTGATCGAGCGTCCGGCTTGCGACGTGTTCTGATCGACCGTCGCGAAGAACTTCGATACCTTTTGCAGCACGCTGCCGAACGTCTCGATGTTCCTCACGCCCTTGCCGAACAGGTTGAGGACGGGGCCGATGGCCGCCGACAGCGCGACCGCCTGCAGGACGGCCCGCTGCTCGCCCTCGCTCATCTCGGAGAACTGCTTGGCACCGTCCGCTATCGCCTTTATGAGCGGTTCCGCGCACTCGACCACATCGAGAAGAGCGGCCGCGAGCGGCCCTCCCACGTCGTCCGCTACGGCGGTGACGCGGTTCTTCAGCATATCGAACTGGGCGGCGAGCGACTGGTTGCGGTTGTCGACCTCTTTCGAGAGCGCGGTGTTGGCGCTCCATTCCGCGTTGGCCTTCGACACCGCGTCGGCCACGAACTGCGAGTTTCCGCCGAGGCGCTTCATGACGTCGGCCTGCCGGATCGAGTCGATCCCGAGATCCTGCAGCATAACGGACATGTTGCCGCCCTCGGCGGTCGTGGCCTCCATGTTGGACAGCAGCGCCGAGAGAGCCTGCACGGGGTCGTTCCTCCACGCGTCGGAGAACTCCTGCGCAGACATGCCGGCCGTCGACGCCCACGTCTCGAGGGCGCCGTTCACCTTGTCGATCTCCTTCTGCGTCATGCCGGTCGTGCCGGCCATGGCCTCGCCGGCTAGGGCGATGTCCTTGTCGATCTGGGCCATGATGGTGCTGATCGCCGTGCCGCCGGCCTCGGCCTCCACGCCCATCGAGCTGAGCGCCGTCGCGAGGCCGAGTATGTCGGCCTGGCTCATGCCGACCTGCGTGCCCGACGCCGCCAGGCGCATGGCCATGGACGAGATGTCCGACTCGGTCGTGGCGAAGTTGTTCCCCAGCCCGACGATCGCCGAGCCGTAGTTGCTGATCTCCTCATGGCTCATCTTCGTGATGTTCGCGAACTGGGCCATCTCCGTGGCCGCCTGGTCGGCGTCCATGTTCGTGGCGATGTCGAGGCCGGAGACCACCTGCCCGAACTCGTCGAGCTCCTCGATCGCGAAGCCGAGCTGAGCGCCGAGGGCCTGGATGTCGAGGATCTGCGACGGTTCGACCGCGTTCGTCAGCGAGAAGTCGATGGCGGCCTGCTTCAGCTGCTGGTACTGCTCCTCGGTTCCGTCGACGGTCTTCCTCACGCCGGTCAGCGCCGTGTCGATGTCGACCGCCGCCTTGACCGTGGCGGCGCCGGCAGCTACGACCGGCATCGTCACGCCCACGGTCAAGCCGCGCCCGACCGCCTGCATGCCCTGGCCGACCTTCTGCGTAGCCTCCTTGAACGCGTCGGCTTTCTGCGCGGCGGTCCTGTAGCTGTCACCCAGCTTGTCGGCGGCGTCGTCGGCGAGCTGAAGCCTCTCCTTGTTCTGGCCCAGCTCTGTCGAAAGGCCCCTGATCTTCGCTTCGAGCTCTCTGGCGGAATCGGAGTTCCTGCCCTCGGCGACGACCACGTTGGCGTACTCCTGCTTCAGCTGCTTCAACTCCGCTTCTTGGAGCTTTATCGCTTGCGTGGTCTGGCCGTACTCCGTTTTGGACTGCGCGAGCTTCTGGCGCGCCTGCTCGGTCTGGTTCGCGTACGATTGGAGCGTCGCCTTGGCGTTCGTGAGCTGGTTTTCCAGCTTCTTGACCTCGGTGCTGTTCTCGCCGTAGACGAAGCGCGCCGCCTCGAGCTTGTTTTCCAGGCCGCCGACGACCGCCTGCTGCTCGCGCTGCTTGCTCGTCAGAAGATCGACGCGCTGCGACAGGAGCTGCGTCGAGGTCCCGTTCTTCGTCATCTCCTGCGAGTTGAGCCGGAGCTGCGCGTTCAGCCCGGTTACAGAGGTTTTCGCCTGCTCTATACCCTGCTCGAACTGGTCCACCACGGCTTTGAAGATTACCTTGGCCTCGTTCTTGCTTGCCATTCTTTTCACCCCCTGTTTTTCTCGGCAAGATGCTCGCGCTCTCCCGCAAGCCATGCGTCGTAAGCGCCTTTACTGTCCGCGACGGCCCGGACGAACGAGAAATCCGCGTGAAAGAAAAGGCCCTCGGATATTCCGAGGACCATCACGTAATAGGTGTAGTAGTCGTCTGGCTCTAGGAGCTCGAACGACGGAACCTTGATTTTCTGCTTCGTTCCACGGGCGCGCTCTTCGAAAGCGTCGCGGAAGGCCGTGCTTTTTTTGGAGCGCACATCTCCTGGTACGCCCTGCGCATCGCGGCGCGGTCGGGCGGTAGGTTCATGAGGAATTCTTCGAACGAGCCGTACCGGTCGTCCGCACCGTCCCTGTAGCAGGCGCAAAGATAGGCCGCGTAGAGCAGCTTCGCGGTGTCGAGCTCGCCGTTTTCAGATTTGCCCGTGGTGATGCCGTTGTAGTCGTCCCATACTTCCTTGTTCCGTTTCCACAGCTGGTAGAGCGCGTGCATCTGCAGCGTCATTCGCGCCTCTCCGTCCATCATCTCGTAGACGATGGTGGTGCTCGGGTATTCTTTTCCCATTTGGAACTACCTCCGAAAGGAGCGGGGTGGCAGGATGACCGCCCCCCCCCGCTCTTGGATTGCTACTGCTTCTTGACGTAATCGCCTGCCGCAAGGATCTCGTCGAGGCGTTCCTGCGTGACCTCGATGACGTCGCCAACCGTGTTGAGCTTTCCCGTGCAGCGGTCCTTGAACTTGCTCGTGACGACGACCGCGACCATGTGCACCTGCTCGGCTTCCGTCCCGGTTGCTTCCACGGATGCTTCCGTCCCGGTGTTTTCCATGGATTCGGGACACACGGCTTCTTTGGCTGGTTCCTTCGCCGCGTTCTTGGCGGCTGTCTTGCTGGCGGTGGTTCGCGTTTCGCCCATGTCGGACGCCCCCTTACGCTTTCGGCGCCGCGACGAGGTCCGGCGTGAAAGATTCCATCCAGCCGGTCTTGATGGCGTCGGAGAGCCCGGCCGCCAGCGCCTCGTACATGCCGCGCCCCGTTTCGTCGGGGGAGAAGCCGATTTCGAGCTCGGTCTCGGCGACTTCCTCCGCGCCGTTCTCGATGGAGCGCGCGGGTCCGGTCGACACGACGCAGGACGGCCAAGCCTTGAACTTCTCAACGTCGTCCTCGTCGAACACGTCGCCCGTGACGGTCGCCGCCGGATGGCGGGAGTCGCGGCCGTAGGCGCTCACGCCGTCGGCGAGGTCTTCGGCGTCCATGCCGTGCAGCTTGATGTAGAGCGCGTACGGCATGTGCGCCGTCAGCTTCAAGGTGCCCGCGCCGGTTCCCCAGGTGCGGTTCTTGATGGTCACGCCTCGTCCCTTTTTGATGAGCTTGCGCACCTCGCTCTCCTCTTCGAGCTTTCCGATGACCTTGACGGGCCACACTTCCTTGTTCTCCCCTTCGCCGAAGATGAAGTTGAGTACCTTCACGTCGTATTCCGAGAAAATGGTTTCGTTTACGATTGCCATGTATGAGCAACCCCTTTCATTGGTTGAAGTCGTCGACCAATCCTGCGATGCATCGGTCGATGATGTCTGATTGCTTCGATTCGGCTCCGCGAAGCATGAACCGCTGGTTGCCGGCGTGCTTCCGCGTGCTGGTCCCGTCGTCTGGGAAGTAGAGGTAGCCGAGCCTTCCACGCGCCGCGACGGTCACTTGCAGGCTCCCGTTGTCCTGCGAAAGGCGGCTCGCGCCGCCTGGCTTGCCGGCGATAGACGCCGTCTTTCCCGGCCACTTCCGACCGGAAGGGTTGATCAGTCCGGGGACGGCCCGCTTGATGATGTTCGCGCCCTCGCCGTGCAGCACGCCGTCGACCACCCGCCCGCACCCTTGGCCGTACTCCCCCATGCGGCGCTCGAGCGTTTCAAGGCTCGTGTAATCGACCTCATGCATCTGGAAGCCGCTTTCTCGGCCTGACGAACTCGAGCGCGAGGACTTCCACCGTGTCGCTCGTGTTCGGCTTCACGACGTAGTCGTAAACGCCGTTGACGTCTGCGAGCCTCACGCCCTTTATCGACGTGACGGCTTCTATCACCTTTTCGGGCAGACCGTCTGGCACGAACTCCTCGCGGACTATCGCGACCTCGAAGGCGTCCGCGTACCCGGTCTTGGCCGAGTTCGGGCGCATGGCGCGGCGCGAGAAGACGATGTAGTCCCACGGCTTCTTCCGGTCGAGTTTTTCCGCCGTTCCGTAGAATACGTTGGGGTCTATTTCCAGCAGCTTCTCCTGGATGTCGTCGAGTATCATGTTCGGCCCTCCAATTCTCCGGCGCTTGACAGGTACAGGAACATTTCCCGCTTCGACCTGTCGATGTGCGACAGGTCGAACAGGTCGTTGCCGATGACGGCCTTGCATGCGGAGTCGATGCCGCCGAAGGCGGGGGTCCTAACCTTCATCGAAAGCGTGAACCCCTGCTGTTCGGCAAACGAGAAGTCCTGCTCTCGGCAGGACTTCTGGGCGAACGCGAGCGTCGCGACGTGTTCCATGTGGTCGAGCGAGCGCGGGTTGCGCTTCGCCCCGAAGTCGGTCTTGCGATCCTTCTCGCGGTAGACCGCCACCATGCCGTCAGGGTAGGTCGGGAGCCTGCTTTTTCGCTTCAGCAAAGGCCGTCACCTCCCATTTCTGGCGCGCAACCGCTATGTCGCCGGAGTAGTTGTCCGCGAACTCGTCGTCGTCCGCGTCGTTCCATTGGTAGTAGCAGTGGGCAAGGAGCAGGCGATGCTCGATCCCCGGCTCCGCGAAGTCGAACTCGACGGAATCCGGAATGCCGACCTTGAAGCGGATATCGGCCTCGGCGCTCGGGATGATGTCGCCTTCGAGGCGCTCGTCCGTGTCGGGATCGTCCCACGTGATGCGCAGCTTGCGCTTGACCTGATCTAAAAGCCCGTCGCCCATCGGCCCTCACCGCCTAGACGGTCGGCGCGTCGTTCGCGCCGTTCACGTCGACCGCGCCGCCGACCTTGACGGTGATGTACGCCGGGTCGAGGTTGCTGATGTCGAGCAGAAGGAACGAGGTGTTGTCGAACGCGCGGCCCGTGCCGTACTGGATCACCTTGAAGTAGCGGGTGTCTTCCAAGAACTTGAAATCGTCGGAGAAGTCTATCTGGCCGTTGCGGTCGCCGCCGAGGAACATGTTGTACTCTTCGAGCAGGCCGAGCAGGGCCTCTCCGTCGCCGAGCTCGTTGGATACGATGACCTCGGTCGGGAACGGGAACAGGTCGTTGACGTACTTCCCTGCCGTGTTGAGCGCGGTCGTTGCCGGCATGATCTTCGTGAGGTAGTCGCTCATGTTCACGATCATCTGGACCTTGGAGAACTTCCGCAAAGCACCCTTCTCGGTCTTGGCTATCTTGCCGAGCAGCGCGCCGTAGGTCGCCGGCGTGAAGTCGGTCACCGTCTCCTTATTCTTGCGCGGGTAGCCGTCGGTGGTCGAAAAGGAAACGCCCTCGTGAATGTCGCGGTCCATGCCGATGGGCTCCTCCACGCCGGTTCCGGCGATGCCGCCGGCCTCGAGGCCGCAGTACAGGGCCTCCATGAGGACGGTGCGGATGTAGCCGTCGAGGAACACCGGGCCGAGGTCGAGCATGCCGCGCTCGATGAACGCGTATGCGGACAGCTTGGACTGGTGGATGTCGATGACGCGGAACCCGGACGTGATCTCCTTGGTGATCGCGTCGGTGATCTTCCCCCACACGGCCTTCTGCTTCGTGTGGTCGCTCAGGATCCACTTCACGGCGTACTTGACGTAGGTGAAGCTCATCTTGGACAGAAGCTCGTGGTCTTCCTTAAGGTCATTGAAGACGGACTCGATGGTGGTGTCCGGCATGAGGGCGTCTTCCTCGTCGGACCCGATGATCTCCGTGAACTTCTGCTGCGGGTTGTCGGACTTCAACGCCTCGGCGAGGTTCTTGTAGTACCGCATCTCCTTGTTGGTGAGCTGGCGGTATCCGCGCTGCGCGAGGATCGTGGAGTCGTTGGACGCCTTCACGTCCTCGAAGTCCTGGACGATCTGTTCGGCAAGCTGCGCGTGGAACTGCTCCCACGCCTGCTCGATCTGCGCCTGGTCGCCGGACTGCATCGCCGCCGCCATGACGGTTCCGATGGTGGAGTTGTTAAGTTTGATTGCCATAGGTTAATCTTCCTTTCGGTTTTGGAATGCGCTCGCAAAGAAAGAGCAGACGGCCTCTTCGGCCCTCCGCTCTCCAGGTTCGGCCGGCGGTTCTGCCGGCTCCGTTCGCTGCCCGCAATGCGGGTCGGGATCATGCCCCGGCTCGGCTGGCGGGTCCGGTTCGGCCGGCGGATCGTCGGGCTCCGGTTGGGCCTGCGCCGCCGGTGCGCGATCGTGGTTCTGCGGCTCTCCGCTCGCGGTCACCTTCGCGAACACGGCGTTGCGGGCGTTCTGGCTCGGCGCCTTCGCGTCGAACGACTCGATGCCGGTCGCGAAGCCCATTTCCACGGCGTCGGCCGGCGCGATCCACGATTCGGCGTCCATGAGGGCGGTGAGCTCGTCCTCGGTGATGCTCACGTTCGCCATGTAGGCGTTTTTCGAAGCCTGCGTGATGGCTTCGATGTCGTCGGCCGTCTTGCGCAGCTCGGCGGCGTTGCCGCTCGCGTACGTCCATGCGTTGTGGATCATCAGCAGCGACGCGTCGTGCATGATCCGCTCGTCGCCTGCCATGAAGATGACGGACGCGATGGAGCACGCGAATCCGTCGCAGCGCGTGACGACCTTCGCGCTGTGGCGCTTGAGGGAGTTGTGGATCGCCAGCCCCTCCGCCACCTCGCCGCCGTAGCTGTTGATGTTCACCTCGATCGTGTCGACGCCGGACAGCTCGTCGAGCCGCGTGGACAGGTTGTAGGCCGACACGTCCGATTCGAGCCACGGCCACGACGTGATGTCGCCGTATATGTCGATCTGGGCGGTGGCGCCTTCCTGGACGAGCGAGTAGTACCTATTGCTTGCCATTGTCGTTTTCACCTCCTTCGTTGAGACGGTTCATTGCGTCTTCTGCAAGGCTGTAGTTCTTCGTGATGAAGTGGGCCTTGGAGAATTCCGTGTTGAGCGGCTGGTAGCCGAGGTTCGCCAGCACCATGTCGATCGAGAACGCGCCGCTGGAAATGAGCTTGTCGATCCCGTTCGCCACGTTGAATATGTCGACGTGGTTGATGCGCTTCGTGTCGACGACGACCTTAGAATCGCCGAGCCATTCGCCGTAGGTGTAGCTTTTTCGCGTGAACTCGTCGTTCAGGACGGACGCGATGGGATCGACCGCGAACGTGAGGAACTGGTTCACCACCTCGCCCGTGTTCGTCATGTTCCCGTACATCATCGAGTTCGGGATCTTGAACGCCTGCGCGGCGCAGTCGAATATCTCCTTGCGCATGGCGATGATGTCGCTCGCGTCGCCCGCCGTCTCGTGCTTCATCTCCTGCAGGTCGTACCCCTTGAACTGCGGGTAGATGGCGTTCGGTGAATTCATGAAAGCGTCGAGCTGTTCTTTGACCACGTCGTTGTACTCCTTGGCGAACTTGTCGTCGCCGACCCTGACGTTGTCGAGGACGAGCTTGTACTTGCGGCCCCTTGTGGCCCTGAAGCCGTCGATGGCGGCCCCGATCAGCTTCCCGTAGTCCGTGTAGAGCGAGTCGACGAAGGACTTCACGTTCCGATCGTTCAGCTTGAAGTGGAAGACGTCGGAGGCCTTGTACTCCCTCTTGATCGCCTGGCCGTCGATGACGATTCCCTTGAAAAGATGCTCCTTCATCGGCACGCGGTCTGGACTGAAGCTCTCCGCCGCGTAGATGTACTTCGATCGATACGGGACGGCCAACGCCGACCCGTCGTAGCACATGCGCTGCACGATGTAGTCGACGAGCTCCGTTCCGGTTTGGTTCGGGTTAGGGGACACGTTCAGCCTGTAGTAGAGGTCGTTCTTGACCTCCTCGCCCTTGTCGTACACCTTGATCTCGCACCCTGCGATGGCGTTCGATATGTAGGTTGTCGCGATGTGGAGCGCGAGGTTCTTGAACGCAACCCGGTCGCTCAGGGAGTCGAAGGCCGCCTCGAACTCGGCGTCCACGATCCTGTTCGACAGGAAGTTGAAGTGCCTTGTCAGGAAATTGGCCATGCGCACCATCCTTTCTTGCGGTATGCGGCGTTTTTTATTCGTAGATGAGCGGGGAGAAGAACGTGAGCTCCGACGTCTCGGGTATCTTGTCGGCGATGCGGAAGGCGGCGGCCAGCGCGAAGAACCCGTCGGTTTTCCTGCCCCTCGGCTCGATCTTCTCGAACTTGAAGTTCCCGTTCATCCAAGGGACGATCTTGGTGTTGTTCGTGAACCATCGCATCGCCGGGTCGTTTCCCCAGACGATGTTCCCGGTCATGAAAGCGGAGTTGATGATCGGCTGCACGCGGGCGTGGTCGGATGGGCGGACCTTGAACACCGTGCCGTCCTTCGCGTCGTAGCCGAGATCGCGCAATTCGGAATGCACGATGTCGTAGCGGAAGTCGTCCATCGCAACGCATACGATGTCGTAGTTCCGCTGCGCCTCGTATATCCAGTCAGTGACGAGCGACGTGTGTATTTCGACGTCGTCGACTAGCGTTATGATCCCCAGGTCCGACCATTCGTCGAGAGGCACCTTGATGCGCGCCTTGTCGCGCGAGTTCAGGCAGAACCACGAATGGTGGATCGCGTCGTACCGGTCGCCGTCCTTGAACAGCAGCACGGCGGAGAACATGTCGTTCTTCTGCGCCACGTCCAAACCGAGCACGCACGGTCTGCCGGACAGGTCCGGAAGCTCCCTGCTGGCCTTCATCAGGTTCTCGCGCGACGTTATCTCGTGCTCGACGTCGCCCTGCGGGATGCCCATGCGGCGCGTCATGAGCGACGCGTTTCCTCCCGCCGGGTTCTTATTCCACTTGCGGTACTCCTTGCGGATCTTGTTCATGAACCGCGCCGGCAGGTACCTCAACGACGGATTGGCCTTCTCCCAGTTCTTCTCGTCGTGCACTTCATCCGCGCTGTCGAGGGTGCAGACGAAAGGCAGGATGCCGTTGTCTTCCTCCTCGCCGTTCAGTATCTCGTCGCAGGTTTCAAGCACCGTGTCGAGGACGCCATCTCGGATGTCCCCGTTCGACGAGATTATCGCCATGCGGCTGTGGTCCACTTTTCCTAGGCCGGTCGTAAGAACCTCGATCAGCTTCCACTTGACGAACTCGTGCACCTCGTCGAACACGACGAGCCCAGGGCGCCCGCCGTCCTTGCTGCTCGCGCCGCTCGTGAGGTACTTGATCACGGATCCGGTCGACTGCGACGTTATCTCGGTCTTGTTCCAATCGAACGATTTTTTGAACCGCTCGCGGTCGCCGTTTAGGATGACCCGGATATCCTCGAACGAGATCTTCGCCTGGTCTTCCGAGTTGGCGCAGATGTTGACGTTGTAGTTCGGGATGCCGTTCGAAGCCGTAACGAGGCAGAACGACATGAACGAGATAAGGCCGTTCTTGCCCGCGCCGCGTCCGACGATGCAGTAAAGCTCGTCCCATCGCGGCTCTCCGTCCCTCTTGAACACGCAGAGGAACAGAACCAGCACGAACCATTCCCATGGGAACAGCTCCTTGAACGGGAAGAACTGTAGCAGCTTCGAGTAGGCGGCGATCCGGTCGGTGTCGATGACGAGCTCTTCTTCGGCGAACACCTTGCGAACGTATGCGCACAGCTTCTTCTGGCGCTCGCACGACCTGACCTTGCCGGTTTCGACCAACCTTAGATAGCCGGTAATCTCCGGGCATTGGATCCGCTTGCGCTTGCGCGCCTTGAACTTAGAGGAGAGCGGCGGTTTCGTCTCCATTCCCATCACCGTCCCCGCGCGACCCAACGTCGACACGGTTCCCTGGGTCAAGTTTCAGCATCTTCGAAAACTCCCGGTAAGACCGGTCTTCGGCTAGGCGCTTCTTCTGAGCGGCGGTGGCCGCCTTCTCGTCGTCGAGCGTTTCGGCCGCGTTCTCCTCGTCGAGGTACTCGCACGATTTCTGGTAGGAAACCGACATGAGGGCGAGCGATTCGACGTCGATGCTCCCGTACACGTTCCGGCCGGCCATCGCGTTGATCGCCTCCATGTAGCGGGCGTTCTTCACGAAGTGTTCGAGGGCCGTCCCGCTCAGCCAGGCAGGAGGCGAAACGCCGCCGCTAGCCGCGTAAACCTCGCGCGCCAACCCGTCCGCTATCTCGTCTTTGGTCATGTGCGATTTGCCCTTGACGATTTTCAGGGCGGTTGGGTCTCTGGGCCTCGCCATGGGGCGGTCACCTCCTCTGGTTTTTTGGGTTTAAGGAAAGATTTTTCCGGAGGCTGATGCCCCCCGCGTTGCATCGCCCCCCGGCTGAACACCCCAATAGGGGGGGCCGGGGGGTATGCTTCGGTTTGCTTTGCCGATTCGATCGGTTCCGAGCCGTCAAGGCGGCTCTCCGCTACCACCATTCCTCGGTGACGGGATTCCTCTTGTTCGGATTGCCCATGAGCTTCCGGCCGTGCACGATGTTGTGGCAGTCGTTGCACAGCGGGTGAAGAACCTCGCGCCTCGTGCCGTCAGGCTCGTCGACGTATCGCGTCAGCGCCATGTCGGGCCGCTTCTTCACCTCGAACTCGTGATGCACCGTGTCTGCCCTCGCGTACCGCTTGTCGATCGGCAGGTCCTCTCTGTCCTTGTGGAACTCGCATTCGTTGTGGTGGTCCTCCATCACGGCCGCGCGCAGGTCGCGCCAGTCGGATGTCTGGTAGAACTTGTATAGCTTGTCATCATGGATCAGGCAGCGTACCCAGTCGGCTAGCGACCTGTCCGCCGGAACCCTCATGCGAACGCCTCCCTAATGCTTGATGCCGAACACCTTCAGCTGCCGCTCCTTCAGAGGACCGCCCGGTTCTGCCGTAGTGTTTCACCACCTTTTGCCAGACCTCCTTTTCGGGGCATGAAAAAAGCCGCCCTTGCGGACGGCTTTACCTGGATATCACTATAGCAGGATATCGACTGCCAAACACTGCCGACTTTCAGACGGCATCGTGGGAGTTGACCCTCCAACGCTCCGGCATGCGGCCGTACAACTCGGTTATGCCGTCGACGCGCATCCGATAGACGTGACGCTCGCTCACGTGCAGGGCCGCCGCGACCTTGCTCCACGGCATGCCCTGCACGTACTTGAGCCACAGCACCTGGCGGTTAGAGGAGATTCTTGGGCTGCACAGGCTCCACGCCCTGTCTATCTCGTCGGCGTTGGCGGCGAGCGCGTCGGCGTGGCGCTCGCGCTGCTCGACGAGGCGAGCCACGCCGTCTGGTACGGCGTGGCCGTAAGCGTTGGGCGACTTCGGCATGCCGGAATACGCGATCCCGTGGACGCCGAGGTCGTTCTCTATCTCGGCGATCCGCTCCCTGATACGGTCGATCTCCTTAACGCGGCCCGCTATGTCAACCAGGTAGGCCAGCACGTGGTACTCCATGCCCTCGAAGGTTATCGTTTCCAAAAAGCAACCTCTCCTTTACAGCAAAGACGTACTCATCTAAAAACCGCCATCCCGCAACGCTCGCACTTGTGCAGCAGCTCGTGCAGGCCGCCTGCGCGGAACCACCCCATCGGGACCAGGTCGCCTCCGCACAGAGGGCACTCGTGCTTGCCCATGCGGCTTGTGTCGGCGCTTTTAAGCAATGGGAGTTTTTGATTCGTTCGGTACACGTAGTCAGGAGCACTGATCGTGCACTGCATATCTGTAGTTATTCTACTCATGCGTCCTCCCTTCGCTCCGCCCAGGCGCAGTACCCGCCCGGCTCCGTCCTCCACAGCGTGCGCTTGCACCACAGGTACGGGCCGCCGCGCTCGTCCACGGCGCCGTCGCCGAGCATGGCGCAGTCCCGGCACCTCACCAACTTCGCGCACCCGTTGGACAGGAACCATGCTTTCGGCACCCGCGTCTCGTCAGAATCAACTACGTACTCGGCCACTAGCGGCCTCCTCTCCATCGTCTGACATCCTCCACGAGCAGCGCCACGGCCGGCACGAGAGCCCACAGGCACACCAGGAACATGGCCGAGAACGCCACGATGGCGATCCATGCGAGCATCATCGCCCATCGCTTCCCGGAACGCGTATCTCCTCGATATCCGTGATCGTGGAGAACGTGGGATCGTAGCGGGCGTTCCACGTTTGCGCGGCCTCCTCGGGCGTGTCGAACAACATGCCGCCCATGTAGTCGTAATTGCCGTCGGTGCAGAGCGGGCACGTGTCCCATCCCTCATGGTGCAAGCAGTACGACAATCCGCTCCACGGGTCGGACTCGTAATCGCACCCTATCCTTCCGTGGTAGTTGCCCTCGTCGTCGTGTACTCCAATCCACACGTCGTGGTCGTGCCCGAACGGGCACGGCTTAAGCTCTACCATCTACACCGCCTCCTTCGCGCCCTGGACGTCGTAGTAGCCCCTGGCGGCGTTCTTCTCGTACACTGCTCGCACGGCGTCGCCCGCGTCGATGCCGTTATCCCTTTCGAGGATGCGCAGCATCGTCTCGCACGCCTGGATGACGTCTACCACCTCGACGGCGACGGCGTCGGCGTCCGTCTTTCCGTGCGAGAGATCGCAAGCCTCCGAGAACGCCTCGTAAACCTCATGCGCGATGGACGCGCCCTGGATCAGCTGGTTCACGCTGCAATCGCGCGCCCACTTCGTCGGCGGGAACGTGTATGCGAAATCGGTCATTTCAGGCCCCTCTCTATGTACTGACGGTACCGCTGGTACTGCTCGATGGCGTTGACGGTCGTGTCCTTTCTCGATCCGTCGTAGCCCAGGCAGCAGCCTATCTCCTTGGCGTACTCCTTCAGCTGCTTGACCGTCATGCGGCACAGCTCCTCGTGGGTTTTCATGCCGCATCACCTCCCGTCTTGCTCCGCAGCCTGCGCTTGAAATCCTCGATACCGCCAAGCAGCCTATCGACGCGCACGTCGAAGCGGTATGAGACGGTTCCGCCTCCCCACGGCTTCGGCCCTGCGATGCGTACGTCGTCAACATAAAGGCTCGGGCCTTCGCAGCCGGAGACGACCTCGAACTTGATCGTTTCGCTCATGCCGCATCGCCTCCTCTCTCGAATCGCTGGCACTCGTACACGTTCGTCCGCCACGGCTTGCCGCCCGGCGACCTCTTGCCGCGTCTGCGGATCACGCAGCGCGGAAACCCGAGGCCGAGCGAGCACCTGTGCGTCGTGACGAGGTCCTCCCCTGTCGTGGCGATGACGTGCGAGCACGCAGCGCAAGCGACGTACTTGTCTTTTCCCTCGAATCGCGGCATGGCTACTCGCCTCCGTTCGCACGCTCGCACTCGCGCACCATCCGGTAGTCCCGCACTATGCGCGCCGTGTCGGGACGCACGCTGCCGTCCGCTCGTCGCCCATGCCCACCTTCCACTCGACGATTTTTCTATCGTTACTCGTGTAGTATTCATCGAACGCGAACATCCCAGTGCCCGTGTAGCACGTTCGGTCTCTGTATATCCCGTACATTTCTTTGTTAAGATAGCTATCGCCTCCTTTCCACGCCATGCCGTGGTCGTGCATCGCGCGGCAGAAGTCCTTCGCCGCTTCCTCGGTCTTGCAGTTCACCACGAATTCGTTGCGCCTGAGCGCGTCCCAGTCGAACGCGCTCTTCTCCAGATCGTCCATTTTCATCTGCTGTCCTCCCATCGTCCTGGCGTCCAGCTCGCGCTGCCGGCGCAGCAGGTCGGCTATCATGGCCTCGTTCTGGGCCGCATAGTCGGCGAGGTGGACGATCTTTTCAGAGCTCCATCCAAGTACACTGTCGCAGTACGTCGCCGGATCGATCGTCGCGTCCTCGTCGATGCGCTCCTGGGTGTCGGGCTGGGTGTGGGTGAGCTTTTCGGGAGGCATCCATCCTCCGCCGACGCACCACACCACACCGCGATCGATTTGTTCGACGACGAAAGGCTTGCCGTCCAGCGTGTACATCGTCTCGCCATCCTTGATCGGCAACCCGTCAGCGCCCAGCACCTCGGGCTCGGGCCGCTTGACGCGCTCTCCTGCGGCGTGTTCGAGGATGGCATCGAGCAAGCCGTAGCCGCTGCCGTCTAGGTGCAGAGCGACGGCCGTCACGTGCTCCGGCGCGTCGTCGCGCGTGATCGGCGAACCGTCGTCCCAGCAAGGCCAAGTCAGATCGCAGGGCATCAGGCGCTTGTCCAGCTCGGCGAACACGGCCTCGTGCACGGTCGCCGGGTCGCCTTCGAGCGGCACTCCCAGGGCACCGGCAACGCGAGCGCGGAACTCAACCATGTGGTCATAGGAGTCGGCCAGGTTGTCGACGCTGCATGCTTCGCGCTCGCGTTCTATCTGGTCGGCGATGGATCGTAGGGTTGCTTCGAAAGTTACGCCTAACGGCTTCGCTCCCCACTTTTCACAGCATTCGTATCTCAAGTAGCTCCAGAGCGGTGCGTTCGTGGTATCTTCCGCTAACTCCCTCAGACGCTCGATTCCGCTCATTTCCTTATCGGCCATGTCGGCCTCCTTTCCATCGGTTGCTTAATCGCGCATCGGCATGACGATGTTTCGGCACATGCCGCCGGTGACGATGATCGGCTTCATCGGGCCGTTGAGGCCGATGGTCACCTCGTCGGAATCGCACGCCTTGACCGCCGACTCCAGCATCCTGATCGAGCACTTGACCCGCCCGCTCCCGTCGCACTCGCAGGCCGCGTGCGAGACGGCCGAGCCGTCCTCGCCGTCGCTCGACCAGGTCGACACCGCACCGTCGTAGACGAACGTGACGGGGCTCTTGCCCCCGCTTCCGGCGGCGCACATGCGCAGGGCGCCCAAGACGTCCTCGCGGCGGAAAACGGCGCTGCTCGCCACCGTCTCGGGCATCATGGAGCGCCACTTCGGGTACTTGCCGTCGATGAGGCGCGACGTCATCACGGTTCCGCCGGACGACACCCTCACCTGCCGCCCCGATGACGCGATGGAAACGTCGCCGCAGCAATCCGAGGCGGCCTCCGCCATGAAGCCGGACGGGAATACGAGGCTGAACGGCGCCCCCTCGCCGATGGGGAACTCGCAGCGGCACAATCGGTAGCTGTCCGTCGCCACCATGCGCAGGACGTCGCCGTCGCGCTCGACCAGCACGCCGGCCAGAACCGGGATCTCCGCGTCGTCGACCGACTTGGCGGCGAACGGGACCGCCGTCTTGGCCATCTCGGCGAACACGACGCCCGGAACCTCGAGCGTCTGCTCCGCCTCGACCTCCGGGAAGCCCGGGAAGTCGGACGGGTTCAGCGCCGGGACGCGGAACGAGGAATTCCCGCACCGCACCGACGCCGACCCAGCCGATGCCGCGACCTCCACCGCCTCGTCCGGCAGCGAATTGACGATCTCCAGCAACCTGCGTGCCGGCACGAGCGCGGCCCCTCCCTGCTCGACGAGCGCGGCGGCCTCGACCCGCAGGGACCGGTCGCCGTCAGCGGCCTCCACGGAGAGGCCATCGCCGGCCTCCAGCTTCGCGCATGCGAGCAGGTTCGTCTTGGACCCCGCCGCCACACGGGCCGCTCCGGTGAGCGCCGCTTGCAGCTCGCCTCGATTGATGCTGAACTTCATGCCGATATCCTCTCCAAGTAGTCAAACAACGTGGGCATGGAACGCCTCTGCTCCTCCGCCTTGAGGTACCTCACGCCGTCGCGGAAGTACTGATCGTTGAGTTCCGTGGCCCTCCCCCGCCGCCCGAGCGCCATGGCGCGCAGGGGAACGGTCATGAGCCCGCCGAACGGGTCGTACACCAGCTCCCCGGGGTTGCTGTATCGTTCGATCAACCGGTCGACGATGTCGAACTGCAGGGGGCAGACGTGCATCATCTGGCGCTTGCGCGACTGCTCGGTGTTGAGCGTGCGCATGCGGTTGACGTCCGTCCACACGTCGGGGTGCCAGCTCGCCGGCGCCAGCGACATGAACGACGACGGGAGGCGGCCCTCCCCGTCAAGCTCCTCGCCGAGGGCGACGTGGCCCGCGTAGTCGTAGACGCTCGAAAGCGAGTGCTCCGAGAACGCCTCCATGACGCCCTTGACGTCGAGTCCCGCGAAGTCGTCCGGCGAAAGCGGGCGGTCGCCCGACGAGCGCCAGAACGCATGGGCGTCCACCTGCCAGCGCGCCCGCGTGTACTCGTCCTTCGCCTTGGTCACGGGGACGTCGGCGTAGCCGCGCGTGCGGTCGCTCTGGGGCTTGTGGAAGAGCAGGACGTACTCGGGGCTTCCGACGCCCATCTTCGTTCCGTCCTTGCACTGCTCAGACCACCCGAGCCGGTAGGTCTGGTTGTTCTCCCGCACCACGTCGGTAACGACCGTGACCATGCCGAGGTAGTCGAAACCGTGCTTGATGCCGTGGGCTATGACCTCGGCGTGGAACGGCTGCACCGTGGGCAGGCCCGCGCCCGTGACGGATCCGAAGTTGATGCGGTCCTTGGTGTGGCACGCGTAGATGCGCCCGGGTTTGAGGACGCGGTACAGCTCGGGGGTCAGAAAGTCCATCTGGTCGAAGAAGTGGCCGTCGTCGTCGGTGTGGCCGAAGTCGTTGTAGCTGGGGGTGTACTCGTAGTGGTTGCTGAAGGGGATGCTCGTCACGATCAGGTCGACCGAATCGCCCTCCATGGCGGCCGTCTCGATGACCGTGTCGTTGTTGACGGCCGTCCATCCCTCGCCCGACTCCTCGACGCGCTCAACCCCGATGCTGCGCTTCATGGCCTCGGACGTGTCGGCGAGGCCGTGCTCTCTGATGATCTCCCGCATCCTCGCGTTCAGCTCCTCGTAGCGGCTCCATTTCTCCTTCAGGGCCCGCACCACCTCGCGCTCGCTCTCGGCGTAGACGACGTCGATGCGCACCGGATCCGTCTGCTGGAAACGCTGGACGCGGTGGATGCTCTGGATGAAGTCGTTGAACTTGAACCCGACGCCAACGAACACCTCCCGGTGGCAGTGCCGCTGGAAGTTGCAGCCGGATCCTGATAGGATCGGCTTGGTGGCGAGGATGCGCGACTTGCCGTCCGAGAAGTCGACCACGCGCCGCTCGCGCTCGTCGATGTCCTGGCTCCCGTACACCTCGACGGCCTCGGGTATGGCGGCCTTGATGGCGCGGCGCTCGTCCTCCAGGTCGTGCCACAGGATGAAGTGGTCGCCCGGCGACTCCTCGACGATCTCCTTGGCCCTCTGCACGCGGGCGGCCATGGTGGCGCGCTTCTCGCGGCTCGCGTCCGTCACCGACAGGGCGGCGTCGCGGAACAGGCGCCCCTGGCCGTCGCGGTCGGCCGGCGCGCCCTCGGACATGTCCACGGGTATCTCGTGCCACGCCACCTCGATGGGCGGCAGGTCGTAGCCCTCGTCCGAGTACCCTAGGTCGCTCGGCTTCTGGACGAACACGGCCCACGACGCCAACCACAGCCAGAACTCGCGCTCCTTGTGCGGGTACAGCGTCAGGTTGTTGGCCTTGGTGCTGTCCCTCTTGAAGAAACGCGTGAGCGCCTGGCCCGTGTCCATGACGCCCAGGAACCCGGCGTAGTGGATCAGCTCCTTGTAGCGGTTCGGGCTCGGCGTGGCGGTCGCCACGAACCGGTACGGGACGTCGGCGAACAGGTCCGTGAACGTCTGGTACGTCTTGCTGCCGAACGAGCGCAGAACGCTCGCCTCGTCCAGGCTGGCCGCGACGAACAGCGAGGGGTCGAGCCTGCCGTCGCGGACGCTCTCGTAGTTCGAGAGGTAGAGCCCGTCGCCGCCTACCTCCTCCGTGCGGCGCACGAACGTCGGCTCCAAGCCGAGCAGTTCCGCGTCGCGCCTGAACTCCTGGCGCACCCCGAGCGGGCACACGATCAGCTGCCTGCCTCCCTCCCTCTCGCCCACCAGCCGCATGATCTCCAGCTGCATGAGCGACTTTCCCAAGCCGAACGCCGCGAACACGGCGCGCCGGCCCCCCTGCACGGCCCAGCGCACGATGTCGCGCTGGAAGCCGAAGAGGACGTCGCTCACGCCGTCGCCCGGGTCGAACCCCGACGAGGGGACGCGCGTTCGCTTGCCCTCCAGAAACTCGATGTAGTCCATTGCATCCTCCATGACGAGGAACGGCCCCCGTCGAGGGGCCGAACCTGCTTAAAGTTCGATTAACGCTAGAAGAGCGAGAGCTGCATGCTCATCAGCCCCAGTTCGGAGGCGCGCCGCTCGATGACCTCGGCCGCCTTCCGCAGGTCGGCGTACCCGGCGCACCATCCGTGGTAATCGCCGCGCTCGTCCTCCGCGTAGATGCCGACGTGCCGCATGCCGCCCTTGCCAGGGACCGAATCGTCGAAACGGCCGAAGTCGAGCCGTATGGACGATTTCTTCCCGGCGCAGACGGCCCCTTCCTCGTTGGCCTCGAACCTGCACACCTGCAGGCCGTTCGCCCACGCGAGCAGGTCGGCGTCCGTCATCGTCTCGATGTCGTACCCTTCGCATTGCCTTTCGAAGTCCATGCTTCATCCTTTCGTTTCGACAGCCGCAGAACGGCGGCTGCGGCCAGGATCGCCAGCGCGAAGCACGCGAGCGAGGTCATCGCGGCACCCAGCATTCCGCGTCGCTCCCCGTCCTCTGATCGTCGACGTCTACCGGATCGCCGCACTCGCCGCACATGCCGACGTCTCCGTAGACGTCGGCCCCGCAGCAGGGGCACGAGAGCGACACCTCGTACAGATCGCACTTGGCGCACGTTCGGCACGTCACGTAGTCCGCGTACTCGGCCGGAGCGTGCAAGATGGGGTTGCGCTCGTGCGGTGTCATCGCAGGGCCTCGAACAGCTCGCAACGGTTCCAGCGAATGTCCTCCGGTCGGTCGGACGCCTTGCACCAGATGCTCTTCGGCTCCTCGATGACCGACGCCTTGAAAACCGCCTTGATCTCTCCCGTGCGCTCCCAATCGTAGTTCGCGCACCTCTCGCACAGCGGCACGGAGCACGTCAGCATAGCGGCCTCCATCCGTCCGTTTCGAGCGCCGTCTGGTACTTCGTGGGCTCGTCGGTTTCCAGGAACTCCCAGTGCCCGCCTACCAGGACGTTTCCCGTCCTCCTGTCGGTTTGCTCGGTGCCGACCCAGCGGAAGTGAAGCATCCCGGCGTGCGCCTTGCCGTGGCACCCGCCCGCGTTGCCGTCGCCGCACAGCCTGATCGTTGGCTTGGCTACCTCGCGGCCGTCCCTGACGAGCTTCCCTGCCCCGCGCCTGACGATGTGGTGCCTGTCCGTCGCCGGAGCGCCGCAGATGCAGCACACGCGCGCCTCGTTATCGACGGACGGCTTGCCCATCATCGGCAGCAGGATCGCGTCGACCGTGCAGACGTCCTTGGACGGCTTCCGGTGCCGCTTCCGGGGCGGCCTCTGGTAGCTCGCCTTGACTTTCGCGGCCCGCTTCTTACGGTCGCGCTCGCGCCGCTCGGCGTTGATCTCGGCGCGCTTCTCCGAGCACGCCGGGCACGGGCACATCAGTCCCGCGCCCCTGGCCGTGCCGTGGCGCCTGTCGTCCGGGTCGGCCATGAGGTCGGCCCGGTGCTCGTCGTTGGTCTTCATCGAATCCCCCTATCTCCACGCAACCGCGTCGGCGTCGAACGAGTCGAGGCAGTTGTTACAGTCATACCGTCCGGTTTGCGTGTTGCGCCAAACCCTGACCCCGCACATGGGGCACATCGGTTCCGCGGCAGGCGGCGCGGCATCGGCCGCAGCCGCGTCGCCGGACGCGCTAGGTTTAGTAGTGCTTGCTAAAGCACTACTAACCTTTGTTTTGTTTTGTTTTGTTGGCATTGCGTCCGCATTGCGTTTGCTATGCTGACGCTTATGCGGTTGCTTTGCGTCCGCATTTTTCCATCTGGATTCGGCTGCTGACGTGGCTTTTCTTCGCTTATCCTGATACGCCTCTATGTTTCCCATGGCGCGCTTTGACCGGATCGTCCCGTCGGTTTCGCCAGCCTCGAAAAGGCCGGCGGAAACCATGGCGCCAACCCATGTTTCGAGGTCGTTTTCGGTGCAGCAAAGCGTGTGGCAATGCACGCGCATTGCACGTGCATTGCCGACGCATACATCGCGCTCGTCTCTGTGCATCTGCTCGACGAGGTACCAGTAGGCATCTACGGCGGCTCCGCCGCATTCCAGCCGCAACTGCATGATGCCGGTGTCGGTGGCCGCGTCGGTCGAATGGTCGAAGTACCTCATGGCGGCCCCTAGAACGGTATGTCTTCGTCGAGCGTTTCGGCGCTCGCGGCCATGGCGTCGACGATGCCGCACGCCTCCACTATGTCGGCGCGGTCGTACTCGCTGCGGTCCTTGCCGATGCGCCTGTCGACCTCCGCCATCGCGTCCTCGACCGGTATCCCGCGCTCGTTCTTGGCCCGCGTGAGCGCGTCGCGGTACATGTCCATGGGGTCGGGCGGCTGCGTCTCGTCCGGCGTCGGAGCCGTCTGCTCCAGCTCGTCGTCGAGGTCCTGGACGAACATGTCGGACGCCCCCGTGGCGGCCAGCATGCCGTCCACGAAAGCGCGCTTCTTCGACATCTTGAGGACGGTGTTGTACACGTCGGCGATGTCGGGGTTCTCGACCTTCGACCCCTGCACCGCGATCTCCCACAGCCCCGTGTCGGGGTTCTTCTTCGCAACGTGCCCCTTGCCGCCGAGCACCTTCTGGTCGCGCCCGTCCCAGTACTCGCGTGGCACCGGCTGCCCGGTGTACTCCACCGGGCCCGTGCGGTAGCGGTACTTGCTCTCCATCGTGGAGCACGAGCCCATGCCGTCGCAGCACGTCGTGCCGTCGGGGTTGGTGACGTGGCACGTGGTCACGTACTCCCGGTGGCCGTCGCCGAGGTCCTTGACGTCGACGTCGAAGCGCGTTCCGAACTGGAACATGACGCGCAGCATCTCCGCGCCCGGCTTCAGAAGCACGTTCTCGTCCCGGCAACCCTTGATCTTCCCGTAGTGGGTGCCCTCCTTCATGACGTCGCGCATGCAGTGCTGGATGGCGTTGACCCGTCCCTTGATCTGGTCGACGGCGACGACGTTCCCGAGCGTCGAAAGCTCGCCGCTCATGACGCCACCTCCTGAACCTTCTTGAAGAGCTTGCCCTGCAGGCCCGGTAGCGTGCGCATGAAGTCGCGCACCTTGGCGCAGTCGGCGTCGTCGGCCTCGAACTCCAGACGGAACAGGTACCGCTTGGGCGGATCAGACGGCTTCTCCGGCCCCTTCTTCGCCGGTTCGGGCGTCGGGACGGGTTCGGACGAGGTCGGCACCGAGACGGCATCGTGCGCCCTTCCCACGGCGGCTTCCAGCTTGGTGGCGGCCTGCTTGTGCTTCTCCCTCTCCGCCTTCTCGCGCTTCAGGCGGTCGTTCTCGTCGAGCGCCTTTCGCAAATCTAGCGTCTTGCAATACACCATGTCTGCCTCGGTGGAGAACTCGATGTCTCCCTCGCGGAGGCGCGCCCGGTCGTGAACCGCGTCGGCTATGAGGTCGTCGAGCAGGTCGCACGCCTTGTTTCCGGTGAAACGCTTGTCGCGGCTCACGAGCTTCGATTCCTTCTTGATGAAGGAATCGAGCGGTATAAGCTCCATCAGGTCGGGCGCCACCGCCTCGTACTCCTGTTCCAGGAGGCTGATGCGCGCCTGCCTCTGGCGCTCCTCGGCCTCGCCCACCTTCGCGCGCATGTCGTCGTACACCGCCATCAGGCGGTCGCGCAGGCCGTTCAGCGCGTCGGTCGACTCCGCCGTCGCGGCCTTTATCTCCTTGCCCATCGCTATGCGCTTTGAGTTGATGCCGTCGGCCGCCTTCTTAACGTCCGACGCCACGTCGGCGAGTTCCTTGACCTGCTTCTTGTCGTCGGGGTCGATCTCGACCGACGAGAAGAACCTCTCGACGTTCGCCACGAAACCGTC
This sequence comes from Gordonibacter massiliensis (ex Traore et al. 2017), assembly GCF_019731765.1. Lineage (NCBI taxonomy): Bacteria > Bacillati > Actinomycetota > Coriobacteriia > Eggerthellales > Eggerthellaceae > Gordonibacter > Gordonibacter massiliensis (ex Traore et al. 2017). Next base: position 383,729 of record NZ_JAASIO010000001.1, on the reverse strand, counting down.
GATCTCCTTCATGTTTCCGACCTTGACGGCCGGCAGCGTGTACGTGATGACGGGCTCCGGCGCCTTCGCGAGGTTCACCGGCTCGATGACCTCCGCTTCCACCTTGATAGGTTCGCCCATGCGATCACCTGGCCCTGATCAGGTAGACGCTATCGCCGCTGCTCGACACGCTCACGGTGCGCCCGCAGTTTCGCTCCTTCACGGCCGCTTTGAGGTGGGCGGCCTTCGTTTGCACGGTCTGGCTTTTTAGCGGCCAACCGGTCACCTCTGCGGCGTCGCAGTTCAGCTCCAGGAACTCTTCGATGGTTTTAGCGGCGAAGCTCTTGTTCGGGTTGCTGCGGCGCAGATACCCTGGAACCTCCCCGTAGCTCATCTTCGTCAGCATATTTCCTCCAATTCGACTACTATTCGGGCTTCGTCCGATGCCCGGTAGCATTTGTGGTTGACGTCCCCGATGTCGTTGAAGCCGTCGTCGGGGATGATGCCCATCTCCACGAGGGCATCGAGAATGAACTTGACCGCGAACTGGATGTTGTCGCGGTCGCGCATCATCGCCCCCTTGCGCTTCGGCTTCTCGAACCAGGTGATCCTGACGTTCACGGGCGTTTCCATGGGCTTGAGACGCGCGGCCTTGATCGCCCAGCAGACCGCCTCCTGGTTGCGACGCTTGACCCTCGCCCCAACTTGGGCATGGGAGCGGCAGGACGCCGTGTACTCGTTCAGGCCGTCCAGGCGGCCGGGGATGGTGAATACCTGCTTCATAGGGCCGTCACGTCCCCGATCTCCACGAGGCGCTGGGCCTCCTTGCGGTCGGACGCGAAGAACACCGTCCCCGCGTTGACGTTGTTGCGCCAAACCTCCTGCAGGTCGATCTCGTCGAACGCGCTCTCGCGGAAGTGAAGGGTGCGCGCCAGGCGCGGGCGGAGCATCACCATGTAGCGCGTGAGGCACGGCCAGAAGTTGTGGTTGCGCGCCACGTCCTCGTCGGGGCTCCCGTCGCGGTCGGTTATCGCGATGCCCCGGTCCTCGGCCATGCTGTAGGCCCGGCTCCTCGTGAGGCGCGGCCTGCCTGCATCCACGTAGTCGTGGGCGATCCTCATGAGCACGTTGAGCGCCCTGGGGTTTTCCTTGATCCAGCAGCAGACGCGCTCCGCTTGCAGGCGGGCGTTCATACAAGCACCTCCCATGCCGCGTAGGCCGCCGTCGCGAGGGCGAACGCGAGCGGGAGGATCCCGCATCCCCGCTCCCATTCGATTCGTGGTATCATGTAGCCGTCTTTCTTGACGGATGCGCGCTTGCTTTCCACGGCTGGGCGCGCTTTCCTTTTCTCAGGCATAGTCCTTCCTTTCCAGATGAAGGCACGTGTTCCGCTCAAGCCACTCGTTCAGCTCGGCGACGATCACGAACCCGCTCCGCTCCTTCCCGCGTATGTAGTGGATCGGCAGCGGGTCGTCCGACCTGCACGCGTACTCGCGCAGTGTCTCGGGCTTGGTTCCGAGCTGAGACGCGAGTTCGGGTACGTTCATGTAGACTGGCACCATGGCCTCCTTTCTCCTCGTTTTCGAATGCGCCACGCCTCGCGCGTCATGGCCGGATGATGGCTCTGCGGTCGGCGGGTATGGAATTGTCAAGGTGCGGTGCACCAGGTCGAATACCCGGAGGCGTGGCGGCTCCTTTCCAGCAGCCGCGTTTCCGGGTATTCGGTTTTGAAGGTGCAAATTCTGTTTAACAGAATAATTAGGGCAAAAAAATATCCGATACAGCGTCCTTTAGAATCGGTTTCGCAGTATCAGACAGAGCCTCGTACACTTTTGCCAGCTCACAGAGGCGGAATTGCTCCGGGCGCTTCTCCCTATTTACATATCCCTGCTTTGACATTTCCGCCTTTTCAGCTGCGGATTCAAGAGAAAGACCAGAAGCCTTTCGTGCTGCAACGAATTTGTCTTTAGAAATCACCTTGTGTCACCTCCTATCGTTTCCGGTATCATATCCCACTTTTCTGTTAAACGCAAATAGTATTTTATCAAAATTGCATTTAATGGTAGTACAATACGGTTTATCGGAATCGATAGGAGAGTACCATGGGCATCCCTGAGAATATCGACGCCCTGCTAGTCAAATATGACATCAATCAAGACTGTTTGGCTCGCATCGCCGACGTCGCCCCATCTGCAGTTACCAGATGGCGTCAAGGATCGTGGCCGAGAAAAAGCTCTATCAACAGAATCTGCGAGTACTTCGGTCTCGAAGAAGACGACATCTTGTCGGATAAAGTCGGCCTTGCTGCTAAAGAACACGGGTTGGTTCCTGAAGGCGCCCTCCCTGTCGCCGGTGCCGACATGGTGGCCGTCCCACTTCGCGGCCGCGTCCACGCCGGAAAGGCAACCGAGCCAGAGAACCTGGACGAGCTAGGAAAGACCGTCATGGTCCCTCGCTTCCTGCTCGAGGCCGACCCCGACTCGTACGCATGCGAGTCCGAGGGCGACTGCATGGACAAAGTGTACCCGGAGGGCTGCATCATCGTCATATCGCCGAACAAGGAGCCGCAGAACGGATCCGTGGCGGTCGTGACCATCGACGGGAGCGACGCGGTCATGAGGCGCATGTACCGCACGCCCAACACGCTCGTGCTCTCGCCGGACAGCCACAACCCGGAGCACAAGGACATAGTTATCACGTCGGACGATGACCACACGGTCACGTTCGGCGGGAAGGTAGTATGGTTCCAAGCCAAGGAGGAGATGGAGTAGACATGAACGGATTCATGAAAAAGGCGGCAGCGATAGGCTGCGGAGCCGCCCTTGCGGCGACCCTCGCCGGATGCTCTTCGGGGGAGCCGAACACCATAGAACCGAAAACAAATGACCCAATCGACAGCGCAACGCCCGTTGCTGAAGAAGCACCTGAAAAAGCGGAAACCATTATTTCAGAAAGCGGATGGTCCTTGTCCAAAAACGAGTACGACGAAAGCCAGATGTGGGTTAACTACGCGTTGATTCTGGCAAACACCGACAAGAGCAACATGACGGTAAATCAAACCATCAAGATCACCGTCAAGGATGCCAACGGAAGCGTTATCGCATCGGAGACGGCTTATGCGACGTTCGTAGGACCAGGCGATGTCATGCCCGTTGTCGGAAGAACGGACATGCTCTCGTCAGAACCCGCAGATGTCATCATTGAGCTTGGAACGGGGCAGCAAGAACCAGCGTCGTACGACGAAATGTATCGGGTTACCGATTTCTCAGTAAGCGGAGCCGTTGAGAACCCGACTTCTGACGGAGATACTAATTGGGCAGGGGAATTCACAAACCCCTCTGACAAGCCGATGGACAAGGGAGTTACCCCGACCGTCGTCCTCTTCAACGGAGGCCAGATCGTTGGCGGATTCAACAATAACTTGATGTTTGATGCGGTTGCGGGAGGGACAACCGCGTCATTTGAGATCGACCCATTCGGAAGCCCCGTACCTGAACACGATTCATTCGAGGTCTACATCGTTCCGAACATCTTTTAGGCAAAAAAGCCCCGCGCATCACAGGGCGGCAACCCTAGCGCGGAGCTTCGACTAATACCAATCCCATACAGGAAAGGCAAGGTGATTGTACACCATGTCGCGCTCGAACTTCGGCACGATCCAGTACGTCTCCAAAGGCAAGTACCGCGTGTGGTGGGAAGCCGGGCGCAAAGGCGACGGCAAGCGCAACAGGCCGTCGAGGATCGTCAACGGAACCCGGGACGACGCCGAGCTGTTCCTTGCCGTTAAGAAGATCAACGCCCTCGGCTGCGATGAGACCACGACGTACGACGAGTTCTGGGCGGCGAAGGTGGAGCCGTCCTTCGCGAAAGACGAGCTCGCCACCAAGACGGTGGAGAACCACCAGCGCGTATGGGCGCGCGAGCTAAAGCCGCGCATCGGGCGCGATCGCGTCGCCTCCACGACGTATAGCCGGGCCGAGGACGTGCTCAGGAAGATAGACTCCCCCTGGGTGCAGCGATCGGCCTACCAGCTGTGGAAGAAGGTGTGCAACCTCGCGATCCGCGAGAAGATCCGCACGGACAACCCCGTGGATCGTTACATCAGGCTCGACCGCCTGCCCGAAGTCGAACGGAGGATCCTCGACGCCTCCGAGGTCGTCGAATGGATGGAGAGGATCAGGGGCCTCAAGCACGAGGCCGTGCTGCTCGCCGAGGCCGGCGGGGGCCTGCGCCCCGAGGAGGGCATCGCGCTGCTGAAGGAGGACGTGTTGAGGCTCGAGCACAAAGGCAGGGTCTACGCCGAAGCGGTGGTGGAAAAGGCCCTCGTCTCCACGCGCAACGGCCGAGAGCTGAAAGGCACGAAGAACGGCTTCTCGGAACGGAAGTCGGTGATAGGGTGGCCGTTCGCCGAGCGCCTCCTCGAGCTCGCGGAGGGCGAGGGGCCGCTGTATTCCAACTGCCGCGTGGAACACGAGCCGGGATCGCCGTGGGAGGCGCGCCACTACGTCTCCCCCGTGAGCTTCACGAACAGCTACAGGCGATGGTGCGCGGACAACGGGGTCGAGTACGTGCGCCCGGGAAAGCTGCGCAAATCGTGGTCGACCATGCACGGCGAAGCGGGATCGCCCGACTCCCTGGTCCAGCGGGCCATGGGGCACTCCGACGGCACCACCAGGGGGCGCAGCTACCAGAGCGCGACGCGACGCGGGAACATCCTCATAGCCGATCGCCTGGCCGAGCTGATCGCCGAGGAGACGGATATGGCACAGATTGGCACATGGCTCGAACCTTATACAGGCGTTTGATCTGGTATTATAACAGCTTAAGAGGTTTTCCCAGCACCCTTGAAAACTGTTAAGCCGCAAGGCTTCGTGGGTTCAAATCCTACCGCCTCCGCCAGAATTCGAGTCCTTCCCCCCTCGTTCCCTGTTTATTCCGTTCGCATGCAGAGACAAATTCGTCGTATTCTTCCATATGTGCTTCAAAAGGGCGTTTGTGAACGATTTTTTGAGAGCTTTTATATATTAGTAATAGAGTAATTAAATAAAAAGACCAGGTGGGAGTATTTCCGTTTTCATTTATTCTCGAACATGATCATGCACAACCGTCATTTTGCAGCAGAAATGACTTCTGAGAAGCATATTCGCGATGCGTACAGGCTGGACGTTTCAAAACACGTAGACGAACGACTCCCGAAAGCGCAGCAACGAGAAGTGCTCCCAAACTTTCAATGGCCTCGCCTCTTCGCGAAGCGGACTTGCATCGAGAGTGACCGGTTGCCCGTTCTTTGGTGTTGCACGCGGGGTGGAAAGCCGGTAAAGCGCCCGAAAACGCGGAGGAAGCAAGCGAGCACGGGCATTTCGCCCGTGCTCGCCTTCGGTAAACATCTTCGATTCGGAACGCCTTCGGCACCACTATCGCCGCTCGCCGCAGCGCGTTCCCCCGATAACCGCAAAGTTGCCGCCGCGCCGTTTGCCCATGGCAACGCACGCGCGCTTCGAGGCGGCGCTCCTTACCGCTCGTCCATGGGCACGTAGTCGCGTTTGCCGCTGCGGGTGGACTTGTAGGCGGGGCGGATGATGCGCTTGCCGGAGACGATCTCCTCGAAGCGGTGGGCGGCCCAGCCGGACATGCGGGCGCATGCGAACAACGGTGTGAACAGGTCCTCGGGAATGCCCATCATGGAGTACACGAAGCCGGAGTACATGTCGATGTTCGCGCACATGTCCTTGCTCGTGCCCTTCTCGCGCAAAATGACTTCCGGCGCAAGGCGCTCCACGGTTTTGAGCAGGTTGAACTCGGCTTCGTACTCCGTGCCGGCGGCCAGGTTCTGGGCGAACTGCTTGCAGATGATGGCGCGCGGGTCGGACTTCGTGTACACCGCATGGCCCATGCCGTACACCAGGCCCGTGTTGTCGAAGGCCTCCTTGCGCACGATCTTCGCCAGGTAATCGGCCACCTGACCCTCGTCGGACCAGTCGGCCACGTTCTCCTTGATCTCCTGCTGCATGGCCAGCACCTGATGGTTCGCGCCGCCGTGCTTCCAACCCTTGAGCGAGCCGATGGCACCGGCGTACGTGGAGTACGGGTCGGTGTCCGACGAGGTCAGCACGCGTGTGGTGAACGTGGAGTTGTTGCCGCCGCCGTGCTCCGCGTGCAAACACAGCATGACGTCGAGCATGCGCGCCTCGTCCGGCGTGAACTGGCGGTCGGGGCGCAGCATGGACAGGATGGTCTCGGCCGTGGACTGGCCGGGAATGAAGCGGTGCATGATCATGGACTCGTTGTTGTAGCGGGCGCGCTTGGCGTAGTACGTGAGCACCATGATGCGCGGCAGGCGCGAGATGAGCGAGATGGCGGTGTGTATCTCGTGGTGGGCCGAGCGATCCTCGGCGTCGGGATCGTAGGCGTACAGCAACAGGATGGTGCGGGCCAGCACGTTCATGATGTCGGGCGGCGTGTCGCGCATGATCATGGACGCGGTAAAGCCGTCGGGCAGCTCGCGCTCGGAATCGAGCACGCTGATGAAGCGATCGAGCTGCTCGCGCGTGGGCAAATCGCCCATGAGCAGCAGATAGGCCACTTCTTCGAAGTTGAAGCGGTGCTCGGCCGACTGGTCGCCCAAAAGATCGTAGATGTCGTAGCCGCGATAGCGCAGATGCCCCTCGTCGGCGATCTTCTCGTTGTCCGACACGATGTAGCCGTGCACGTTCGCGATGTTCGTCAAGCCGGCCACCACGCCGGTGCCGTCCGCGTTGCGCAAGCCTCGCTTCACGTCGTACTGTTCATAGTAGGTGGGATCGATGGAGTTGATGGTTTTGAAATTCTCGTAGAGAGCGATCTTCTTTTCTTCGTCGTGCATGCAAACCTCCCTGCGTCATGGACGGCCGTCGGCTTCCCTCGCGCATCGCCGAACAGCCGGCAGGAGCCGGTTGCGGCGCTGGGCGATTGGCTGGGAAATCGGATAGTCGTCCGTTCGTGCTTTAGTATGATAAAGCCTCGTAGCACCTCGCAACAGTACTTTTAGGCGAATAACAGAGGGAATCCCGACATCTTAAGAGCATAACCGCTGATCAGTTTCCACCGAGCGCGTTTTCGACCACGGTGCGCACTTCACCGATCGATGACGGTTCGTCTTCGAGTATGCCGTTCGAACAAGCCCTTGCTTGAAATGCGCTAGCATCGGGCGTGCGTCCCCGGCGTGCTCCCCCTCCACCTTCGACCTGCGAGAAAGCGAGGCGCGCGTGATATCCACCATGTTTTCCCTGCTCGTCGAACGTCGCGACTGGTTTTTCGACCTGCTGTTGCAGCATATAGGCATATCGCTCGTATCCATCGTGCTGGCCGCGCTCATCGGCTTGACGCTGGGCATCGCCATCGCGCAATGGCGGCGCGGGGCGAAGCCGGTGCTGGCGCTGGTGAACTTCGTGTACACCATCCCGTCCATCGCGCTGTTCGGCTTCCTTATTCCCGTAACGGGCATCGGCGACCTCACGGCCGTGGTGGCGCTGACCGTGTACGCGCTGCTGCCCATGGTGCGCAACACCTACACCGGCCTCACCACCATCGAGCCCGCCATCGTCGAAGCGGCGCGCGGCATGGGATCCACCGACCGGCAGCTGCTCTACCGCATAGAGCTGCCGCTGGCCGCGCCCGTTATCATGAACGGCATCCGCAGCATGGCAACCATGACCATCGCGCTGGCCGGCATCGCGTCGTTCATCGGCGCGGGCGGGCTGGGCGTGGCCATCTACCGCGGCATCACCACGAACAACCTCGCCATGACGTTGGCGGGCAGCGTGCTCATCGCGGCGCTGGCCATAGCGGTCGACCTGCTGCTGGGCGTTGCCGAGAAGGCTACACGGAGGTATGTGGAGCCGAAGCCGCGCCGTTCGCGCGCCCGCACGGCGTTCGGCGGGATCCTGCGCCCGCAGCACGCGACGCTCGGCGCTACGGCCGGAACCCCGGGCCGCAACGATGACAGCGCGGGCGCCTCCGTCTCCGACACGGCCCTCGACGCCGCAGACGTGCTGCTCGACGACGGCGAAGCGGGGCGCATGCCGGAATTCCAGAACGCCGATGCGGCCGAGTCCCGTCGCGCGATCGCAGCCGCCCTCACCCCGCGACGGCGGGGCGTCACCGTGATCGCCCTCGTCGCCGCTTTGGCGATAGTGGTAGGAGGCGCCTTCGCCTTCGCCAACCGCGGAGGCTCGGGCGGCGACACCGTGCACATCGCTACGAAACCCATGACCGAGCAGTACATCCTCGGCGAGATGCTCAACACGCTCATCGAGCATGACACCGACCTGAACGTGGAGCTCACGCAAGGGGTGGGCGGAGGCACGTCGAACATCGAACCCGGCATGGAGCGAGGCGATTTCGACCTGTATCCCGAGTACACGGGCACCGGTTGGAACGCCGTGCTCAAGCACGAAGACACCTACGACGAGTCTCTGTTCGACGCCATGCAGCAGGAGTACGAATCGCAGCTGGGGTTGACCTGGGTGGGCGCGTACGGCTTCAACAACACGTACGGCCTGGCGGTGAGCAAAGACGTGGCCGACCGGTTCGACCTGCGCACGTATTCCGACCTTGCGCGGGCGGCCGGCGAGCTGACCTTGGGCGCCGAGCCCGACTTCTTCGACCGCCAAGACGGATACCCCGGCCTGCAGCAAGCCTACGGCATGAGTTTCGCCGCCACGCGCGACATGGACATAAGCCTGAAGTACCAGGCGCTGTTCGAGGGGCAGGTGAACGCGATCGTGGTGTCCACCACCGACGGGCAGGTGGCCGACGACCGATTGGTGGTGCTGGAAGACGACAAGGGCTTCTATCCGTCGTATCTGTGTTGCAACGTCGTGCGGATGGACACGCTGGAGAAGCATCCCGAGCTGCGCGACGAGCTGCTGAAGCTGCAAGGCACCATCTCCGATGCCGACATGGCGCGCATGAACAACGCCGTGGAGACGCAGGGCCAGGAGCCGAAAACAGTGGCCGACGCGTTCCTTGCCGAGAAGGGGCTGATATAGCATGGAAAACTCGTCCGCGCACATGCGCCCCACGGGATCCTTCGACTCCGGCGACTCCTTCGACTCCGGCGACTCCGTCGCCTCCGCTCAGGATGACAAAGGGGAGCGATCTGCCGCCCGCGTTCGGAATGACAAAGCCGGACGATCTGCCGCCTGGGCTCAGGATGACAAACAGGCTGCGGTGGTGTTCGAGCATGTGACCAAGCGCTTCGGCGATGCGATCGCCGTGGACGACGTGGACCTGCGCATCGACGACGGCGCGTTCGTCGCCATTATCGGCAGCTCCGGCTGCGGCAAGACCACGCTGCTGAAAACGGTGAACGCCCTCGTGATGCCCGACGAAGGCCGGGTGCTCGTGCACGGTCAAGCCACGTCGAGCGCCGACCCCATCGAGCTGCGCCGCAACATCGGCTACGCCATCCAGGGCAGCGTGCTGTTCCCCCACCTCACCGTCGAGCAGAACATCGCGTACGTGCCCACGCTGCTGAACAGCGGAGACAAGGATCGAACCGAGGCGGCCGTGGCGAAGTGGATGGACATCATCGAGCTGCCGCGCGACATCATGGACCGCTACCCCGCCGAGCTGTCGGGCGGCCAGGCGCAGCGCGTCGGCATCGCCCGCGCGTTGGCAGCCAGCCCCGACGTGCTGCTCGCCGATGAGCCGTTCAGCGCCGTGGACGCCATCACCCGCGCCAGCCTGCAAGACGAGATCAAGCGCATTCACCAGCAAACGGGCATCACCGTCCTGTTCGTGACGCACGACATCGACGAGGCTCTCGACCTAGGCGACAAGGTGCTGGTCATGGAGGCCGGCCGCGCCGTGCAGTTCGCGCCGCCCTGCGATATCCTACGCGCGCCCGCCACCGCGTTCGTCGACCGCCTGGTCACCCGCAAACGCACCGTGTACGCCCGCTAGCGGAAGGGGCGCACTCGGCGGCAACGCCCCCTCAACGCAATCGCTACGCAATCGTGAACGATACGCCGTGCGCGCTGCCCGTGCAAAGCGCACGGCGTACCTTGGATGCACGTATCCGTTCGTTCGAGTGATTGGAGCCAACCATGCCAGACAAGAAGCCGTCCGACGAGAATATCTCCGAGGAAAAGATCGTCATCCCCAGCAACGAAGAGGTCCTGGAGGTCATCGAGACGCCCGACGAGATCGACGTCATCGACGTGGGCAACAAGGAGTCCGCCAAGATCATCGAGGACTGGCCGGAAGCCAAGTAGCTGCCCGAGTCCTCCGCACCCCAAGCCCGCGGCCCCGCGTCTCGCTCGACGCGGGGCCGCCTTCGTTCAACGGCTTCCGTCGCGTGCAGCCGGCTCGGCGTCGAAGGATCCCGCGCGGCGCCAGCCGAAGCGCCCCGTCCGGAGCGCGTTTTCCACCTCCCTTGCCAACATCGATCCCCGACCCCGCTCGCTTTCGGCGTCCGCCCCCACGCAAGCGGTTTGTGATTTAGCAACTTCCTGAAAATAGTCGTTGACAGCGCCCGACATTACCGGCATAATAACTTTTGCTGTTTCGACGTGCGCCGTTACCTCAGCTGGATAGAGGGACTGACTACGAATCAGTACGTCGGGGGTTCGAATCCCTCACGGCGCACCATTTCAGCACTTTCATTCCGCAACGACTGGCAGCAGCACGTGCGGTTTTTTTATTGGTCGAACGAAAGGGACTTTGTTGAAGGTTCGAAAATCGAAACCTCACAGTAAGTAGTCCTCCTTCGATTCCCTTACGTCGGCAGTCGAAGGACGACTGCCTGCGAGCAAACACGTAAGGGAACTCACATGCTCTATCTCTCTCAAATAATGGGGAAACCCGTCGTCGACGCGTCCGGCGAGAAGATCGGCACGATCTCCGATCTGGCCATCTCCACCGGCGAGGTGTTTCCGCGCATCACGAGCCTGGCCTTCCAAGGGCCGGGCAAAGTCCCCTTCATGATCTCGTGGCGCAAATACGTCGACGAGTTCGACGACGAGGGCATCACGCTCACCGTGGAAGCCCACGACATCCGCTTCAGCTACCTGCAGCCCGACGAGGTGCTGCTCGCGCGCGACCTGCTGAACCGCCAGATCGTGGACACGCAGGGCCTCAAGGTCGTGCGCGTGAACGACTTGAAACTGTCCATATCGGGCACGCAGCTGCGCCTGCTGGGCGCCGAAGTGGGCACGCGCGGCATCCTGCGCGGCTTGGCCCCGTGGCTCGAGCGCGCCGTGGTGACCGTGGCGAAGGTGTTCGGCAAGAAGATCGACGAGCAGATCATCGCCTGGAACTACATGGACCTGCTCGACCGCGACCTGTCCGAAGTGCAGCTGTCCGTGACGCACAAGCGCCTGGACGAGCTGCACCCCGCCGACGTGGCGGACATCTTGGAGCAGCTGGACCCGCAGCAGCGCGCCAACGTGTTCCAGCACCTGGACGAAACGCAGGCCACCGAGGCCATCTCCGAGATGGAAGACGAGTACCAGGCCGACTTTATCGAGGACTTGGACGACGCCCGCGCCGCCGGCCTCTTGGGCAACATGGACCCGGACGACGCGGCCGACATCGTGCGCGATTTGTCCTACGAGAAGGCCGAGACGCTGCTGCGCCTGATGGGCGTTGAGGACGCCACCGAAATCCGCCGCCTTTTGGGCTACAAGGACGGCACGGCCGGCGGCATGATGACCACGCAGTTCGTGGCCGTGCACGCCACCGACACCGTGGGCCAGACCATCGAAGTGCTGCGCGAGCTGCCCGAAGACCATCCCACCGTGCACTACGTGTACGTGCTCAACGAGTACGACGAGTTCGAAGGCGTGCTGAGCCTGCGCACCCTCGTGCTCACCGACGACGCGAAGCCCGTGGGCGACGTCATGTACGAGGACGTGATCTCCGCAACGCCCGACGAGACCGAGGAGGACGTGGCGGCGGACATCTTCAAATACGAGCTGCCCGCCATGCCGGTGGTGGACGAGCACAACATGCTGCTGGGCATCGTCACGGTGGACGACGCATGGGACGCCATCGAGGAGGATGTGAGCGGCGACAAGACGAAGGCCACCGCCCTCAAGGTGGTGGGCATCGTGCTGGCCTCGCTGTTGTTCCTGGGCCTGTACACGCTGGTGCTGCTGCAAGTTATCGGCTACACCGGAAGGTAGCGCCATGATGGTGAAGAACACCGACGCGCGCAAGACCGGGGCCGGAAAGCGCGGCGGACGCGAGTGGGGCAGCTTCAAAACCGGCCAGATAGGCTCCGAGGCCGAAACCGGCATCGCCGTGGTCAACGACCAGGCGGAGCCGATCGAGCAGCCGAAGAAGCCGAGCAAGCTCTGGCTTCTGCTGGCGGCGCTCGGACCCGGCATCGTCACGGCCATGGCCGGCAACGACGCCGGCGGCATATCCACGTACTCCACCGTGGGAGCGAAGTTCGGCTTCGCCACGCTCTGGGTCATCCCCATCATGTGCGTGCTGCTCATCGTGGTGCAGATGACGGCCGCGCGCATGGGCGCCGTCACGGGCAAGGGCTTCGCCGCGCTCATCCGCGAGCGGTTCGGCATCCGACTCACCGCGCTGGCCATGCTGGCCCTGCTCGTGGGCAACGTGGCCACCACGTTCTCGGAATTCGCCGGCATCGCCAGCGGCATGGAGATGTTCGGCGTGTCGAAGTACCTGGCCGTGCCCGTGGCCGCCGTCGCCGTATGGCTTTTGGTGGTGGGCGGCAGCTACAAGCGCGTGGAGAAGGTGTTCCTTATCCTGTCGCTCGTGTTCGTCACGTACATCGTGGCCGCGTTCATGGCCAATCCGAACTGGGACGAGGCCCTCACCAGCACCGTGGTGCCGCACATCGTGCAGGACCAGAGCTTCGTGTCGCTCGTCATAGCCATGATAGGCACGACCATCGCCCCGTGGATGATGTTCTTCAACCAGAGCAACGTGGTGGAGAAGGGCGTGAGCGTGAAGGACTTCTTCTCGCAGAAGGTGGATGTGGTGGCAGGCACCATCGCCGCGTGCCTCGTGGCGTGGTTCATCATCGTGACCACCGGCGCGGTGCTGTTCCCGCAGGGCATCGAGATCGAATCGGCCGCCGACGCCGCCAAGGCCCTCGCGCCGTTCGCGGGACATTACGCCGAGGCGCTGTTCGCCATCGGGCTCATCGCGGCTTCGTTTCTGGCGGCGTGCGTGCTGCCGCTCACCACGTCGTTCGTGATTTGCGAGGCGTTCGGCTGGGAAGCGGGCGTGTCGTTCAAATGGAAGGAAGCGCCGCTGTTCAAGAGCATCTTCACGTTCGTCATCGCGTTCTCGGCGATCGTGGTGCTCGTTCCGGGAATCGACCTCATGGGGGTCATGCTCACCGCGCAGTTCGTGAACGGCCTCATCCTGCCCGTGTTGCTGGTGTTCATGGCCATCATCTCGGCCGACAAGCGCGTCATGGGGAAGTATCGCTCGCGGCCGGTCTCGCGGGTGATCATATGGTTGACCGTGGGTATCGTCACGGTGCTCACGGCCGCATTGCTGATCATGCAGCTGATGGGCATAGGGTAGCGTCAGAGGCGCGCTGCGGCTGAAGTTGGGCGGGCTCCGCCCTTCGCCGACCGTGCGCGCTTCCGTTGGCTAAGCGGTCTGAGCGAGGCGCTTGCCCTCGTCTTCGAGGCGCTCGGCCAAGAACGTGCGGCGGTTGTCGCCGTTCTTCACGCTTTCGAGCAGCATCTCGATGGTCAGACTGTCCAGGTACGCGTCGAAGCTCTCTTCGATGAGCTGGTAGGTTTGCTTGACGCCCTGCACCATGGCGCCGCCTTTGCGCGAAGAGCGCTTGGCTCGGGTGGACGCCTTCGCATCCTCTTCGAGCGCCGACATGATCTGCAGCACGGTGATGTCGGACGGCTCCTTGGCCAACCGGTAGCCGCCGTGCTTGCCCGGCCGCGCCTCGATGAGGCCGGCGTTGCGCAGCAACTGGGCCAGCTGTATGAGATAGTCCCGCGGTATGGACATGTCCTGCGCAATGTCTTTCGAGGAGCACGTGGTACCTTGTGCGGCCAGGTACAAGATGGCGCGCATGCCATAGTCCGTCGATGCCTTGAATTGCACGTTGTCTCCTAACTCGCTGCTGCACCGGCTTCGCATTGCCAATATCCGATGAGCTGCTTCCATATATATTAGTCGGTTACTTTACTTTGTCCCTGATAGCACAAAAGACGCTGCGAAACAGCGCCTTTCCGACCGTTCCGCTCCGGCAGCGGCAGAGCGATCCAGGACGTTTTGAGTGTACCGAAAGCAGAATGATTATAGCAAGGTCATTGAGCCGTTTGCATAGCAAATCGAATCGAAACGGTTACGTCTACGCAATCTTGACCTGCAGTTATCGACTGTTGATAACTTTTCAACACCCGGTGCCAGCGAACGCCTGCCACGTTGCCAAAATGTTATACTGACCGCATGGACGAGAAGAGAAACCTGCGCGCGAGCAAGCTTGCCCAGCGCGACGCGCTGGACGGTGAGACACGCGCCCGCAAGAGCGGAAACGTATGCGCGAAGGTCGCCGCCTTGGCGGCCGAGGCTTTGGATCGCACCGCTGCGACGGAGCGAGAAGGGCGGAAGCCGCGCGTTGCCGTGTACGCCGCCATGCGCAGCGAAGTGGACCTGCAACCGTTTGTTGAAACGGTGTACGCCCGCGGCTGGATTCCCTGCTTCCCCTGCATGGTGCGCGACGAGCCGCACGCCGAAAGCCGCATGGCGTTCTACCCCGTGCCGATCGACCGCTTCGACGGAGCGCGCGCGGAGTTCCTAGATCACCCGTTGCGCTGCCTGCCTTGCGGCGAGCTCGCCGAGCACGGCTACGAGGAAGTGGACCCGGCGGATTTGGACGTGGTGGTCGTGCCGTTGGTGGCGTTCGACGATGCGGGCAACCGCCTGGGTTACGGCGGCGGCAACTACGACCGCCTGCTGCCGCGCTTGCGAGCCGACGCGCTCGTCGTCGGCGTGGCATTCGACGAACAGCGCACGGCCGCCGTTCCGTGCGAGCCGCACGACCGTCCGCTGCCGCATATCGTGAGCGCGTGAGCCGCACGGCGCACGCGCTCACTTTGAACGCTACGCCTTCGCGGCTCCGTACTTCGACTTGTGCAGCACCAGCACGGCGACCACCATGAGCACGATGCCCACCGCAAGCGATATCCACGGATTGCCCGTGAAACCGGCTATGAGGTAGCCCACCAGGCACACCACGGCCACCACCGACGCATAGGGCAGCTGCGTGGCCACGTGGCGCAGGTGGTTGCACTGCGCGCCGGCCGACGACAGGATGGTGGTGTCGGATATGGGCGACACGTGGTCGCCGTAGACCGCGCCGCCGAGCGTGGCGCCGATGGCCACCAGGAACAGCGGGTTGTCGGCGGGAAAGACGCCGATCACGATGGGCAGGATGAGCGCGATGGTGCCCCACGACGTGCCCATGGCGAAGCCGATGAACGCGGCCACCACGAAGATCACGGCCGGCAGCAGCGCCAGCCCCACGCCGATGCCGTTCAAGAAGCCGCTCACGAACTCGCCCGTGCCCAGCAGGTAGCGGCAGGTGCCGCCCAGGCTCCACGCCAGCACGAGGATCATGATGGCGCCCACCATGGAGCGCACGCCTTCCGAAATGCCCTCCATGTAGCCCGACAGCGTCATGAGCTTGCGCGGCAGGAACATGATGGCGGCCACCACCAGCGACACGCACACGCCGATGCACAGGCCGAACACGGGGTTCTCGCCCACAGCCGTGGAGAAGTCGACGCCCTTGAAGAACCCGCCGGCGTACAGCATGCCCAGAATGGAGAAGATGATGAGCACCACGATGGGCACGATGAGGTCGAACACGCGGCCCTTCTCGGAGATGGCGATGCCCTTGAACTCCTCCACCGCCGTCTGAGCGGCCTCGTCCAGCTCGTCGCGCTCGGCAACCACGGTCTCCATGTTGAACGGCGGCAGCGTGTCGGCCTCGCTCGCATCCAGCCCCACCGTGGACATGGACTCGAGCGCGCTCTCCTTCGGCGGAATGCGACGCTGCTGCTCGGCCGGTTGCTGCACCTCGGCCTCGGCCACGCGCATGGGGCCGAAGTCCTTCTTCGTGGCGCACATGAAGAACACGAACACGATGGTGAGCAGCGCGTAGAAGTTGTACGGGATGGACTGCACGAACGTGGTGAAGCCGCCTTCGCCCAGATAGCCGCCCACGGCCACGGCCCACGACGACACGGGCGCGATGATGCATATGGGCGCCGCCGTGGAGTCGATGATCCACGCCAGCTTCTCGTGGCTGATGTGGAAGCGATCGGTTACGGGGCGCATGACCGCGCCCACCGTGAGGCAGTTGAAGTAGTCGTCCACGAAGATGATGATGCCCAGCACCGCCGTGAGGATCTGCGCCATCTTCGCGTTCTTGATATGGGTGGCAACCCACTCGCCGTACGCGCGCGAGCCGCCCGCGCCGGCTATGACCACCACGAGCGCCCCCAACAACGCAAGGAACAAGAGCAGCGCCCCGTTGCCGGCTATCTGCTCGGCCATCATCTGCGGCACCATGGTGAACGAGTCGACCAGCTGCTCGAACCCGGCGCCGTTCAGGCTGAACTGGTAGATGACCATGCCGGTGAACACGCCGATGGCGAGCGAGGAGTACACCTCCTTCGTGATGAGCGCCAGCCCCAGCGCAAGGATGGGCGGGATGATGGACCACACGCCCGTGCTGATAAGGTCGAAACCTTCCATATGCGTCCCCTTTAGTCGCATCGGATCCATGGGCGTCGATGACCCCAACGCCGAATTATGCGCATAAGTATACGGTATTAGAAGGATTCGGACAGCAAAGACGCGGCGTTTTGCGGCGTTTCGGACACGACGCGCCGTGGCGAGTGCGGCGCGCGTTGCTCGCCGTGCGGACGCTCGCAGCGCGCGACGCCTGAAAACCACCGGGGCACCGGCGGCGGGCGCGGTGCCCGAAGACGGCCGCCCGAACGCCGATCGCGCGTTCGGCTACAGCCGGAACAGCACCAAAGCAGCCGGCACCAGCCACAACGCGAAGATAACCACGAACGGCCATTTATGTGCAGCGCTCACGGCCACGTACTCGCGGATGAAGGCCGTGGGCCAGTAGTAGCGGGCCGTCTTGCTGCCCACGCCGTCGGCGGCCAAGCCGATCTTGTGGGCGTACTCGGCCGTGCGGAACACGTGGTAGTCGCTCGTGACCACGGCGGCGCGGTAGGCGTTCGCGCCCGAACGCGCGTCCATGATGGCCTTGGAGTTGCGCAGGTTCTCCATGGTGGTGGCGGATCGATCCTCCATGATCACCGCGTCGGCCGGCACGCCGCGCTCTTCCACCAGGTAGTCGCGCATGGCCCGAGCCTCCGAAACCTGCTCGTCGGCGCCCTGCCCGCCCGATGCCACGATAAGCGCGCGGCTGCCGCCCGCCTTCCACAGCTCGACCCCCTTGTCGAGTCGAGCCGCCAGAAGCGGCGTGGGCTTCGTGCCCGATAGGCCCGCACCGTGCACGACGATGTAATCGTAGTCGAGGCGTTTGGGCAGGCGCCGGTACAGCCACGAGTACAGCAGCAGCGCCGCGAACGTGAACGCCACATACGAGCCTTCCATAACCACCAACAGGGACAGCAGCAAAACGAGCGGCGAGGCCTGCAACATCACGAACACCGGCATGGCTACGCACACCGCCACGATAAACAGGGCGAACAGCCCCGGCAGCACGTGCGCGAGCGAGAAGCCCTCGCGCTTCACCACCACAACGGCGTTGGCGAACAGGAACACGACCAACGCCACCGTGCCGAACGGGATCGCAGCCAGGCCCAAGAGCACGAGTCCCGGAGCGTCGAACTGAACGGATAGGCCGTAGAACGCGAACAGGCACAGCAACAGGAAGTACAGCGCGTTGCGGAACTGCCGCGGCTCCTTGCGGTAATTCCGCACGAACAGGAAGCCGAACACCAGCGCGGGAAAGTATATGGCAACGAGCTGGAAGACCATGCGAGCGCTTTCGAAAAGAGGCGTGACGATATCACCCGACAGTATAGCGTTCGCGCACCGCTGTCACAAAATTGTTCTTTTAACACCAACAAGGAGAAACGCACGTGCATTCCTCTTTGTCGAAGCGCATACTGTGGGGAAGAAGCCATCGGTCCAACCAACAGAGGTGATAGCCATGCCCCTCAGCCGCAGCCGATCGAACCGCAGTCCCTTCGCTAGCCCCGCAACGGTATTCGGAACCTTTCTGTTGCTTGCCTCGTTTTGCCTGATAGGCGTGCTCATCGCCGGATGCGCGAGCAACGCGCCGAAGGAGCAGGCACCCAACAGCATGCCAACCGCATCCGACCGACCGATCGAGGCGCCCGAGACGAACGACGAGAGCGCCACCACGTCGAACAATGACGACGCTCCGTCTTCGACGGGCCCGAACACCATCGACGATCAGTACGTGCAAGCGAAAAAAACGTCCGAGCATGTGACTCCACGTCTGGACGACGGCTCGCGGCCGACCGAAGCCGACGGTCCGCGCGTAGGGGACCGCAGCAGTGTCTCTATCATCGTACAAGCGAACACACGATCCGAAGAGCTGGCCGACTCCATGACCGCGACTCTCGTCGACGAAGGCTACGACGTGCGCCACGTTACGTCTTTCGACTATCCAGTGGCGCTCGTCGTGTATCGAGGCGAATCGCTGGCTGCCGACGCATTCGCCATCGCCGAGGAACTGGGCATCGAGTGGGTGGAGGAAGCGGCACCCAACAAATACAACCAATTCGACAGCGACATCCTCGTTGCCGTGGCCCCCATCAACATGTACTCGCGCGAACTGCTGGTGTGGCCGACGCTCTAATCAAGCGTGCTTTACTCGTCCTCTTCTTCCAACTCCATCTCGTATTCGCGGTCGATGGCGCCCTCCACGTGCGGCGGGTCGACCTCGAAGTCCACGCGCTTGGTGACCAGGCTCACCAGCGGCACCACAACCAGCGACAGCACCATGGCGATGGCGCCGCAGTTGATGGGGCTGGCGATGAACGGCGTGCCCACGAAGCCCGAAATCATGTTGCCCGTGGTCAGGCCCACGCCCACGATGAAGCTGGCCCACACGGCCGGACGCGAGATGCGCTTGGAGAACAGCCCCCAGAAGAACGGGCCAAGGAACGAGCCGGCCAGCGCGCCCCACGAGATGGACATGAGCTGCGCGATGAACGTGATCGACGAGTTGTACTGCACGAGCGCCAGCACGGCTGAGATCACGATGAACACCACCAGCAGCACGCGCATGTAGGAGAGCTGCTTCTTCTCGCTCATGTTCTTCACCAGGTTGTCCTTGATGAGGTCGAGCGTGAGCGTGGACGACGACGTGAGCACGAGCGACGACAGCGTGGACATGGACGCGCTCAGCACCAGCACGATGACGATGCCGATGAGCAGGTCAGGCAGCGTGGATAGCATGGTGGGGATGATGGAGTCGTACACCGGCGTGCCAGCGGCGGTCATCTCCACCTGGCCGCCGTACAGCCGCCCGAAACCGCCCAGGAAGTAGCTGCCGCCCGCCACGATCATGGCGAACACCGTGGAGATGATGGCGCCCTGCTTGATGGCCGGGCCGCTCTTGATGGCGTAGAACTTCTGCACCATCTGAGGCAGGCCCCACGTGCCCAGGCTGGTGAGGATGATGACGCCGATGAGGTCGGGCAGGTTCGGCCCGAAGAAGCTCACGAAGGGCCCGGCCATCTCGGAGCCTTCGGCCGGGATGAGCGAGAGCGTGGTGATGGCCTCGGTAAAGCCGCCGTTGTTCACCAGCACCGCCACGATCACGGCCACGATGCCCAACAGCATGACGATACCCTGGATGAAGTCGTTCATGACGGTGGCCATGTAGCCGCCCAGCACCACGTAGATGCACGTGATGACGGCCATGCCGATGACGCACCACTCGTACGGCAGCCCGAACGCCATGCCGAACAGGCGCGACAGGCCGTTGTACACGCTGGCCGTGTACGGGATGAGAAACACGAAGATGATGGCCGCGGCCGCGATGCGCAAACCCTTCGACTGGTAGCGCGCACCGAAGAACTCGGGCATCGTGGACGCGCCCAGGCGGTGCGTCATCTCACGCGTGCGCGGGCCGAGCACCCACCAGGCCAGCAAGCTGCCCAGGATGGCGTTGCCGATGCCGATCCACGTGGCGGCCACGCCGTACTTCCAGCCGAACTGGCCGGCGTAGCCCACGAAAATGACGGCGGAGAAGTAGCTCGTGCCGAACGCGAACGCCGAAAGCCACGGCCCCACGTTGCGCCCGCCCAGGATGAAGCCGTCGACGGTGCCGGTGTGTCGTCGGCAGTAAATGCCCACGCCCACCGCCACGCCCACGAAAATGAGCACCATGCATATCTTTTCGATCATCGGAATTTCCTATCGTCTCAAGCGGGCCTCTCCGAGCTGCCCGCGTGCCAATGAGTTTCGGAACCTCTTCGCCTTGACGGGTTTCATCTGAAACACTTGTCGCCGCATACTACAATATGAGAACAAATGTTTCACGTGAAACAACGCGCCGGGAACAGGCCCGCGCGGTGGCGCACATGACTCTGCCGGCTGCGGGCGCGCCATGTCGGAATCCGACACGTCGCAGCACCACGGGCAAACCCATGTGCTAGAGGTATCGGTAGGAATAGTAAGGAAGGGCCCGGTAGGCTGAAGCCTCGTTGGACGAAGCCGCCCGACCCGAGGCGAACGTCGCCAACGACTCGGAAGACCGGGGAGCGAAGGACCTCCAAGCGGCCGCAACGGCCAGCTCGAAGCGCCAGCGCTGCTCAACGGCCATATGTCCCTTCGCGGAATTCATGCGCATACTTTACCACAGTGGAGCATCGGCACAAGGCAAAAAGTAAGCAAAATAGCCCGCTAGCGAACGGACGCTTCATGTGAAGCATTCGAAAACCGCTTTCGGCATCGGCGAAGGCGTGGATAAAATTTGGACTTGTGGCATGTTTGGGAGGCGTTTCTCGCATCCGCCGGCTTTTGCGACCGATAAAAGCCCAGGTCGCAATTTCTTAGCAAACGGGGGAATTGCCATAGGTTGCGATTTTGTCCATGATGATTGCACTCATATATCATTGAGTTCACGCTCACACCGCTGGATGGCGACAGCGACATACCCGTCATGAAGCACGAGCGCCCGTCGCCTTTGGAGGGCGACGGGCGCTCGAATGCTTGTTGGATGGCGCTTTTAGTAGCGGTTGTCGAAGATGCGCTGGGTCTTCTTCTCGGAGCGGGGCAGCTCGCCGATGGCTACGCCCTTGGCAACGGGCGTGCAGCCGATCTTGCCCTTGAAGATGAAAGCCAGTTCCTCCTCCACACGCTTCTTGTCCTCGCCGGTGGCTTCGGTCTCGAAGAACACCGTGAGTATGTCCTTGCCGAACAGGTGGTCGATCATCACCTGGTACTCCGACGAGGCGCCGTCGGTGAACCGGATGACCTCCTCGATCTGCGCGGGGAACATGTTGACGCCCTTCACCTTCACCATGTCGTCGGTGCGGCCGATGAGGATGTCGATGCGCGGATGGTGCGAGCCGCAGGCGCAATCGCCCGGCAGGATGCGCGTGAGGTCGTGCGTGCGGTAGCGGATGAGCGGCGCGCCCTGCTTGCGCAGCGTGGTGATGACCAGCTCGCCCGATTCGCCGTCGGGCACGTTCTTGCCCGTCTTGGGGTCGACGATCTCGCAGTACACGTAGTCGTCCCAGATGTGCATGCCGTTGTGCTCGTCGCACGAGATGCCGATGCCGGGGCCGTACACCTCGGTCAGGCCGTAGATGTCGTACAGCTCCACGCCCAGCTCGTCGGCGATGCGCTTGCGCATCTTGTCGCCCCAGCGCTCGGAGCCGATGACGCCCTTGCGCAGGCAGATCTTGTCGCCGATGCCCTGCTCGGCGATGGCCTCGGCCAAAAGCAGCGCGTAGGAGCTGGTGGCGCACAGCACGGTGGACTTCAGGTCCTGCATCATGCGCAGCTGCTTCTCGGTGTTGCCCGGCCCCATGGGGATGGCCATGGCGCCCAGGCGCTCGGCACCCAGTTGGAAGCCGATGCCCGCCGTCCACAGGCCGTAGCCCGGCGTGATCTGGATGCGATCGCGGTTCGTGATGCCCGCCATCTCATAGCAGCGCGCGAATTGGATGGCCCAGTCGGTAACGTCCTGCTGCGTGTAGGGGATGATGACCGGCGTGCCCGTGGTGCCCGAGGACGAGTGGATGCGCACGACGTCCTCGTCGGGCACGGCCTGCAGGCCCAGCGGGTACACGCGGCGCAGGTCGTCCTTCTCGGAAAACGGCAGCTTCTCGAAGTCTTCCTGGGATTGCACGTCGGCAAGGTCGATGCCCTCGAACTTCATGGCGTAGAACGGCGAGCGTTCTTTCAGGGTCTTGAACTGGTCTTTGATAAGCGTGAACTGATCGTTGGTGATCTGCATGGGAGTATCCTCTTCTCAGACGATGATCTTCTACCGGGTACGAAAATGCTTCAAGCCCGCGAACGCGAGTCTTGAAGCTAAAGCCATCGCCCCGCCGAAACCACGGCTGGGGAGGAGAGAATGTCGGATGCGTGTTCCATGCGTCCATTTTAGGCGAACGAACGGCGAAAGCAAAGCCGTTTTTCGAAGGACAAAGCGGCCGCTGCCTTCTCGGGGCGCCTACCAGCTGAACCTGCCCCTGCCTCCGCGCTTGCTTTCGTACAGCGCGCCGTCTGCCGCCCGGTACAGATCGTAGAACGTGTCGCCGCGAACGGCCCGCACGATGCCCACCGAACACCCTAGGCGAACCGGCCTGCCCTGCGAGCGTCCTTTCCAAGTGTCGATGAGCTCCTGGGCCTTGGCCTCCGCCTCTTCGACCGAGACTGCGCACGTGGTGAACACGGCGAACTCGTCGCCGCCCAGGCGCCCGAGCAGCGCGTCGCGCTCGAACACCTGCCCCAGCACGTCGGCGAACTCGCGGATGACCCGATCGCCCTCGGGGTGTCCCAGCGTGTCGTTCACCTCTTTGAAGTAGTCGAGGTCGATCATGAAGAACGCGCTGCCCGTGCCGCCGTCGATCAGCTCCGACGACACGTACTTTTCGAACGCGGCATGGTTCAGCAACTCGGTCATGGAGTCGAGCTCGGCCCTGCGCTCCAGCGCCTTGGAGTACTTGAGCGCGGCGTTCGCCTGCTCGGTGACGGTTTTGGGATAGTACTCGTCGCGCTGCTGGTCGGCGTTCGGCATGGAATGGTGCAGATGGGTCACGAGCCATCGGTCGCCCTCGCGCCGGAACGTCAGGGTGAACCGCGTGTCCATCTCCACGAGCAACGGCTTCGGCTGGTCCGTTTTCTCGCGCACCCAGAGCGTTCCGAACACGATGCACGAATCCGAACCGAGCTGGCGAGCCTCGTAGTACTCGTCGAGTATCTCGAAGGTGACGCCCTGCGATTCCGCCTGATCGTTTTGGAACCCCTGGAGGAACGACTCGAAGTCGCGGTAGAACTCGTGCTTGCCCGTGCCGATAAGGGAGAGCTCTTCAGGATCAAGAGACGCCAGAATGAACTGAAGCCCTTCATCCGAGGGCTCGATGACGTAGGCGCGCCACAGCGCTTGCGTCATGTGAACCGCTTGGTCGAGCCATGCACGATCCATTTCCTGCCGCATTGCCGCCTCGCTTTCGACCTAGGGAAACGCCCAAGCCCTTCGTTGCGTACCGAGCTCTTCCCTCGGAGCTTCAACCGATGCTTCAATCGCATCAGTATACCAGCATCCCCTCCCGTTTTACCTCATGGGGGATGCTAAAAAGGGAGGGAAAGCGAAAACGGCCCGCGTTACGCACCTTTTCGGGAGGCGTCCACCTCGTCGATGGCGGTAAGGTTGAGCGCGACGAAGCGGGGTTTGACGCACACCTCGATGGCGCTGCGCAAATCGTCCAAGTCGAGCTCGATGTGACCGGCGGCCAACGCGCTGGCGAGCAGCACCGTGTTGAGCACCTTCCGGCTGCCCACGCGCCCGGTGAGCGCGGCGTCGTCCACGGCCACGAAGGTCGCGGCCGTTTCCGCCAGCTGGCTTTCGAGGCGCTGCACGATGTCGGACGCACGGTAGGGTTTCGCCGCCAGCGCCGCCGTGACAGGCTGAAGCGCCGTTGTAGCCGTGACCAGCACGCCCTCGGGAGCCAGAAACGGCAGCACGCGCGCGGCCTCGGCCGGCTCGAACGCGATGACGAGGTCGGCCGAGCGCTCGGCCAGCAAAGGTGCGAACACGTCCTCGCCGCGATCGCCCATGCGCACGTGCGACACCACGTTGCCGCCGCGCTGCGCCATGCCGATGGTCTCGGCCGTGCGCACCTTCCACCCTTTGTTCTGGGCAGCCTGCGCCAGCACCTTGGCCGCGAGCACGGTTCCCTGGCCGCCCACGCCGGCAAGCAAAACGTTACGCATGGGAACCTCCTTCCGACGACGAGTTTTCCGCCGTTGGCACCCCCAACGCATCGAACGGACATACTTGCGTGCACAGGCCGCAGCCGTTGCAGAGGCTGGCGTCGACGAACGCCTGGCCGCGCTCGCGGCTCTTCGGACCGCGCGCGTCGGCGTCGAAGCCGATGCCGGGGCAGCCGATCTCGGTGATGCACTTCTTGCAGCCCGTACATGCGTCGGCATCGACGGTCGCGGGAGCGCCCGGCTTCACCAACTGCACGCACGGCGACTCGAACAGGATGGCGCTGGGGCCTTCGTAGTCGAGCGCCTCCTTCGCCGCCGAAACGGAGCCTTCGAGGTCGAGCGGATCGGCATGCACGATGCAATCGAAGCCCACGGCCTCCAGCACGCGCTCGATGGAGATGGGCTCGCGCTTCGGGCCCATGAGCGTGACGCCGGTGCCGGGATGCGGCTGCGAGCCGGTCATGGCCGTGGTGGCGTTGTCCAGCACGCATACCGTTATGTCGTGGCCGTTGTACACGGCGTTAACAATGCCCGGCAGGCCGCTGGCGAAGAACGTGGAATCGCCCACGAACGCCACGTGCTTCTTGTGCGGCTCGGCCACGGCGAAGCCCTGCGCCATGGTGATGCCCGCGCCCATGCACAGGCACGTGTCAACCGCGTCGAGCGGCATGGCGTTGCCCAGCGTGTAGCAGCCGATGTCGCCGCACAGCACGGCGGGTGCCTTGCCCAGCGCGCGCTTCACCGCGTAGAAGCTGCCGCGATGGGGGCAGCCGGCGCACAGCACGGGCGGGCGCACCGGCAGCGGATCGTCAGCGGCGTCGTACGCCAGGGGCTCGTCGGCCGCGACAGCCTCGGGCATGCCCAGGAACCGCGCGATGCGGGCTACGACGTCGTCCACGTCGTTTTCGCCGCGGTCGCGCGCATCACCCGTGAGCTTGCCCTTCACCTGATAGGGCGCATGCGCGCGACCGGCGTGTTTGAGCAGCTCGTCTTCCAGCACGTGGTC
The DNA here is from genome assembly GCF_019731765.1 of Gordonibacter massiliensis (ex Traore et al. 2017). Lineage (NCBI taxonomy): Bacteria > Bacillati > Actinomycetota > Coriobacteriia > Eggerthellales > Eggerthellaceae > Gordonibacter > Gordonibacter massiliensis (ex Traore et al. 2017). Next base: position 358,276 of record NZ_JAASIO010000001.1, on the reverse strand, counting down.
GAGCTCTTCCAGTACGAGCACCTGCTCCAGGCCCTCGGCGAAACGCACGGCGGTTTCCTCGGGGAACGGGTACGGCGTTCCCACCTGCCAAAAGCGGTACGCCGGCACCTGGACGCCCCGCTCGGCCGCGCGCGCCTCCACCATGCGCAGCGCCTCGCGCGCATAAGCCGCCGACACGCCGCCGGCCACGATGCCCAAGCGCGGCGCGCCCTCATCCGTCGCGCCGCCTTCGACCACCGGGTTGAACGCGGCAAAGGCGGGCTCGTGCGCGAAGTCGTGCGCGATCTGCGCAAGCCGCTCGTTGATCTCGCCGTGCGCCTGGTAGGCGCGACGCGGGAAGATGATCCACTTCGGATCGCGCTCGAAACCCTCTTCGGGCACCGGGCGCGCGTCGGTGGCGTCCGCGACGTCGAAGAACGTCGAGGCATGGTTGATGCGCGTAGTGGGCCTCACGATGACGGGCGTGCGGTAGCGCTCGGACAGGTCGAACGCAGCCTGCATCATGGCGAAGCCCTCGTCGGGCGTGGACGGATCGAGCACGGGCATCTTCGCGAAGGCCGCGAAGCGGCGGGTATCCTGCTCGGTTTGGGACGAGATGGGACCTGGATCGTCGGCCACGAACAGCACCGTGCCGCCCTTCACGCCCACGTAGTTCAGGCTCACGAGCGGGTCGCTGGCCACGTTCAGGCCGACCTGCTTGCAGGTGAACAAGCAGCGCGCGCCGGCGTAGGACGCACCGGCTAACAGCTCGAGCGCGCTCTTCTCGTTGGTCGACCACTCCACGTGAACGCCGCGCGCCGCACCGCTCGCGTGCAGCTTCGCCACCGTCTCGATGAGCTCGGACGACGGCGTGCCGGGATACCCCGCCACCACGCGCACCCCGGCCTCAAGCGCCGCGTGCGCGAACGCCTCGTTTCCCATCAGCAGTTTCTTCGTCATGCTTCTTGCCTGTCCCGTCTCTCGCCCCCGGTAGCCGATCTACGCCTCGGCCATGGCCTTTTTGAAGTCGATGATCTTCTGGCGGGCGCCGTCGCAGCCCGTGCCCATGATCTGCACGGCCAGGATGGCGGCGTTCTTCGCGCCGTTGATGGCCACGCACGCCACGGGCACGCCGGAGGGCATCTGCACCATGGACAGCAGCGAGTCCAAGCCACCTAGGTCGCTCGTCTTCATGGGCACGGTGATAACCGGGTTGGGCGTGTAAGCCGCCACGACGCCGCCTAGGTGGGCTGCCTTGCCCGCCGCGGCGATGATCACGCGGATGCCGCGCTCGTGGGCCGTGCTGGCCCAGTCGTGCACCTCGGTCGGCTTGCGGTGGGCGCTGGCCACCTTCACCTCGTAGGGAACGCCGAATTCGTCGAGCTGCTTCATGCACGGCTCCATGGCCGGCATGTCGCTCTCGGAGCCCATGATGATGCCGATGACCGGGTTCTTCTGTTCGCAAGACATACGATCTCCTTCGTCTACGAGGCGCGCCGACCGCGGTGGGGCGCCTGTCCATTCGCAATTCCTATTGTACGGGTTTCGGAAAGCCCGCGTGCGCTCGCGCGCGCATTTTCCCGCAGGAGATGCGCCCTACCCCACGATCCTCCTGACGACGGCTTCCACCTCGGCGGCTTCGGGGAGCGGGGCGCCGGGATCGGCCGTTGTGCGGGCGAGGGCGAACTTGGCCGCCTCGAGCGCCTCCGCCACCACCAGGTTGGCCTCCTCGGCGGGCGTGAGCTCGACGGCGCAGGTGCGGATCTCGGGATGCTGCTCAAGGTACGCGGTGAGGATGCTGCGGAAGTCGGATACGAACCCGAACGTGCCGTCTAAGAACAGCTTCATGAGCGCCGGCGTCTGGGCCACCAGGCGGGCGCGCATGGCGGCTATCTCGCTCGTCCAGTCCAGGTCGCGCACCACCTTCAGGAAGAGCATGAGCGTGGCGTGGTACGGCGTGGCGGGCGCCAGGCGGTCGTAGGCGGCGTGGACCGCGGCGGGATCGAGGTTCACGGGGCCCAGCCCCACGATGGCAGCGTCCTTGGTGGGGAAATAGTTGAAGAACGTGCCCTGCGACACCACCGCGCGCTCGCTGATCATGGACACGGTCACGTTGTCGTAGCCCAGCTCGTCCACCAGCGATATGGCCGCGTGCTCGATAGCGGTGCGCGTCTCGCGGCGTTTCCGCTCCCGCAAAGTTTCCGAAGGGGGCTCGTCTGCGACACCCGTCGACATGCTTTCCGCCTGGTCCGACTTGGCCATGTCTTGGCCCTCCCCTTCTCGAATCGTGCTCGCGCTTTTCCTGCATTATACGGAAGTTTTGCGATGTAACTGTTTATTCGCATCAATTTTATAGTCACTATAAATTTATGGCTGCTATACTATTGGAAGCGAAAAGTGCGATGCGAGGAGCGGCGGGGTCGTGCTGGCCCGGGCGGCCGGCACCAAACGTGCCGGCCGCCCGTATCGCGCGAAAACCAAGGTGTTCAAGAGCGATCGACCGCGAAAGGGGCGGACAAATGAAAATCTTCGGCATGGGACTGCCCGAACTGATCCTGATCCTTGCGGTCGTGCTCATCATCTTCGGCCCCAAGAACCTCCCCAAGCTGGGCGGCATGCTCGGTCGCACCGTGAAGAAGATACGCGGCCGCGTGGAAGACGACGACGCGCCCGCAAGCGGTAAGCAAACAGCGTAAGCCCGCTCCCTAGGTATAAAACGCGGAAAACGGCCCTCGAAGCTTCGGCTCCGAGGGCCGTTTGGCCTTGCGCGAGCAAAAGCGAACACCCCCTTTTCTCCGCCCCAACCAGTCGCTATACTTATATCCCACTTTTCAGCTTAGGTATTAACGACGATCCGGCGCCCGCATGCGAACCCGACCGGAACGCCGCACCTGAGCCGAGCGCGTAACCGCACTGGTGCCTCGAGAGGAAGTGGCCGCATGAGAGAAGCTCGCCCGGATGCCCAACCCCGTCAGGGAGTCTCGCATGCGGATGACGCGCAAGCTGGTTTGGCAAGCGGCGAGGGCGCCCTGCGCGCCCGCTTCGGCGAATACGTGCGGACCGGCACGCCGTTCGGCGTCCTAGCCGTGGGGGTCGACAACTTCGACCGCATCAACAACCTGTACTCGTACGCGTTCGGCGACCTGGTTCTCGACAAGCTGGCGGAGCTCGTGAGCGACCTGCTTCCCGAAGACGCCGAAACGCTTCAATTCGACGGCGATTGCTACGGCGCCATCATCCCCAGCGTCGTCGACGCCGACGCGCTCCGCGCGTTGTTCGCGCGCGTGCTCGCTGAAACGACAGCGGGGTTCACCATCGAGGGCGCGGTTGTGGCGTTCAAGGTTTCGGGCGGCATCTGCGTTTACCCCGACAACGGCCTGACTCCCGACGAGCTCTACCGCAACCTGCACATTGCGCTCATCGACGCCAAGCGCCGAGGCCGGGGGCGTTGCACCGTGTGCACGCCCGAACTCTGCGAAGCGTCGCACAAGACGCTGCTTCTCATGGAAACGCTTCAGGCCTGCATAGCCCACGGATTCGAAGGGTTCTCCGCCCGCTACCAGCCCATCGTGGACGCGCAAACCGAAGAGCTGCACGGCTGCGAAGTGCTCATGCGCTGGAGCGACGAGCTGTTCCCCGAGGGCGTGACGCCTTTCGAGTTCATACCGTACCTGGAGGAAAGCGGGCTCATCGGCATGGCCACCTCGTGGCTCATGGACGAAGCTTTCGAGAAGGCCGCGCGTTGGACGGCGAAAGACCCCTCGTTCGTCATGAACATCAACCTTTCGAAGTACGTGCTGGACGACCCGTCCTTCAAGTTCCGCATCGTGGAAACCGCGAAAACCCATCGGGTCGAGCCGCGGAACATCATGCTGGAGCTCACGGAAAGCGGCATGATCACCGACGCGGCGGATCTTGGCGGCACGTTCGACTTCCTGCGCAGCCAGGGCTTCGGCGTGGCCTTCGACGATTTCGGAACCGGCTACGCGTCGCTGAACCTGTTCCGCGTCATCGCCGCCGACGAACTCAAGGTGGACCGCAGCTTTCTGGAGCGCATCACCTACGACGTGAACGACCAGCGCATCGTGTCGAGCATCATCGATCTGTGCCACCGCATGAACCTGTCCGTGTGCGTGGAGGGCGTCGAGACCGAGGAAGTGCTCGGCGTGGTGCGCGCGCTGGGAGCCGATTACATCCAAGGGTACCTCTATGATCGGCCGCTCGACGCCGCGGCGTTCGAGGAGAAGCACTTGGACGGACGCAAACAGGGCAAAGCCGCGAGCGACGTCGCCTCGCTGGTGTACGCTCGCGCGCAGCCGGTGCAGCCGCTGTCGCCCAGCGAGCTCATCGACCGCGCCCATGCGGGCGTGTTCCAGGTGGCCATGGACGAGAACTTCACGTTCATCACCTGCAACGAGGGCTACCGCCGCATGCTGGGCTACACGGCGCCCGAGATAGCCACGAAGCTGGGCAACCGCGCGCTCGCCATCGTGCACCCCGACGACATGGCCTCCGTGAACGAAGAGATACGCCGGCAGCTCGGGCAGGGCGACACCGTGCTCATCGAGTTCAGAATCGTGCGCGCCGACGGCAGCTTCCTGTGGATCACCGGCACGGGCAACGTCGTAAGGCCGAAAATCGGCACGCCGTACCTCGTCGTGGTCATCATGGACACCGACCGCTTCAAGCGCAAGAGCCTTCGCGTCGCCAAAGAGCTTGCCATGACCAGGGGGATCCTCGACGACGCGCCGGCCGCCATCAAATGCCTTGCCGACGACGACCGGTTCACCGTCAAATACCTGTCTCCCGAGTTCCTTGCCGTCATCGGCTACACGCGCGAAGAGGTGCGCGACCGGTTCGACAACAGCTATCTCAACCTCATGCATCCCGACGACATACCAACCGCGCTGGCCGCCGTGAAGAAAGCGGCAAAGCCGGGCCGAGAATTCGGCCTGTGCTACCGCCTGCGCGCAAGCGACGGGCGCCTGCTTTGGATCGAAACGAAGACCAAGCTGAGCGAGCCCGACGAAAACGGAGAATGCTATTTCGTGTCCGTGGTGACGACCGTGGAAGGGCCCAATGCGCAGAGCGGAGGGCTGCTTTTGGAGAACCGCTACCAAACCGCCTCGAAAAGCTGGGGCGACGTGCTGTTCAACCTCTACGTCGACACGGGAATCGTCGAGTTCACGGACAACTACGAAAACGAGCTGGGAGCGCCGCCGCGCAAGACGCTCGCCGAGCAGCTGGCGCTGTCGCCCGAAGCCGACCGCGCCGTTATCGAGAACAGCATCGAGCAGGCGAAGCGCGGCGAGGTTCCCTCCCCCATCGAGATGCGCATCGCTCCCAAAGGCGACGAGGAGTACCTTTGGTGCTCGCTCTCGGTCAACTGCGCCGAAACATCCGAAGGCGAGCCCACCACCGTGTTCGGGCGCATCAAGAACATCGACGCGGAGAAGCGCGAGCGCGACGAGCTCGTGCACGAGTCGCGCACCGACCTGCTGTGCAACGTGTACAACAAGATCACCGTCGAAAGCATGGCGCAAACCACGCTCGACCACGCCGGGCCGGACGACCACTTCGCGTTCTCCATCATCGACATCGACAACTTCAAGGACATCAACGATCGAGCCGGCCACCTGGTAGGCGATCGCATGCTCGTTTCGGTGGCGGGCGCGCTGCAGGAGCAGGACGCCGACAAGCTCGTGGGGCGCATCGGAGGGGACGAGTTCGTGACGGTCGAGCCATGCGGCGCGTCGTCGGCCGATGTCCTCGCCCATGGAGAAGACGTTATCGAACGCATAGCGCGCCTTTGCAGGGAGGAGGACCCTTCCGTCGATCTGCACACAAGCATGGGCATAGCGCGCTTCCCCGAAGACGGCCGTTCGTTCTACGACCTGTACAAGCACGCCGACGCGGCCCTGTACCTAGCCAAGGAGCGCGGCAAGAACCAGGTCTGCCTGTACCGGGAATGAGACGGGAAGCCGCGCGCAAGCGAAAAAGCGCCCCGCGAGCCGTTGGTTCGCGGGGCGCTTTTGATAGCGTGGTGGTCGGAGGGGGACTTGAACCCTCGGCACGCGGATTTTCAGTCCGCTGCTCTACCAACTGAGCTACCCGACCACATGAGCGTCCGTGAGGACGTGGAACGATATTGTACCGGTCGGCCGCGTCCGGGTCAAGCGACCGCACCGCATTTCCCCCAGCTTTTTCGCCGACCATGCGCAACGCCGCCGCTTCGAGCCAAACGGGGCGCGGCGGGCGGCGGCATCGCGCATCCAGCAAAATATTGAATCAACCGATATCTGCTACGCCGCCGGTATCATCAACAGGGGGGAGTTATAATCATCTTCATGCGCTACGAATTGAGACGAGCCCATCGGGGTTCGCGCATTTCGCTGAGGGGGTATTCGCCATAAGCCGGTTCCGATCGCCATATTCGACCGTTATGACGCGGTCCGCGATCGCCATGCTTTTGGCATGCATGCTCACCCTCGCGCCCACCCTCCCAACCGCCGAGGTCAGCCAGGCTTTCGCCCAAACGGGCGAAGCCGCCTCGAACGCCGCAGAACCTGCGCAGCAGCGCGTGGTGAAGGTGGGGTACATCAACCTGAAAGGCATGATCGAGCGCAACGACGACGGATCGTTCAGCGGCTACGCCTACGATTACCTCGTGCATGTCGCCCAGTACACCGGATGGACCTACGAGTTCGTTGAGGCGCAGGGAGAGACCGAAAACGAGCGCGCGCTGGCCCTTTTGGACATGCTCGACACCGGGGAAGTGGACCTCGAGGGCAACATGGTGTACAGCGAGCAGCTCGCCGAGTTGTACGAGTACCCCCAGAACAGCTACGGCACGGCCCACACCGCGCTGTTCGCGCCGTCGAACGGCGCTCTCACGCAAACGAACCTGGCCACGCGCGGCACGCTGCGCGTGGCGCTGTACCAGAGCGCCAAGCAGCGCCGCGAGGAGCTGGAATACTTCTGCAGCCAGAACAAGCTGAAGCTCGAAACCGTGGAATGCACGTCGCTCGAGGAGATGCAAGACCTCGCGCTCTCCGGCGAGGCCGACGCGCTCCTCGACGTCGACGTGAACGTGCACGACGGGTTCGACATGGTGGCCTGGTTCGCCGCCCGGCCCTACTTCTTCGCCGCGCCGCACGGGCAGCGCGAGATCATCGACGAGCTCGACGCGACCATAGCCCGCATCAACGAGAGCGATCCGACGCTGCAGAACACGCTGCGCAGCAAATACTTCATGGAATCGAACGAGAACTACGCGCTGACGGAAGACGAGCTGGCGTTCGCCCAAAACCATCGGTCGCTGCGCGTGGGCGTGCTGTCGGACAAGCAGCCCGTCCAATCCATCGACCCCGCCACGGGAGAACTCAAGGGCGTGACGCGCGGCGTGTTGGACTACCTGTCGGACATGGCCGGCCTGGAGTTCGAGATAGTCCCGCTCGAGCGATCCGACGACATGGCGGCGGCCATCAAAGCGGCCGACGTGGATATGGTGGCCGGCATCGACGCGAACTACAGCGTTTCCGAAAGCCTCGACCTGTCGCTTTCCGCCCCCTACCTCACCGCATCGACGCTTATCGTGTACAACAAGTTCATCAACCCCGACGAGTTCCCCACCAAGAAGCTCGCCGTGCCTTGGGAGCTTTCCTCCCTTGCCAAGAACAGGGACAACATCGCGGTGTACGACACGATCGAAGCCTGCCTCGAAGCCGTGAACAACGGAGAGGCGGACTACACGTACGCGAACACGTACACGGCCCCGTATTACACGAGCATCGGCAACCTGGGCAACGTGCTCACCCTGCCGCAATCCACCATCACCAGCACAACCGCCTTCGGTTTCGTGCGCCCCGTGGAGCCGGAGCTGCTACTCGTGGTGGACAAGCTTTTGCGCGGCCTGCCCGCCGAGCAACGCGACTCCATCATGTACGACAACGCGCTCATCGACCAAAGCGAGCAGGTGAATTTGTTCCTGCAAGACCACCTGCTCGAAATCGCGGCGGGATGCATCACGCTTCTGATGGTCGTTATCGTGCTGCTGGCCCTGTACCTGCGCACGCGCACGCGCGCCGGACGGCGCATGCGCGAGGAGAACCGGCGCTTCCAAAAACTTTACGGCTTGACGAACGAGCAGCTTTTCGAGTACTCCATGGAAAACGACACGCTGATCCTGTCGAATCCGAAGGGTCCCGAGGCCATCGCCGAGATACCCGCCAGCGAGCAATCGGAAGACGGCTCGTACCGCGTCCTTCACCACGCCCATGCCCAAATAGCCGTCAACTCCGACCCGGAGATGCTCGACGCGTTCACTTCGCCGAACCGCCTGGTGACCGACTTGCCGTACCATTTCGCCAACGGCGACGAAGGCTGGCTCCGCATTATCTCGAACCTGGTGACGAACGACGAGGGGCGGCCCATCTCGGTGATCGGGAAGGTCGTGCGCATCGACGACGAGGTACGCGAGCGCATGGACCTTTCCAAGCGCGCGCATCACGACGGCCTCACCGGGCTGCTGAACTGGGAGACGTTCAAGGAGCGCGCGGGAGAGCTTCTGGCCGCGGGCAAGGCGGGAGCGCTGCTCATCATCGACGCCGACAACTTCAAGGGCGTGAACGACACGTACGGGCACCTGGCGGGCGACGGAGCGCTCAGGCAGACGGCCGAAGCCCTCCGTCGGGCCTTCCGCCCGAACGATTTGGTCGGGCGCTTGGGCGGCGACGAGTTCGCCGTGTGCTTGAACGGATCCATCGACCACGACCAGCTGGTCGAGCGGTGCGCGCGCATCGTGGGAGAGGGCGTGGCGTACGTCGACCAGGCCGACATGGAGCACTCGATCACGCTCAGCATCGGCGGCGTCGAGCTGAAGGATGAGCCCATCTCGTATCGCAACGCCTACCAGCAAGCCGACAGCGCCCTCTACCGCGCGAAGGAAGAGGGCAAGGACCGGTTCGTGCTGGAGAAGGTCGCAAGGAAATAGCGCGCTTAGGAGGCCTTGCCCTCCGCCAATCCGCTGAGGTTCGTGGCGCCCCGCGTCGTTTCGAAATAGGTGACGTCGAGCGTGGCGTTCACGCTTTCGATGCTGCCGTCGGCGAGCATCTTGCCGGTGAGGGTGAAGTCGGTTATGTCGCAGCGATACGAACCGTTCTGAAGCGACTGCACGATATTGAGCGCCGCATCGTAGCTCGGCACGGTGTACGTGATGGTGACGGGGCGGCGCACCAGCTCGCCCTCGAGCTCGGGCTGGCCGAACTTCACGTCGTAGGTGCCCACGCCCGCGAGCAGCGCGTTCAGCTCGTCGAGCTCGTTGCGAATGTTGTCGTACGTGGCCACCACGGGAAGCTTGTTCACGTCGCCGAGCTTCTCCAGCTCGCCTTCCATGCGCGTGCGCGCCATGGCCAGCGCCGTTTGCGTGTCTATCTGCTGCTGTATCTCCTGCAGCTGCAGATCGTTCTCGAGCTTCGTGTCGGCCACGTTCTTGATGACGAGGAAGTAGTAGCACGCCGCTACGAGCAACACCGCCAACACCAACATGAGCACTTTCTCGCGCGTGGAGAAAGACCGGTTCAACATGCTACGCCGCGCCATTGCCGGCCCCCTCTCCCGCCGCCGTGCCGGACGCTGCGGCCCCGGCTCCGCCGGCAGCCGCTCCGGCCTCCGTATCAAGCGCGTCCTTGAGCGTGACCTCGATGGTCGCCGACGTTCCCGCGTCGTCTTTGCCCTGGGCCGTGGAAACGGTGACGTGCGACACACGGCTGTCGGACTCGAGCCGCTCCACCAAGCGCGACACCTCCGTCAGATCGACGCCCAAACACGTTGCCGTCACGGTGTTGCCCACCACCTTGACCGACGACAGGTACCCCACGGACATGAGGTTCGACCGGATGAGGTCGAGCAGCGCGTTGCGGTCGGCCAGGCTCAGCTCGTCGTCCGTCAGGCCCGTCACCACGTAGCGCGCGTACTTCTCGTTGAGGGTCGCGTAGTTCTCGTTCGCGGCTACCAACTCGTCGAGCTGCGCTTGGGCGGCCGAGACTTGCGCCGAGCTGTCGAGGCCGCTTGCAAGCGGGTCCACCACGGCGAATTTCGCGAACACGCCGATGAGCACGATAACGACCAGGAAAAGGCCCACTTGCACGGCTATGTTGCCCTGGGCAGCTTCCTGCTTGACCAGATTGATGGTCGTTTTGGTGGGATACACGACCTTGCCCCGGCCGCCGCGCGTAGCGCGGCGGCCGGACCCTGGAGCGCCGGAAGGCGCTCCAGGGTCCGGCGCGGCAGCGCCGCTTTCCTTTTTTCGCCCGAACGAGCCGAACGATATGTTCTGGTTGAGATCGACCACAGCGATCACCTGGCCTTCATGGTCGCGCCCACGGCGCCGGGGCATTGCGCGCGCAGATCGTCGTCGCCGCTTGCCTCGGGCATGATGTCGGCGACGGACCGCAGTTCGATGTCGAGATGGGCCGCCACCGCGTTCACCAGCGGTTGCAACGACGACCCGCCGCCGCAGCAGTACGCCACCTCGACGTTGGTGTCGGGGTTGTTGAAGCCGTAGAAGTTGAGCGCGCGCCCTATCTCCACCGCGATGGACTCGTACACTTCGAAGGCCGCGGCGCTTTGCTGCACGCCCTCGTAATCGGCCAGCTTGTAGCCGTTCGCCACGTGCACGTCCACGCCGCGCTCGGCGGCGATGGCCCGGTCGATGTCGGCCCCGCCGATGTCGATGACGCGCGTGACGTCGTACGCGCCGTCCGCGAAGAAGTGCAGCTTGGTTCCCGTGTGCGCGAAGTCGACGACGCAGCAGTTGGCGAGCGCGCGCGGGTTGCCGCCCACGAGGTTCTGGAACGCCGCGGCCGAAGGCGTTGCGATGCGCAGGCGCATGCCGGCGCGACGGAACATCTCCAGGTAGTCGTCCACCGTCTGCTTCATGGTGGCGGCTGCCAGCAGATCCATGCTCTCCGGCACGCCTTCGGAATCGAGGCGCGTGACGAGCACGGCGTAATCGTAGTAGTAGCGGTCCTTGCCCTGGGCGATGTAGTCGCGGAACTCGTAGGGAAGGTTCAGCTCGAGCTCCTTCTCCGTCATGGCGGGAACGGAAAGCCGGCGCACCAGGCAGTCGGCCGACGACAGCACGAGCGCCGCATCCTTCGCAACGCCACCCGTGCGCTTCACCAACGCCTTGATGAAATCGGCCATGGCGTCGAAGCTGACGAGCCGGCCTTCGGCCATCAGCCCCTCCGGCAAAGCCTCGACCACGATGGTTCTAACGGCGTCGCCGTCGCACACCGCCAGCTTCACGCTCGCGTTGCCGATGTCGACCCCCGTGTACGTTTTACCCATGCGGAGAAGTCCTTTCGATCCCGCATTCCCTTTAGGGACAGTTTATATCATTCACCAGCGAATATCGCGCCGTTGTTGCAACAAGATGCCGCACTCATCAAAAGAAGCTCACGTGCGCTTCCGTGCGCTTCCAGTTGGCACCGCACGGGATCCTTCGACTCCGGCGGCTGCGCCGCCTCCGCTCAGGATGACAGGGGAGGGAGACGATAGAACCAACGCTAGAACAGTCCGACGTACCAGGTGAGGACGAAGGGGCCGCCGAGCACCGTGAGCATGGCGGCCGCGGCGATGGCCGGCCCGAAAGGGAAAGCCTTGGCGCCGGGCGAACCGTCGCCCGCGTCTTGCACCTCCGCACCTCCCTGCGGCGAGCGCAGGCGAATCGCTGCGAACACCAGGCCCAGCACGCAGGCCACCAGCAGGTTCAGCAGCGACAGGGCCACGCCGAGGAACAGCCCGACGGCGAACAGCAGCTTCACGTCGCCGCCGCCGAGCGACATTTTGCCCGTGACCGCGTCGAACGCGAGCGAGAACAACAGGATGCCGCCGCCCACCAGCACCGCCCCGGCAAGCCCGTCGAGCAGGCCGGCCAGCCAGCCCGCACCCACCAGCGGAACGAACATGCTTCCCACGCCGAACATCGACACGGCTTCCCCGGAGGTCCCGCCAGCCATGAGCACGTCGACGGCCGCAGAAGACGAGGCGACGCGCGCGCCTTCGGGCACCAAAGGCCAAGCCACGGCCCCTGCGGCCGACGCGGCCATCATGAGCAGCCACACGACGATCGCCGCCAGCACGAAGCCGTTGGGGATGGTGAACGTGTCCAGGTCGACGAGCGACGCCCCCATGAGGATGCAGGCGAGCGCCGCATAAGCCAACCAAGGTACGCCCACACCGTACACGACGAGCAGCGCGACAAACAGCGCGGCCATAACCGTCTCGACCACCACGTAGCGCGGGCTGACGCGCTGCCCGCAGTGCCGACAGCGCCCGCGCAGCGCGAGCCACGACACGATGGGAACGAGATCGAGCACTCCGAGCGCGTGCCCGCAGCTCGTGCAATGGCTGCGACCTTTGAGCACGCTTTCACCGTTGGCAACACGCCAAGCCAGGCAGTTGATGAAGCTGCCCATAACCGCACCGAGCAAAGCGGCGATCCCGATAAGGATCGCCGCTTGCGTGGTGGTGAAGATGTTGAGCGGGAGAGACAAGGTTAGCTACGAAGTCACAGCCTCGACATCTTCAATCTTTACTACTACAGTATAAGTCGGATCGTCGCCAGAAAGCCAATCTTTGATGTTGGCTTCGGTTGTTTCCGTAGTTGAAGCCGACTTCTTCAAATCTGTCAGTTTTCCATGACGGTCAATTTTTGCCTCGTAGTACAGAGGGAACGTCGTTTCATTGTCAGACACCGCTTTGTATCCAGCCGAAGATCGAACTGCACCTAAGTTTGATTGCGCTGTGGCCGTATTTGCGTTGTCCAAAGCCCCAGTAAACACCGGAACAGCCACGGCCACCAACACGAGGATGATCGCCACGACGATCAGCAGTTCGGCCAGCGTGAAGCCGCCCTTTTCCTCTCTCACCCTCTTGATCATTTCCTTCACGATTGCTTTCCTTTCTTTCTCCGACAGCCTCGCGCCGTCGGAACTCGGACCCCTTCACAGTGTGCACGATGATACACCATTTAACACAGCCCCGGTAGCATAACCGCCTACATGTTCGCGTACATAGTGAATAACGGCAGGTAAAGCGCTATGACTATGAACCCCGCGAACAGCGCCATGAGCACCAGCAGCGCGGGCTCCATGAGCGACAGGGCACGGTCGGTCACGCGCTGCGTCTCGTTGTCGTAGAACTCGCCCATAGTGTCCAGCGTGGCCTCCAGCTCGCCGGTCTGCTCGCCCACGGCGCACATCTCCACGAGCGTGCGCGGAAAGTACCGGCACTGCTCCATGCACTCGCCCAGCGTACGGCCTTCCTCCAAACCCGATTCCATGCGTCCCACCTCGCGCGATAGCACGTAGTTGCCCATGACGCGCCCCGTGACCGCCACGGCGCGCGTCATGGGCAGGCCGGCCGCGATGAGCGTGGACATGGTGTTCGCGAACTGGGAGGCGCCGGAGTACTCGCCCACCACGCCCAGCACCGGAATCTTCAGCTTCATCTTGGCGAGCATCGTCTTGCCCGCCTCGGTTTTGCTGTACAGCCGCGCACCCACCACAACGAGCACCAGCACCACCAGCAAGATGAGCCAGTTCGCCGACATCCAGTTGGAAGCGTCAATCAAAAATTGAGTGATGCCCGGCATGTCGGTGCCCAGCGACGACACCATGCCCGCGATGGCGGGTATGACCATGACCATCATCACGGCCACCACCACGACGGCGATGATCAGCACGAAAATGGGGTACGTGAGCGCGCTGGCCACCTTCGCGCCCACCTTCGCGCGCTTGTCGTAGTACTTGTGCAGGCGCGTGAAGCTCTCGGGCAGATGCCCGCTCTCCTCGCCGGCGCGCACGGTTTCCACGAGCACGCGCGGCAGCTCGGGGCCCTTGTTCTCGAAGCTGTCGGCCAGTCCGTGCCCGCTCGCCACGTCAGTGGCGACCTCGGCCAGTATCTGGTGCAGGTACTTGTCGGTGGTTTGGTCGGCCACCAGCGAAACGGCGCGGGCGATGGAGAGCCCCGCCTGCAGAATGATGGCGAACTGCGAGCACATGATGGCAAGCTGCTTCGGCTTGGCGCGCGGCTTCGTTATGTTCATGTTGAGCAGGTTCTTGCCCTCACGCACCTCCTTGACGCTCTGCACGATGCGGCACAGGTCGCGCGCCTGTTCCATGGCCTCGATCTCGTCGTAGGCCTCCACGACGCCGGTGATCTTCTCGCCCGCGTCGGACAGTCCGGTGTAGGTGAAAGTGGGCATTAGCGAACGTTCTTTCTCACGTAGTCGAGGTCGTGGGCCGCCTCGAGCGCCGTTTGCGCGTCGATGGCGCGGTTGCGGTACAGGTTCAGCAGCGCGTTGTCCATGGTGACGCTGCCCGCTGCGGCCGACGTGGCCAGCGAGCTTTGGATCTGCGGCGTTTTCCCTTCGCGGATGAGGTTGCGTATGGCGGGCGTCACCATCATGAGCTCGCACGCCAGCGCACGGCCCTGGCCGTCGCGGCTGGGCAGCAGCTGCTGGGACAGCACCGCCACCAATGTGGTGGATATCTGCATGCGGATCTGGCGCTGCAGCCCCTCGGGGAACACGTCCACCATGCGGTCGATGGAGTCGGCGGCGCTCTTCGTGTGCAGCGTGGCCAGCACGAAGTGCCCCGTCTCGGCGGCGGTGAGCGCCGTTTGGATGGTGTCGAGGTCGCGCATCTCGCCGATGAGGATGATGTCGGGGTCTTCGCGCAGCACGGCGCGCAGAGCGTTGTGGTAGCTTTCCGTGTCCTGGCCGATCTCGCGCTGGGAGATGATGGAGCGATCCGGCGTGTAGATGTACTCGATGGGGTCTTCCATGGTGATGATGTTCTCGGCGCGCGTGTGGTTGATGGTGTCGATGAGCGCGGCGAGCGTGGTCGATTTGCCGCTGCCCGTTTCGCCCGTCACCACCACGATGCCGCGCTGGATCTTCGGGAAGTCCATGACGGCGGGGGGCAGGCCGAGCGACTCGAGCGGCGGGATGACGTCGGACAGCAGGCGCAGGGCGGCGCTCACGTGGCCCTGCTGACGGAACAGGTTGACGCGCACGCGCACGCCGGCGATGGTGTCGGCGCGGTCGAGCTCGCCGCTGCGTTCGATGTGGGCGTAATCTTGGCCGGCCAGATCGCGCGCCAAATGCTCGCACGCCTCGTGCGTGAGCGGCGCGTCGCCGTCGATGCCCGCGTTCACCAAATGCCCGTTCACGCGGAACTTCACCGGCAAGCCGCACACCAGGTGCACGTCGGAGGCGTTCGCATCGTGCGCATGGGAGATGAGTTGTTCGATGTTCATATTGCGGTCCTTCTTCTTCGAGAGATCCTTCGACTCGCTTCGCTCGCTCAGGATGACAACCAGGGGTATTTCTCTGCCTTGAAGGCAACCCAGAGCGCTTCGCTTGCTCACTGCCTGTCATCCTGAGCGGAGCGCGTAGCGCGGAGTCGAAGGATCTCGCCTTTTACTCCAGCGCCGTTATGGTCTTGCGGGCCTCCTCGACGGTGGTCACGCCGTGCAGCACGAGTTCGCGGCAGCTGTCGCCCATCGTGTGGTACGACCCCGATTGCTCGATGGCGGTTTGCAGCTCCTCGCGCGTGGCGCCGCCTGTGATGCGGGCGCGCAGCGCGCGGTCGAGCACCAGGATCTCGAACACGCCCGTGCGGCCGCGGTAGCCGGTGCCGAAGCACATGGGGCAACCTTCGCCGCGGTAGAACTTCGCGTTCGGATCGTACGCCATGCCGAGCGCCTCGAACTCCTCCGGATCCGGCGCGTACTCCTCGCGGCAGTGCGGGCACACCAGGCGCACCAAGCGCTGGGAGATGATGCCGCGCACGCCGCTGGCGATGAGGTAGGGCTCCACGCCGATGTCGATAAGGCGGTCGATGGTGGAGGCCGCGTCGAACGTGTGCACGGTCGAGAGCACCAAGTGGCCGGTGATGGCGGCGCGCATGGCTATCTCGGCCGTCTCGCCGTCGCGGATCTCGCCCACGGCCACGATGTCGGGGTCTTGGCGCAGGATGGCGCGCAGGCCGCTGGCGAACGTCATGCCCGTCTTCTCGTTGATCTGCACCTGGTTCGCCCCGTCGATGTTGTACTCCACGGGGTCTTCCAGCGTGACAAGGTTCACCGAGTCGTCGTTCAGCTCGCGGATCATCGTGTACATGGTGGAGCTTTTGCCCGACCCGGTGGGGCCCACGATGAGCACCATACCGTTGTTCGCGTGGATGAGGCGGTTGTACTTCTCCAGGTTGCCGCCCGCGAGGCCGATGCCCTTGGGGTCGAACAGCGACTCGTTCTTGTCGAGCAGGCGGATGACCACCGTCTCGCCGTGGATGGTGGGCAGCGTGTTGATGCGCAGGTCGATGTCCTGTTTCTTCAGGCGGATGTTCGCGCGGCCGTCCTGCGGCACGCGGCGCTCCGACGTGTTCATGCCGCCCATGATCTTCAGACGCGAGATAACGGACGCCTGCAGCTCTTTCGGCACGGTGAGGATGGTGCGCAGCACGCCGTCGATGCGCATACGCACATGCAGGTCCAGCTCGCGCGGCTCCAGGTGGATGTCGCTGGCGCGCTCGGTGGCGGCGCGCTCGATGATGCTGTTCACCAGACGAACCGTGGGGGCGGATTGCGCATCGGCGTCGTCGCCCAGCGTGGAGGTTTGGAACGACCCCGCGTCATCGGTTCCAGCAGCGCGGGCGTCGCGCTTCATCTCCTCGATGGCGCGGGCGGCGCCCTCGTTGCCGTAGAGCGTCATGATGGCGCGCATGACCGAATCGCTCGTGGCCACCATGGGAACGACGCGCTTGCGCGTGGCGTTTTTCACCGCTTCGATGGCCATGAAGTTGAGCGGGTCGCTCATGGCTAGGTACACGTCTTCGGGCGTGGTGCGCACCGGCACGACGTTGTACTGGCGCGCCACGTTCTTCGAGACGACGCGGCTCATTTCGGGGTCGAGGTCGATCTGCGAGAGGTCGACGAACTCGATGCCGAGCTGCATCTGCAGTGCCTCGATGAGCTCGGCTTCCGTGATGACCCCTTCGGCGATGAGCTCGTCGCCGAGGCGCCGCTTCGATTCCTTCTGTTGCGCGAGCGCATGCCCCAGCTGCTCATCGGTGATGAGCCCCGCATCGGTCAGCACGTCTCCCAAGCGCTTGTATGCCATTTACGATCCTATCCTTTTCACGGTCATCGTGGTGGTGTTTGAACCGGAAACGGCCGTGCCGTCTACGGTGATGGTGAACGTCCATGTTTTACTCGTCTGCGTGTAGGTGACGTTGCTTATTTTCGGGACGAGGTTGCCTGAGGCGGGCACGATGAGGGATGGCGCGGGCGTGGCGCCGCCTGTGGGGCCAGCGTACTTGAGCACGATGCCGCGATCCGAATCGCTGCCGTCAACGAGCTGCACCAGCGTGTTGGTGGTGCGGCTGACGAACGGCGGGTCGTTGTAGGGCACGGCAGCGCTGTCATCCTCGAACGTCGCGAACGCCAGCTCGTCGCTGACAACCTCCACGGCTTGGGAAAGCACGTGGTCGGCCTGTGTTTGCTCCGTGATGCCCAGGTAAGCCGACATAGCCGCGCCGATTCCCGCCGCCACCATAATGCCGAGCAACCCTATGAAGATGACGCTGACCAGCTGCTCCGCCAACATGAAGCCACGGTTGTCACGTAGCTTCGCCGCAAGGCGACATAGGAAACCGTGCGTACTCACGAGTTGCCGCCTCCCCCCGTCGAAGGCTCGTAGCGCATAAAGCCGCCATCGACGTATACATCGAGCGCGACAGAGAATGAGTTCCCAAGTCCGCCTCCGGATATGGAGAGGGTCCCTGCGCTCGTGCGATCCGACATCGCCGCCAAGCCGCTCTCAGATCTGTACGAGCTATCGATTGCAGCTTTGCTTGTCGTGGATGCGCTCACGGCTACCATAACCATCGTCGCAAGGGCAGCCGCTCCCAACGCAGCAATGAGCAAAGCTGCCAGAGCCTCCACCAGCGTGTCGCCACGAACGTTGGCAAAAAACCGGCGCAGACAGCGAAGGGTGTTCCAACGGCCCATCATTTTCCACCGTCTTTCGCCAGTGCTTCGGTTTTCGTGATAACCGGAGCATCCCACTCGATTTTCTTCAATGCGCCTTGGAAGTCATAGGTGGGAATGCACTGCAGGAACACCGTGAGGTTGTATTCGGTATCAGGCGCCATATGTGAATCGGTGGACAATTCGACCGAGACGTTGAAGTCAGAATCGATGGACACAACCCCATACATTGTTTGAAACCCACTGACGTCGCCCGACTTGAATGTGAAGGGATCGTCACGTCCTATTACAAGCGGATCGCCAGTACGCGACTTGTATACGCTCCATGCGTCCGAAGCATATTTATCCCATAGAGCTTTGGCGAAGTCCGATCCCGTTACCGAAGCTGACGGAGTTTTGGTCTGATCGTTAGACGCGTAGGTCCATGTCACCGAAGCTTTCCCCAACTGATCCGCCCAAACGCTCGCAGCAGAGCTTACCGCATATTCCTGCCGCTGCGCCGTCGTATGAGTCTGCGCCGCCTTGGCCTGCACCGATGCCGCCGTCAGCACCACCGATCCAATGATGGCGCAAATGAGGAAGAACACCAACGCGATGATGATAGATGCGCCTGAGGTGTTACGGAGCTTGGCCGTCACTGTCCTACGCAAGCAATTTAAATCATGCAAGCAAGCACGCCTCATGAGCGTCCACCGATGTCGTTTTCCACCGATTGGTAGGGTTCGGGGTCTTCTCCATAACGATAAGTAATGCTTTCAGGATACCCATTTCCCGAAATTGGATCTCCTGTACCATAATACGTGCCCACGTATCTACCGAAGTAGGCTGTGACCTCTTTGCCAGTCTGCACAGGGCCGCTCATTGAAACCCGACGAGCATAGCAGTTGATTATTTTCGACGTATCTTGGCTGTCGTCCGCAATGCCCACCACGCCTCCGAACGACAGCATCCCCGATCCCGGTTTAGGAGCGGTAGAAATCGTCAGGGTGACGTCAGACGCAACCAGTATGGGAATCCCCTCGCTTGAGCTGATAGTCGAATCCGACATGCGACCGGCCAATGCACCTATGCAAGGTATTTTGATCCAATTGCTGTTCGCCGAAAGCTTCAAATCCAAATTGTCAACAGAAGAATCTCGGATGACCGAGGAAACGACTTCGCCCGCCAAACCCCCAACGCATGCCGGTCCACTGTTATAAGAAGATGCCATCGAAACAGTTGCTCCGGAGCCCTGGACTTGGCAACGCTCTATCTCGCAGTTTTCCGTATAGCCCACAAGCATGCCAACCGAAAACCCGATACTCGCGGCCATTGACCATTCACCAGGACTTTCCTTGATAATCACATTGCTGAGCCTGCAAGGTTTTTCTTTCGACGCACCCACTGCACACGTAAAGAGTCCCCACGCTATCGTGTTCGTATCCTGCATTCTGATACCCGCTCCACCGGCGAGAAAACGACTGTGGAGGTTCAAGATATAGAATCCCTGCCCATCGTACGATCCCCTGAATGTCCATTCGTATTTGTTTGCCAAGCTGGCCGTTGTTACAGCCATATCAATGTCATTCGTTTGCTTGAAGCAAGCGTTCTGATATGCAGCTTGTACCGAATTACCCTGTTCGTTCCAGGGAAGGGCTCCTGGGAATTGCATGCCATGGCGCACGATCCACGGCGATTGCTCCGTACCCCAATCCGAAGGAGAATCGACCGACTCGTCGCCCTTTTTGACAACGGCTGCAGCAAAATTGAGGTTGAAAGTGTAGGTTTCCTCTTGATCTCCGCATCGATAGGTCACTGTACGGGATTCACGGCGCATTGGGCTATAGCCGTTCACAGAGGCCGACGAATAACCTCCGATTCTATATAGATCATAGCCGGCACCATCGCCGACAAGATCGACGTTTTCATGCTGCTTCTGCAATGATCGTTCCTGATAGTCGTTTGCATTTACCGTGGTAGGCACCTGGCCATGAGAAACCACAACGTAATAGCCAAAGGAGGCAATTTCAACGCCGTATTTTGTTAGCTTGTTGCCTTCAAATTCGCCCTGACTGTTGCTTATGTAACCCGCCCATCCTACGAGATTACCACCATCACCAAATTCTGCGTAAATGAGTCCTACACCCACTTTTACGTACTGCGCCTTCAAGACGACGGGGCCAAAGGCGAGGATATTGTCGTAGTCGCTCACTTTGGCACCAGCCGGAATAGAGAGAGTTTTTTCGCCATTGTTGTAGGTGTACGCACTCTCAACTTTCCAGCCGGTGAAAATATAACCCTCTTTCGTCGGGCCAGGCGCGATAGTGGCGTAGGCGGCATCGTCTTGCGCGGTATAGGGAACGTACTGATCCTGCTGTTTGAAATCAGCCAGCCGGTTGCCATCTTCGTCACAGTAGCAGAGAACACGATAGAACAGGTAATCGCGTTCAGTAGGTATCTCGAAGTCAGCGGAGCCCGACTTCGTTAGAGCGAAGTTGTTGTCCGGTCCTAAACGCGAATCTCGCACAAACGCTGCCGGCTGATTAGCGAAGCTTCCGCCTGTCTGCTTTTCGAAAAGCCAGAGCACGGCACTCGGCAAAGCGGTATACAGGGAATTGCCGCTGTACGATCCGTCACCCCAAGCGATAGCCGGCGTTGCCGAATAGTAAATACGCAGATCGCCCGACGCCGGGAAGGCTTTGCCGGCAATCGACGACATTTCCGATTCGCCTTGATAGCTTGTCGCACTCCAGCTTGCCACCGTCGAGGGCGCCCCGAACTCGTTTTCGAACGCCATGCGGATGCCCTTGCCATGGTTCTGGCCACGACAACCCGTACGACCAACTTTCACGCCGTTCTGGCTGTCCCAGGAAAGCTCGCCTGCTATAGCTTTCGTTTCCGCTTCGGAAGAGAAGAACTTTTGCACCTCTTCCAGGTTGGGCGTGGTTCGCAGATAGACGCCATACCCTTCGTCGTCGGGGTTTTCTATGGACTCGTAGAGCTTCTCAACATCTATGGTCACCGAGGTTACATTGGTGGTGACGTTCCCTCCGTCAAGCCCTATCACGCAGTTTTTGAACGTATCGGCCGCGTCGCTTTCTTCCCATACCCATGCATTCTTGCTCAGGTACCCCACACGTTCGCGTTCATCACCGCGACTGACCCACATTTCATAGATTTGATACTGGTGAGTCGTACCGGCCGCGATGATCGTACCGTCATCGGCCGTAAGGGGCTTGGTTGAATACGACCCCACGGTCGCTTTAACGTTGGCTTTCTGTTCATAGGCCTTGGCGAGACGGACCCACCCGCCGGAATACGCCTGGCGAGTGGCTTCAATGTTCTCGTTTTTTATGACATCGTTTGCCTTTACGGCGAATGTTTCACTGTCGGGTTGGATTTCGATACCGGTAACAATATCCGCTCCGCTCGCTGCAACCATTTTTACTTCCGGCGCATTGTAGGTCCCCTCGATGTGTTTGGCCGTCGCATGATCTTCATTTTTTACGGAATCTAATGCGGGGTTCGTTATATACAGCGACAGCTTCGCCACTTTCCCCGGCCATTGTATGTACGCGCGCGCCGTCACCGGAATGCTGGGAGAAACAGAGAAAACGCGGGCGTTCGTCTCAATGTCATTGCCGGCCTCGAACTGATCGATCACCATTGCGAGCTCGACTGCATCAGCTTTTTCATCAATCGCTTTCTTGAGCTCGTTGAGGTCGATAGCAAACACGTCGCCAGAAGGAGTGGCTGCGTCGGGTGTGGTAGTGGATGAGGTTGCGACATCTTTTGAAACAAGCTTGTATATTATCTTCCCTGAATTAGAGATAAGCAGCCCGTCCGAACCGTCGTTTTTGCTCACCACGCATGATTGGGCCGTTTCATCCAATCCTGATATCTTGAATGCAACGCTTGAATCGTCCTTTTTGGAGATGGTTGCTTCGAGCGCTGTATTCATTTTCTTATTGTCGCCGAGCAGGTTGGCGTTCTGAATGCATAGTATCCCCTCTTCGCTCACCCATATGACGGGTTTCTTCAGGGCAACCTCGTTGGTGGCATTAGCGGGGGTTCCCTCGTAGTAGCCGATCATAGGGCTGTGGTTCATGCGCGTTGTTTGATCGGTGGAGGCGCCTTCGTTCTCGTAGTAGATCTGCGCTGCGGTCGTGCCGCCTTGCGGCGACGAGCCGAAAAAACCCGTCTTGCCATCGGTGTAATAGACGGCCACTACCGAAGCGGTCGACTTCTTGAACACGATGACATAATCGCCGTTGCGAACGCCGTCGTCGATGGAGAGCGAAGGGATGATGTCGTTGTCGCGCGCGCCCTCCACCGCCGCAGTTCCCGACCCCGAGCTGGATGCCACCATGTACCGT
This sequence comes from Gordonibacter massiliensis (ex Traore et al. 2017), assembly GCF_019731765.1. Taxonomy (NCBI): domain Bacteria; kingdom Bacillati; phylum Actinomycetota; class Coriobacteriia; order Eggerthellales; family Eggerthellaceae; genus Gordonibacter; species Gordonibacter massiliensis (ex Traore et al. 2017). The sequence goes on along the minus strand of NZ_JAASIO010000001.1, from coordinate 335,885 downwards.
ATATCCTCATCGGTCGCATTTTTGGCAGCAGGATAGACGTTCTTGCCGTCGTCGTTCTCTACGAGCGCCAGCCACGAGCCCGCCACCTTCTTGGCGGTCATCTGGGTTTGGGCGGCGTTGGCTATGGATTCAGCGGCGTTGTTGAGTTCGAGCATGCGCATGTTGTTCTGCGCGGTGATGATCGAGGGGATTGCCAGAGCGGCGAGGACGAGGATGATGGCAATCACGATCAAAAGCTCGGCGAGCGTGAAACCAGCGTTATGCTTTGTGCGGGCTATCATACGTGAAATATCGACCCCTTCTCGTCATGTTGCCCCGAGTCGTACATTCCAGTATCTCGCAGCGATTGAGACCAAGCCACCCTCAAAAGGTATTTGACCACATCTTATAATAAAAAACCACCCCTCTGTCCTTTTATTCCCAGGTAGAAGGGTGATCTTTTCGATTCGCATTTATGGGTGGCAACGCGTTTGCGGAGGCGGTTTAAACCTTTCGCACTAGCCGAAGATCAGCTCGCGTTCCTCGCCCACTAGGGCGGCGCGGGCTTGGTCGCGTAGGTTGTTAACGCCGATGAAGAACTGGCGCATCATCACCACCATGAGGTAGCGGCCCTTCGGCGTGAGCGTGAGCTCATCGCGCGTGTCGCGGTCGAAGGCGCCGGACGCCTTCATGAAGGCCATCTCCACGGGCAAGCCGGCCTCCACCGTGCAGCCGAAATCGTGCTCGAACTGGCGCTTGTCCAGACGCAGGCCGAACAGCTGCATCATGAAGCGGTAGCGCATACGATCGCGCTTGCTGAACGTGGTCTTGCCCATGAGCGACATGCGGTTCTGCGCGATGGCGGCGTTGTAGTCGTTGACGGAGAACGTGTTCACGTACAGGTTTTCGCCCAGATACGTGATGCCGCCGGATCCGATGGCGGGATACTCCTCGTAGTCCACCACGTACTCGTCGATCATGGCGTCCGCGCCCGCGGCTTCGGTGCCGCGCTTGTTGTAGGTCCAGGCGCTGCCGTGGTCGAACAGCGGGTCGGTGCCGCCGGCCAGCAGCTCGTCGATGATCTGGTAGTACGTCTGCTCGCGGGCGTAGTCCACGCGGCCCACGGTGCGAGCGAGCTGGCGCGCGACGCTCGGGCTGGCCATGAGCGGGTAGAACGTGGTCTGGCTCGTGCCGCTTTCCACCACGCGCTCGATGTCGTTGATGAGGATGTCCTCGGTCTGCGCGGGGAAGTTGAATATCATGTCCACGTTGAGCGACGTGAAGTAGGGGCTGGCCTCGCCGATGCGCTCGAGGATCTCCGCGCCGCTGCCGTATTTGTCGTAGCGGTCCATCTGCTTGAGCAGGCCGTCGTCGAAGCTCTGCACGCCCACGCTCAGGCGCTGCACGCGGCCCTGCAGCTTGTCCAGATAGCTGGGAATGAGGTGGTTCGGGTTCGTCTCGCTCGACACTTCCTTGATGGAGAACGTCTCCTTGGCCAGGTCGATGGTGTCGCACAGCTCGTCGATCATAATGGTGGGCGTGCCGCCGCCCACGTACAGGCTCTCGAAGTCGTAGCCCAGATCTTTCAGCATCATCATCTCTTTGCGCATGCTGGCGAAATACGGCACGGCGCGCTCCTCCGCGAACGGGAAGCGGTTGAACGAACAGTACGGGCACAGGCGCTCGCAGAACGGCACGTGCATGTACAGCATGTACTTCTGCCCCGGCTTCGGCGCGGGAACCCGCACGTCGTCGGTGGGTTGGAGCTTCAGGTAGTTCTTCGTGCACTGCCGTACCACGGCGGTGAGCATGCGTTCGGATAACATAGACTCCTCTGTCCAAAAAAACGTCAGCGAGGGTTCGCGTGGTGCCCGAGATCGCTTCGTTTCGCGGCCGAGCGTGCTCCGCACGCGAGGGCAAGCGAAAAAGGAGCGAGATCGAGTGCCACGCGAAGCCGCAGCGTCGACACCTTGCGCCGCTCGGCAGAGCGGCGCAACACTATTAGTTCCAGGCTTCGCGGCCGGCGGCGGCTTTCTTGCCGATGTCGGTGCGGTACTGCTTGCCTTCGAAGTTGATGAGGTTGCACGCTTCGTAGGCCTTCTCGCGCGCGTCGTCGAACGAGTCGCCCAGCGCCACCACGTTGAGCACGCGGCCGCCGGCCGTGACCAGCTCGCCGTCGGCGTTGCGGGCCGTGCCGGCGTGGAACACCGTCACGCCGCCCAGCTCCTCGGCCTCTTCGATGCCCAGGATGACCTTGCCCTTCTCGTACGCGCCGGGATAGCCCTCGCTGGCCAGCACCACGCACACGGCCCACTGCTCGCTCCAGCGCAGGTCGATGTCGTCGGGGCGGCCTTCGGCCACGGCCAGCACGATGTCCACCAGGTCGGCCTCCAAGCGTGGCAGCACCACCTGCGTCTCGGGGTCGCCGAAGCGCGCGTTGAACTCCAGCACCTTCGGACCCTCGGGCGTGAGCATGAAGCCGCCGTACAGCACGCCGCGGTAATCGTAGTCGAACTCGCTCGCCGTGGCGGCGGCGGAGCGCTCCATGATGTCGTGCATGGCCGCCAGCTCGTCGGCCGTGACGATGGGCACCGGCGAGTACACGCCCATGCCGCCCGTGTTCGGGCCGCGGTCGCCGTCGAAGGCGCGCTTGTGGTCCTGTGACGTGGCCATGCAGTGCGCCTTGCCGTTGCTCACGAAGGCCAACATGGAGCACTCGGGGCCGGTGAGGCATTCCTCGATGACCACGGTGGAGCCGGCCTCGCCGAACGCGCCGTCGAAGCAGGAGCGCACGGCCTCTTCCGCCGTCTCCCGATCCTCGGCCACGATGACGCCCTTGCCCGCCGCCAAGCCGTCGGCCTTCACCACCACGGGGATGTCCATCGCCGCCAGGTAGCCCAACGCCTCTTCGAGGTCGTCGAAGCTGCCGTAACGCGCGGTGGGAATGCCGTGGGCGTCCATGAAGCGCTTGCTGAACGTCTTGCTGCCCTCGAGACGGGCTCCCTGCGCGTCGGGGCCGAACACGGCGATGCCCGCTTCGCGCAACTCGTCGGCCACGCCGGCGACGAGCGGCGCCTCGGGGCCGATCACCACGAGGTCGATGTCGTGCTCCTCGGCGAACGCGAGCACGGCGCGACCGTCCTCCACCGCCAGGTCGGGCACGTTGCGGGCGACGTCGGCCGTGCCGCCGTTGCCCGGAGCCACGTAGAGCTTGTCCGTGCGCGGGGATTTCGCAAGCGCCCATGCGATGGCATGTTCGCGGCCGCCGCCGCCCAAGACCAAGATGTTCACAATCGTTCCTTTCTATCTGTCCCAACCGCGCATGATGGTTTGGTCGCGGTCGGGGCCCACGGCGATGATGCTCACGGGCACGCCGGTGATCTTCTCCAGGTACCCCACGTAGCGCTGCGCGTTCTCGGGCAGATCCTCGAACGTGCGGCACTCCGAGATGTCGACGTCCTTCCAGCCGGGCAGTTCCTCGTACACGGGCTTCGCGTGGAACAGCACGCTCTGCTGCATGGGGAAGTAGTCGTACACCTTGCCCTCGTACTCGTAGGCCGTGCACACCTTGATGGTGTCGAACGCCGAGAGCACGTCGAGCTTCGTGAGCGCCACGTCGGTGAGGCCGTTGACCTCGGCCGCGTAGCGCGCGATGACCGCATCGAACCAGCCGCAACGGCGCTTGCGTCCCGTGGTCACGCCGTATTCGTGGCCCACCTTGCACAGAAGCTCGCCGACCTCGGCTTCCTCGCCGGTGCCGCCGTCTTCGGGAAAGCGCTGCTCCGTGGGGAACGGGCCCTCACCCACGCGCGTGATGTAGGCCTTCTGGATGCCCAGCACGCGGTCGAACGCCTTCGGGCCCACGCCGGTGCCGATGGCCGCGCCGCCCGCGCTGCACGACGACGACGTGACGTAGGGGTACGTGCCGTGGTCGATGTCGAGCATCGTGGCTTGGGCGCCTTCGAACAGGATGCTCTTGCCGCTGCGCAGCGCCTCGTTCAGCAGGCGCGTGGTGTCGTCCATGTACGGCTTGAGGATGCGCGCGTAGGGCAGGTACTCCTCGCAAATCTCCTCCACGGTGTAAGTGTGCAGGCCGTAGATCTTCTCGAGAATGGGGTTCTTCTGGGCCAGCGCCGTTTCCACCTTCAGGCGAAAAATCTTCTCGTCCAGAAGATCCTGCACGCGGATGCCCTTGCGGGCGGCCTTGTCCTGGTAGCACGGGCCGATGCCGCGCTTCGTGGTGCCTATCTTGTTCTCGCCCAGGCGCTTTTCGTCGGCGCCGTCGAAATCCTTGTGGTACGGCATGATGATGTGCGCGTTGCACGAGATCTTCAGGCGCTTGCAGGAAACGCCCTCCGCCTCGAGCAGGGCCATCTCCTTCACCAGCACGCCGGGGTCGATGACCACGCCGTTGCCGATGACGGGCACCGCGTTCTCGTACATGACGCCGGAGGGCATGAGGTGCAGGGCCAGCTTCTTGTCGCCGTGGATGACCGTGTGGCCGGCGTTGTTGCCGCCTTGGTAGCGCGCGACGTAATCGTACTCGCGTGCGATCAGGTCGGTGATCTTGCCTTTGCCTTCGTCTCCCCATTGGGCGCCGACGAGTACCGTGCTGGGCATATCGCTTCCTTTCGGGACGATGCAGGTTTTCCTACCGCAAATAAAATATTATATGGCAAAACGAGCTCAAGAGCCCTCCTTCACATGAGAAAGATAAGGAACACGGGACGGTGGTCAGGGGCCGCTCACGCGAAACTCGCCTTTCAAGCAGGAGCCGCAAGGAAACGGACACAGCTTAGATAAGGATCACCCACTTCTCCCCTGTCTTGCCCTCCACGAGGCCAGCTTTCTTCAAGCTCATAATATGGTTGCCTACCGCGCTGCGCGACACATTAAGTTCGTCCGCTATTTCCTGCTGCGTAGATTCCGGGCGAGCGATTATCATGTCGAACACCGCACGCTGCCTCTTTGTCAGAGTCAGCAGTTTCCGTGTCAGGTCATTGTCAGGTTTTAACTGTTCCTTTTCGCTTGAAAAACTCACCTCATCAGCAAATACATGTGTCAGGTCATTGTCAGGTTTTTGATCTGGCAAAGCTGACTCCAGCATCACCATCACTCCATCGGCATCCAGCTCGTATGAAGCCATGGGAATGCCGTCGGCCTCGCACGCTCGCCGTATCTTCTCAATACCCCGGCCCCACGACTCGATGAACCCCGCCCGGTAGAACACTTGGGCGATAAGCGGATTATAGGGTTCCGATTTGTGCTTCGAGAGAAGCCTCTCCACCGTAAGGTCTCTCGGCAACACAGCTTGGTTGGCGACGTACAGCCTATCAGGATACACGCTTATCTGAATGGGAACCATACGCGCCCAGTTGCAATGCACGAGCGCGTTGTAAATCATCTCGCGCACGGCGTCGATAGGGAACGGGTACGACTCGACCCTCGTCACCCCCTCGTAAGCGATGGGCGCAACCATGTACTTGGTGTACAAGAGGTCGATCACTTTCTCGGCCTGCTCGATCAGCGATCCGTGCACCTCATCTTGGTACAGGATATCCGCATCGTTCGCGAAGCGCCCTACCTTCGTGTAGCAGAGGGGAAGCCATCGTTCGGGAGCATGGTGAAACAGGAGGATGCCGGCACGAGTGATTTGTCCGCTAACTATGAGGCCGAGCTTTTCCAGCATCTCTCCATCGGTGCAGTCAAAATCATCTTCCTTCATGCGCCCGCTTTTGAGGGCACGCTCCTTGAATATGTCGAACGAGTCGTGTCTGAAGTCGGAAACGGAAGCTCCTTGCACGGAAACCGACTCCCATGACATGCCGGTTTTCTCGAAGATGAAGCGGGTAAGCTCGTTGCCAGAAAGCTGCTGCTTGGTGGCTCCGGTACGAACATGGTACTTGCCCCGATAGTTGACTGGATAGGAGCTAGGGCTCACATCGATCCGAATGTATTCGCGTCCGTCTTTTTCGGCATGAAGCGACACGTCGCACACAACACCCAGCCAGCTTCTTATCTTGTTGGGAATATCCTCCATCAAACGTTTTGAGTCCGCTAGTCCAACCGTGACACCGCGGTCGTTCTTCCCAATGTAGAGAGAGCCTCCTTCGGCATTGGCGAATCCGCATACCCATTCCAAGTATTCGTCGCGCCAGCTCTGCTTCCATTCGATGTTCTGGCTTTCAGGCATGAACCCTCCCCTCGTTTCGCTCGTGCGCTGCCACAGCCATCCATCTTGCCTTCAGGTAGAATATTTCAATCTCAAGGCAAGACGCCATTTCGCATGTTGGCTTCTCCCGCTGCTCCCTTACAGTTCCACCACGTTCAGCGCTGGATCGACCGAGCGCATGGACTCTACTATTTCTTCATGGCACGTGAACAGGATCACCTGCCGCGTGCGGGACAGCTCGGCCAGCGCGCGAGCGGCGCCCAGGCGGCGTCGGGCGTCGAAGTTCACCAGTATGTCGTCGGCCAGGATGGGCACGGAGCGGCCCACGTTCTCGGCCGTCATGAGCAGCGCGATGCGCAGCGCCAGGTAGAGCTGCTGGCACGTGCCCAGCGACAGATGCACCGGCTCGCGCTCGGTTTTCACGGAGTCGGTCACCTGCAGGCGGCCTTCCGGCGTCATGGCCACCTTGACCCAGCGGCCGTCGGTCATGAGCGAGAGCAGGCGGCTGGCCTGGCGGTACACCTCGGGCTGGCTCTTGCTCTCCCATGCCCCGATGGCGGCCTCCAGCATGCGGCGCGCCAGCAGCAGGCGGGCGTAATCCTGCGCGCTCTCGTCTTGGCGCGTGCGCACCTGCTGGTAGCGCAGCTTGATCTCGTCGAAGCTGTGCGCGCGCTTGGCCTGGGAAAGCTCCTGCTTCAGCTCGCCGTAGCGGCGGTTCAGGTTCTCGCTCGTTTCCAGAAGGCCCGCGCGCTGCCTGGTTTTCTGGTCGATGGCGGCGTCGATGCCGGCCACGGTGGCGTCCTCGTGCAACCCGGCGCGCTCGATGAGGCGGGCGCGCTGGCGCTCGACGTCGGCCAGGTTGTCCTCCACGGCCGAAAGGCGCGATGCCAAGGCCTGCTGGCGCTGCTGGAACAGCCCGGCCTCGGCGCGGGCGTCCTTCGCCTCGGACAGGAGCGACCGGGCGCTGCGAAGGGACCCCTGCGCGGCGGCCAAACCGGACGCGTCCAGCTGCGCGCGGATGCGCGCGGAGAGCTGCTGCTGGGCCGCAAGGCACGTTTCGAGCTTCTTCTTGTCCTGCAGCATGACCCACTGCGCGTCCTGCTTGCGGGCCTCCAGGGCCTCGGCGGCCTTGTCGGGGCGGAACAGCATGACCAGCGCGGCGGCGGCCAGCATGAGGGCGAACACCACCAAGCCTATGCCGAGCGCCGTGAACGACAGGCTGTTTATCTCGCGACCGTGCATGAACAAGGGCACGCCAGCCGCCACGAACACGAAGGGCAGCGCGATGGAAAGCCCCACCTGCACGCTGCGCTGGCTGCGGCGCTTCTCGTTCGCCTCCTGCGCGTCGTCGGTTTCGAGCAACGCCTCGTAGGCGGCGGTGGACGTGGCGCAGTTCTCTTTGGCCAGGTCCACGCTGTGCGCGCATTTTGCCTGCTCCTCGGCCAGAGCGTCGATGCGGTCGCGCAGCGCGCGCTCGTCGGCGGCTCCCAGCGACACGAGCGCGGGGTCGGATATCTGCTCGCGCACGCGATGCTCGGCGGCGAGGGCCGCCTCGTCCTCGCGCAGCTCGTCGCGCTGGCGGTGCAGGGTCTCGCGCTGGGAGTCGAGCTTCTCCAAGGTGGCGCGTTGCGCCGTCAGCTGCTCGATGGACGTGTTGAGCGCGTCCAGCCGGGCCAGCAGCTGCGCGCGCTGCGGGGCGAGCTCGTGGAACTCCTTGTCCTGGCCCTTGTAGCGCTCGGCCTCCTCCGCCGCGGCGGTCATCTGGGCGCGCAACTCGTCTTGCTCGGCGGCCAGGCGCACGATGGAATGCTCGATGCCGGCGGCCTTCGACGTGTACTCGGCCAGGCGCGCCTGCACCTCGGCGAGCGCGTGGGCGGGGCTCGCGCCCGTGCCCGATCCGGCTGTGAGCAGCTTCGCGGTGACGTCGGTGGTGTTGCGCAGCGACCTCAGCTCGTCGCTCGTGAGCGAGAACATGGTCTGGAACGTTTCCCGGTCGATGTCGTCCACCAGCCCGGCGGGGCCCTGCAGGCCGTCGACGTTCTTCACGCGCGAGAGCACGAGCTCGGCGTCGGGGTCGTCGGCGTCTCCCTCGGCCGGGCGGGGCGCGAAGAACAGGGAGCCGGCGCGCTCGGCGTTCTTCGGCTTGTAGGTGTTGCGCACGCCGCGCGCCTCTTCCCAGCCGAACAGCACGCCGCCTGCGAACGAGGCGAGCGTGGACTTGCCGGCTTCGTTCTCGCCGAACACCACGTTGAGGTGCGGGGTGAAGGGGCCCACCACCTTGTCGGTGAAGGCGCCGAAGCTCGTGATATTGATGCGTTTGAGAAACGGCGCGCCGCCGCGTTCGGCCGTCATTCCTCGCCCCTGTTCAACAGGTCGAGCACCAGGTTCTCGGCGTCTTCGGCCAGCTCGTCGATGCGCCGCGTGTAGGCGCTGGGAAGCTGGATGTTCCGGCGCAGGAACTCCTCTTGGATGAAGGCGACCTCGTCGTCGCGATCGGCGCGCATGGCGTCGGCCACCTGCAAGAACACGGCGGGGAACAGGCCTTCGCGGCGCAGGGCCTCCACGTCGCGCGGGCGCAGCGTGGCATCGACGAGCGCGTCGCAGAAAAACGACGGGTAGCCGTCGTTGATGTGCTTGCGCAGGTCCTCCAGCACGCCGGGGCGCGCGAGCACCGCATGAAGCGGCGTGGTGCCCGTGAGCGTTACGCGCACGCACATCTCCTCGCAGTGGGCCTTGCCGTTCACGCGGAACAGCTCGCGCATGATCTTGTCCGTGACGTCGGCCACGTTCGCGCAGTCGGCCACGTCCACGTCCATGCGCTGCCACACCACGCTGGCCGTGGGAACGAACTCGAGCGCAGGACGGACGTCCTCCTCCAGCGTGACGACGAAGCACCCGCGCTCGCCCGTCTCCTTGATGTCGCGGCCCTGGATGCATCCCGAGAACACCAGGCGCGGATCGTCGAAGGAGGGGTGGGCGTACTTCATATGTATGTGGCCGAGCGCCCAGTAGTCCATGCCCGCGCGCATGAGCGCGGCCGGGTTCGTAGGAGCCTTGACCGGATCGAGGTCGAGCCCCGTGTGCAGAAGTCCCACGCAGAAAGGCGCCTGGGCGGCGTCGGGCACGGTGTCGGCGAGCGCCGCCTCGGCCGCCGCGCGGGTCACGCCCGCCGCTATGTCCTCGTCGGCCGGCCATGTTTGGTTGTAGTAGCCGCGCCCGCCGATGAGGGCGAGCGTCTCGCCGTCTTTGCGGTAGGCCGCGAAGCCCGGCTTGTCGGCGGGAAGCATGACGGTGTTCGGAGGGAACGCGAAGAAATCGCGGCTCCACGACGTGAAGGGATCGTGGTTGCCCGTACATAGATATGCGGGAATGCCCGCCTTGTCCAGGCGGCGCAGGCCCTCGAAAAAGTGCAGGTAATCGCCATAGGACGCGCGAGCGTCATCGAAGATGTCGCCCGCGATGACCACGAAGTCCACGCCGCGGTTCACGGCGGCGTCGATCACGCGGTCGTACGCCTCGGGAATGGCGGTGAGCAACCGGTTCGCCCAGGCTTCCGACAAGGCGCGCAGACCGCGAAACGGCGCGCCGAGATGGAGGTCGGCCGCATGGATGAATGTGATTCGCTTGCGCATGCGTACCAGTGTAGCGCGTGAGGGCCCCGCCCGGGCCGGCTAGTAGCCGCCCGCGCGCGAATCGTCGATGAAATCCATGAAGCGCGTGTACTCCGGGTTGAACGCCAGCGGTATGTCGCGGGTGGGACCGTTGCGGTGCTTGGCCACGATGAGCTCGGCCTGACCGAGGTCCGGGCGGTCTTCGCTTTCGGCCTCGGTTTCGTCCATGCTTCGGTCGATGAACATGACGATGTCGGCGTCCTGTTCGATGGAGCCCGATTCGCGCAGGTCGGAGAGCATCGGACGCTTCTTGCCGCGCATCTCCACGGCACGCGAGAGCTGCGACAGCGCGATGACGGGCATGTCCATTTCCTTCGCCAACACTTTCAAACCTCGGGATATCTCGCCGACCTCCACGGCGCGGTTGCCGTCGCGGCGCGTGGAGGGCGGCTGCATGAGCTGCAGGTAGTCCACGATGATGAGGCCCTTGCCCTCGGCGCGGCGCAGCTCGCGGCGCGCCTTGGCGCGCGCCTCGAGGATGGACAGGCCCGGCGAATCGTCGATGTACAGCTCCAGCTTCGACAGCGTGTTCGAGGCGTCGGCGATGGCGCCCCAGTCGCCCTCGGAGATGAAGCCCGCGCGAATCTTCGACAGGCTCACGCGCGCCTCGGCGCACAGGATACGCTGGACCAGCTGGCCCGCGCTCATTTCCAGGGAGAAGAAGGCCACGGCCGCTCCGGACTTCGCGGCGTTCACGGCCAGGTTCAGCGCGAACGACGTCTTGCCCACGCCGGGACGGGCGGCCAAGATGACCAGGTCGCCGCCGCGGAAGCCGTGGAACAGGTCGTCGGCGTCCTTGAAGCCCGTGGGCACGCCGGCCATGTGGTTCTGCTGCTCGGCGAGCTTCGTTATCTCCTCGAACGCGTCGGTGAGCAGGGTGTCCATCTTCGCGAACGTGGACGACACGCGCTTCTCGGTGACGTTGAACAGCGTTTTCTCCGCGTCCTCCACCACCTCGTCCAGGTTGTCGGGCGCGTCGTAGGCCAGCGCGTTGATGGACGCGGCGGCGTAGATGAGCTCGCGCAGGATGGCGGTGCGCTTCACGATTTCGGCATGGTTCTGCCAGTTCGTGAGCGCGAACGTGTTGTCGGCCAGGTCCACCAGGTAGGGCTTTCCGCCCACGGCCTCCAATTGGCCGGTGGCGTTCAGGTTGTCGGCCAGCGATATCTGGTCGATGGGGATGCGGCGCGTGTTCAGCTCGCAGATAGCCTCGAAGATGATGCGGTGCGCCGGGCGGTAGAACGACTCCGGCTTCAGCTTCAAGATGAGCTCTTCCACGGCCTCGGCGTTGAGCATGCAGGCCGCGAGCACGGATTTCTCGGCTTCGATGTTCTGCGGCATCGGCTTGTTCCGAGGCGCCGACCCGTCGTTGAAATCGGTGCTTCCTGCGGGGGCTTGGTTCGCTGCCGGCATAATGGCTCTTCGCACTCCTTCGTGGTTGCTTTCAACATGCACGCCGTCCCGTGCGGCGCCAGCCGTGACGTTTCCGCTAACGCCGCACGGGATCCTTCGACTCCGGCCTACGGCCTCCGCTCAGGATGACAACCTGCTCGGTCGCTGCCGCTGTTTGGCGACGTGTGTGGTTTTCCATAGTACCTTATGTGTTACCGCAGATCACGCGTTATTTTTATGCAAAAAACGCGCTGCGAAGTTATCCACCGGAAACGGAAAACCCCCTTCGCCCGCCATCGGGGCAAAGGGGGTTTTCCCCAGTTTCCACAACATAAGCCTGTGGAAAAGTTTTTATTCCTCGGTAGCCATCTCGGCGGCTTCGTCGGCCTCGGCGGGAGCCTCGACCTCTTCGACCACTTCGACGATCTCCTCGACGACCTCTTCCTCGGCCGGAGCCTCGGCGTTGGGGTCGCCCACGAACAGCTTGACGGACGTCTTGATGTCGCGGTAGATGGAGTACACGACCTCGTGCTCGCCGGCCGTCTTGATGGCGTGGCCGAGCTCGAGGCGGCGCTTGTCCACATCGAGGTCGGTCGTGGCCTTGATGGCGTCGGCGATCATCGTGGCGGTGACGGAGCCGAACAGCTGGCCCTCCTCGCCGACCTTCGCCTCGACCTTGACGACCGTGCCCTCGAGGGCGGCCTTCAGCTTCTCGGCGTCGGAAACGCGGTTCTCTTCGCGCTTGGCGATGTTGTGCTTGCGCTGCTCGAGCTGCTTGAGATTTCCCTTCGTCGCCTGGATGGCGAGCTTCTGGGGGAGCAGGTAGTTGTTGGCAAAGCCGGGGGCCACGTCTACGACGTCGCCTTCACCGCCCTTGCCTTTCAACTCCTGAAGCAGAATGACTTTCATGGTTCCTCCTTCGCCTTAACGGCTGCGACGATCGCCGCGGCCGCTGACGGCGGGCACCGCGTACGGCATCAAAGCCATCTCACGGGCGCGCTTGACGGCGTTCGCGACGTCGCGCTGATGCTGGGTGCAGGCACCCGTCACACGGCGCGGCTTGATCTTTCCGCGATCGGTAACGTACTTGCGCAGCATTTGCGTGTCTTTGTAGTCGACGTAGTTCGCCTCGTCCTTGCAGAACTGGCAGAACTTGCGACGCGGCTGCTTCGCGTAATCGGACATTTCACAAACCTCTTTCGTTTCGCTTAAAACGGGATGTCTTCATCGTAGACCGAAGAAGAGGCATCGACCACCGGCGCGGCCACCACAGGTGCCGGAGCCGGGGAGTAGCCGCCCGCGTTGCCGCCGTACGACGACGAGTTTCCGCCACCGTAGGAAGACGAATCGCTGTTGCGGCTCGACATGAACTCGAGCTCGTCGACGATCACCTCGATCTTGCTGCGCTTCTGCCCCTCGCGCTCCCACTGGCTCCAGCGGAGCTTGCCCTCGATGGACACCTTCGTGCCCTTGTTGAGGAAGCGGGACAGGCTCTCAGCGCGCGCGCCGAACATCGTGCAGTCGATGAAGTTGGGATAGTCCTCCCACTCGCCGGTCTGCTGGTTCTTGCGACGGTCGTTCACGGCCACGCCGAAGCCGAGCACCGGCAATCCGCTCGCCGTAGAGCGCAGCTCGGGGTCGCGCGTCAGGTTTCCGCTGATGATAACTCGGTTAATGCTCATGTTTCCTACCTCTTCTCATGCTGGGGCGCTTGCGCGCCCGATGCCACGTGCTCTTAGTCGCGATCCGTACGCTTGACGATCATATGGCGCACAACGGCGTCATTGATGCGAAGAACGCGGTCGAGTTCAGCAACGTTAGCGGGATCAGCATGGAAATCGATGAGAGTGTAGTCACCGTCGGTCAGACCGTTGATCTCATAAGCGAGTTTGCGCTTGCCCCAGTTGTCGACGTTGTCGACAACACCCTCGCCCTCGGCGATCGTGGTCTCAATACGCTTCATAACAGCGGCGCGGGATTCTTCGTCGATAGACGGAGCAACAAAAAACAGCAATTCATAAGCCTTCATCAGCTCACCTCCTTTGGTCTTTAGCGGCTCCGGGGCTGGTGAAGGCAGTTAACCCGGAGCAGGATTAGCTTGCCTATTCTAGCAAAGGCCCTCGTCGGCCACAAGGAAAACTTGATCCGCCGGCTGTGCGCACATGCTTTCACCATGTTTGCGCGCGCCGGAAGACGCTTGCGGCCAGAGGGGTTCCGGCTTTTTCGGCCGGGTCGTCTTGGGTTTCCAAGTTCCCTCGCTGCATCCCGTTCGTCCGCCGAACTCTTTCCGCATCGAAGTATAGCAACGCGACCTTGCCGGGCGACCGTAATTCGACCGTCCGCGAACCGCCTCGACCTTGCACGAACCTTGCAGATCGACCGTGCCGATCCAACGCGCGTCCAACGCGAAACCAACGGAAACCGTGCAGGGATCCAACGTGGAAGGGGCCGGTGCAAACCCGAGAAAGGCGAATCGCCCGCTTGGACTCGGCGCGCGAGGGTTAGTGCTGCTTCAGCAGCGCCACTGAGAACTCGAGGTAGAGGCGGTCGTGTGGGTCGTCCAGATTCATACGGGTGATGTCGCTGATGCGGCTCAGGCGGTACTGGAGCGTGCTGCGGTGAATGTCCAGCTCCTTGGCGGTTACCGCGGCATTGTAGAGGTTCTGTATGTAGGAGGTCAGCGTGGCGATGTAGTCGACGCCGCTATCCGATTGCTTCTGCAGGTCGACCAAGCCGGGAACGCACAGCATACGGGCTGGCAGCCTTTCGGTGCCGTAGCGCAGTATGTGGAAAATGGCCACGTCGGTGAACAGGTGAACCCGTCGCGCAGGGTGGACTTCCACCCCCATCTCGAGCGCGGCTCTCGCCTGCTGGGCGTACTTGCTCGTGAGCAGTATGTCGCAGTACGGGAAGCTCACCCCGATGTGCATGTCGAAGATGTGGTAGTACTTGATAACCTTTTGAAAGAATGCCTCGGGCTCTAGCTTGCATCGGTTGGTGTCGATGAGGGCGAGGATAGTGGTGTCGTACTCCACCGTCAAACAACCTTCATCCGCGCTTTCGATAGTGGCACGATGGCGCCACAGGGGAATGGATTTGTAGCTGTCGCCGTTGCCGATATCAATAACGCCGCAAATGTAGTTGCCGTAATGCGGCAGGCCGTACATCTTGAGATACCTCTTAACCGAGCGAGCGTTGCCGATGTTCTCGGACAAGAGCATCCTCAAAAGCGAGTGGGACGAGACCACCTCGGATCCGCCTGTCGAGAACGTGGCGTTGAAGAACGTCTCCAAGGCGTCTCGCAGCTCGGATATATGCCATAGCTGCGCTTGAGTCGCCTGGCTGTCGGCGAGCGGCGCTTTCAACACCCCCAGATAGGAGCCGTCGACTCCCCTTACCGATATCGCCAGAATGTCGATGTCGGCACCGAACCGATCCGTCAGCTTCACCATGGCAGGCTCATGAGAACCGATAACCTTCTCGAGATTGCTAAAGTCTATCGCTTCCGAACACATTCCGTCCTCGTCGATAAATCCTCCCAGCAAAGAGGATTTCAAATCGCCTCGCGTCGAATGTATGCTTTCTCGCCACTCTCCGGCAGGGTCGTACGTGAGCGCGCCTTCGAATAGGTTTATGCTCGCATCAAGATAATCTTTGATGGAGCTGCTATCCTTGTTGAAATGCAGCAACCAGAGAGCGTCCCTCCACTTATCTTCCTGGTGAAACAAGTCGAGCAGGCATTCGTACAGACGCTCCATATCGCTTTCGGGAATCTCCACGCATAAGCTGCGGCTCCTCTTAGAGAAGCGCTCGCCGTCGCCCTGACCTGCGAAACACGCTCGAGCTGGATCGTAGCAAACGATAGCCAGCACGTCTTCACCCAGCAAGCGCGCGTCCGCTTCTTCGAAACGAGCCACGTAAACGCACCTGTGCTCGATGGGTTTGTCTTTTCGGTAGATCAGGGGGCCGCTGTACCGGGCATCGCGGTCTTTGCTGGACGCGAGAACCGTGAACCGCTCCGAAAGGTACTCCTTTATATAGCTGTATCCCAACTCCATGCGCTGCCCCCTGAAATCGACTCGAACGCGCTTCGTCGAACCCGCTTTTGGCAAACACGCTTCGCTGATCATATCAAGCAGGACGATGCTCGGGCAATACCGATCGAGCCCCTTTTTACCGGCAGGGGCCGTCAAGGCAACGCGCATGCTTTCGTTACCGCCTCCACCGCATCGCCCACGCTCGACGCGCGATGCTCGGTGAGCACCTCGATGCCGGCGTTGCCGAACACCGCGACCGCGCGCGAGCTCATATCGGCCGCCACGATGGCGTTCGCTCCGGCACGGGACAGCAGCTCGGCAACGCGCAGGCAGTCGACCTCCTCGTGCTCCGAGTCGTTGCGCACGTTGAAGGCGTGCCATCCGAAGTTCGTCTGCACGAGACGCACGCCGCTTTCGTCCGACGGGTTCTTCAGCTCCGAGACATCCACGATGCAGTTGTCGACGATATCCACGACGGTGAAGCAATCGCAGCGGCGAAAATGATCGGACCGCTTCGACGCGAACCCGCCGGAGCCCAGCGTTGGCACCGCAAGCTTCATAGTCTCTTTCATGGTTACCTCTCTTTCCTAGCAATCATCTCACACGATGCAACGCTTGTTTCTTTGTTGCCAGCGACTTGCCGATCAGGCGTTGCCGCGATCTTCTTTCCCGAGACCATCGAGAACACAATCGCCACGACGGCGAAGGCGGCGAAACCGAGGCCGAGGGAGAAAGCGACTATGAAATCGTTGCCGGTTGTATCGAGGATCAGCGCGACAATCACGGCACCAAAGGCGCCCACGAGCGAAACGGCGACATTCAGCGTCGAATACAGCTTGGGGAAGTCCTTGTTGCCGAACACCTCGCGACATACCAAAGGCGGAACCACCTGAGTTAAAGACGGAACAACGCCGTAGAGGAGCCCGCCGACCAAAACCGGGATCGCAGCGAAACCCAAGAACATGAGCAGCAGGATGCCGCACACAAGGATGATAGTGCCAATAATGGTTGTGGGTAGCCCGCCGAACCGATCACCGAGAGCACCGAGCAGCAGATTACCCACGAACATCCCCGCCATGCATGCTGTCGCAACGAGACCGACGATCTCGGGCAAGCCCTGGCTCTCGGCGTACATGGGCAGCAGCTGAGCGTATCCGCCTAGCATAGAGAACACGGTGATCGAAATGAACATGAGCCAGAACGAAAGGGAGCGGAGCGCCCGCTTCGCCGAAACCCCCTCGTTCGCCAGCGCAACTGCGGGAGTCTCGGCACTCTCGGAGGAAACCGCATCGGCGCCGTAGGGTAGAAGGCCCATGTCCTCTGGCTTGAAGCGAACGAGAAAGATCGTGCACGGGAGCAGAACCACAGCGCCGATGGCGGCGATGACCAAACAGGCGGAGCGCCAGCCCATCGAAGATATGAGAGCGGCGGCGATTGGATTGGCGATAGCGCCCGCGATGCCCATGGCGGCCAACGCGATGCCGGTCACGAATCCAGTCTTTTTGACAAACCAGTTGCCGAGGATGATAGGCGTGGGAACAATGAACACGAACGCGCCGGCGATGCCAATCACCAGACCCGAGACCGGCCACATCCACGATTCGTTGAAAAACGCCATCGCAAAGCATGTCGCCAAGACAACGATGGCGCAGCCGGTTAGCAGGATGCGGACATTGACCTTGGGAAGCGCCCTCCCCACAACGGGAGCCATAATGCCCAGCCCGATAGAACCCAAGGTGAAGAGCAAAGCAAACTCGGTGGTGCTCATGCCCATTTCCGTAGTCACAGGAAGGAGCCACTGTCCTCTTGAGTTGAAGAGTATACCCATGCTCGACGTCATGCCGCAACAGGCGACAAGCACGACCCATGCGTAATGGATCTTCTTCTTTTTTTCCTCCATAGAACTACGTTCCTTTCGTGATTGAATAGAAGCTTGCCTTGCTCTTTCTGAAGCCGAGGGGCCTAGAAGGCGAGATATTCGGCAGGGTTTTGTACCACCATGCGCTCGTAGGCGTCCGCATAACCCAGCTGGCCCAACGTGTCGCGCACGAAGGTGGGCACCCGCGTGTAGCCGTAGCCACCGCATGCCTTAGCCGACACCTTGCTGCAGAAGTCGTGCCCCAACATGATCTGGCTTTCATAGCCCAGTTCCAGCAACTCGTAAACGGCGCTCAGCTTGAGGTAGTCGTCGGGCTGGCTCATTCCGGCAAGCTCGAAAGGCAGGGTTGCCATGTTGCCGAAGCAGTCGAACGAAAGGTTGGCACCCAAGTCGAGCAGTTTCTTGTGAGATTCGATGCTGAAGCGATGGCCGTGGTTTTTGACGACGTCCAAAATGGTTTGCGGTACGCCGTCAGGACGGCTGATAAGGCCTTGCATATGGCAGAACAGGAGCTTCCCGGGATCGACGCCCAGAGAGATCGCCAGCTTGACGAGCTCCGCCAGAATATCCCCACTGATCGGCGGTGCCTCGACATGCATCATCAACGGCATGCCGCGTTCGGCGGAGATGCGCGCGCACGCCCGGTACACGTCGAGCTCTCCGGGCAGCGGCAGCCCGTCCTCCGTCAAACCCGAGAACGTCGCCTTGAGGAAGCCCGGCCTCACGCCCGAATCGCCGAAGCCGTTGTCAATGACAGAATCAAACTGCGCCTTCAACTCGACCTCGCCCATGTCCTTGAACTCGGCGGGTCGGGAAAAGTCCTGATACATGCCGACGCCGTTGATAATGTGAACGCCCGCCTTCTTGGATATGGTCGCCAAGTCCTCGTAGGGCCGGCCCATCATGCCGTAAACCGAGCACTCGCACAAAGAGTTGCCGCCGACTGCCTTGTAGTCCTCCAATTCTCGCACGATAAAATCAACGTAGTCATCGCCGGACACATCCATGGTGTCGGGCGACATCGTCCAAGCACTATGTTGGAGGAATTGAAGGTTGCGGTTCTCGAACGTCAACTGCTCATCTTTCACTTCGGGAAAAACCGAACGCGTCCCTTTGACAACGTCCCGAAGGTCAATGGTGACGTGCTCATGGATCATGGTGGTGCCGAGCTCCTCAGGTGCGATGTCGCCGCACACGGTTCGTATCTTCTTCATATAACTGGTCTCCTTCTATTGAATAGTGCAACTTAGCTCTCTGGAAAACGGATATCGATGCCAGCAAGCTCGTCTACGCCACGATTTCCCCTAAAAAGCTAGGAACTCGGCAGGATTTTGGACGACCATGCGCTCGTAGGCGTCCGCATAGCCCAACTGGCCCAACGTGTCGCGCACGAAAGTCGGCACGCGCGTGTAGCCGTAGCCGCCGTAAGCTTTGGCGCATATCTTGCACACGAAGTCGTGTCCGAGCATGATCTGGCCGCCGTAACCGAGCTTCAGCAGCTCGTAGATGGCGCTTACCGTGGTGTAGTCGTTAACCAAACTCCCTGTGCCGAGCTCGGAGACGGCAGTCGCCATGTTGCCGAAGTTGTCGAAAGAGATGCTGACACCCAAATCGAGCAATTTCTTGTGAGGCTCGATGCTGAAGCGCTGTCCATGGTTCTTGATTACGTCCAAAATGGTCTCTTGCTCCCCGGCAGGATGATTAACGAGCGAAAAAACGTGACAAAAGAGAAGGTTGCCGGGATCGACGCCCATAGATACGGCTCGTTTCGCAAGTTCTGCGATCTTGTCCCCGCCCCATGGCGGCATATTGATATGAAACATCAACGGCATGCCGCGTTCTGCGGATATGCAAGCGCAGGCACGAAACACGTCAAGTTCGCCCGGCAGCGGCAACCCGTCCTCCGTCAAACCCGAGAACGTCGCCTTGAGGAAGCCCGGCCTCACGCCCGAATCGCCGAAGCCGTTATCGAGGTCAGACTCGAACAGCGCCTTCAACTCGACCTCGCCCATGTTCTTGAACTTGACAGGCCGCACGACATCCCAGTACATCCCAACGCCGCAAACAAGATGGATATCGGACTTCTTGGAGATTTCCACAAGGTCCTCGTAAGGCCGTCCCATCAAGCCGTAGACCGAGCATTCGCACATGGCTTTGCCGCCGAGTTCCTTGTACTCCTCCAACTCTCTTACGATAAAGTCGACGTAATCGTCACCCGACGGATCCATCGCATCGGGCGAAATCGACCATGCACCGCTTTGGAGAAACTTGAAGTTCCGCGTCTCAAGTGAAAGCATCTCGCTGCTTACTTGGGGAAAGAGCCCCCACGTCCCTTTCATAGCCTCAGAAAGGTCGGCGGTGACGTGCTCGTGGATCATGGTGGTGCCCAAATCCTTCGGTGCGATGTCGCCAAGCACTGTCCGTATCTTTTTCATAACCCATGCCCCCTTGTCGTTTAACAACTAGCCGCTGCGCGGCAAAAACTCTGAAAACAACAACGCCTTCGCTCGCCCGTGACGACGGAACGAAACTACCTAGCCGGGCCGATGCCCGCTTCCCGGACCTGGTAGTCAAGCTGAGCCCGGGAGCGATGCGTCGAGAAAATCCGCCTAGATGGCCGTGACCCTCTCGGCGTAGTAGACGTTGTCAATGAAGGTGTAGCCATCTCAAACACCAGCGGGGCGCATAGGCTCACAATCCGACGTAGTTCTCGAAACCCTTGTTATGCCTCGCGGGGGAGTTTCTTCGCCAAACGCATGGATGCCATGATCATGGGAATGCACGCCACGCAAATTCCGAAAGCCAGCCAAAGCGCCAAGTTGAACTCGCCCGTCATATCAACCGTCAGAGACATTATGGGCAGCGCGAAGAAGCCCATGCCGTTGACGACGAGCATGAAGTTGGAATACAGCTTGGCAAAGTCCTTGTTGCCGAACGCAGCGCGAACGAGCAGTGGAGGAGCGATGGAGGACAAGCCTCCGAAAACTCCGTAGAGCGCGCCGCCGCCCAAAGCCCCGGCTACCATCTGGCCGAAGAAGATCAGAAGCAAAAAGCCGCAACCCGCAATTGCCAGTCCCGTCACGCCTGCCGCCGTGCCGCCGAAGCGGTCGGCGAGGCCTCCAAGACCCAGCGTGCTGATAAACTGGCCCGCCATGGTCATCGTGGAAATGAGACCGACGATGGCAATCATGCCGATGCTCTCCATGTACAGCGGGAGCAGGTTCGAAATGGAGTTGAGGAAAGCGAACGCTGCGAATATCAGAACAAGGATCCAGAAGGATGCGGAGCGATAAGCGCGCTTGGCGGACACGCCCTCGTTCATGATGGCGGCAGCCTCCTCGGCACCGCTCTCGGATGCAGCGTCAATGCCGTACGGCAAAATCCCCTTGTCCTCGGGCTTGAAGCGAATGAGGAGCATGGTGCAAGGAAGCACGACCACCGCAGCGATGAGGGCCACCGCGACGTAGGCGGTGCGCCAGCCCACCGATGCGATAAGAGCCGCCGCAATGGGATTTACGATCGCCGACCCAATGGCCAGAAAAGACATGGCAATGCTAATGGCAAGAGCAGTTTTTTTAGCGAACCAGTTGGTGAGGATGATGGGTACGGGAATAAGGAAGACGCATCCTCCCACGAAGCCGAGCACCGCTCCAGAAATCCACCACTGCCACGGCGCATTGTAAAGCGACATGGCCGCGAAAGCCAAGATACAGAGGATGTAACCCCCCGTAAGGAGCACTCGAACGTTGAACTTGAGAAGAAGCCTTCCGGCTATGGGCGCCACCACGGCGAAGCCCAAAGTCGCGATAGAGATGTACAGCGTGAGCTCTGTGACGCTGAAGCCCAATTCACCGGTGACGGAGCCGAACCACTGACCGCCCGTCATGATAAGGATGCCGCATCCGGCAGCCAAGCTGCAGCAAGCTACCAGAACAGCCCATGCGTAGTGAGGTTTACCGTTGTTTTTCGACATACAACCCACTCCCCTTTTCTGTGGAATTGTCCTTGCACCTTCACCGGAAGCGCAGCGCCATCCAAGCCCATCCAACCAAGCAGCAGGCGTGGGACTGGTGCGGCGTGCCTTCGTGAGCGACGAAAACGTTTGTCTGACTATTTGCTTCGAAGGTGCAAATTGTTACGAATCAAATGTTCCCCTTGCCTCTTTCAACACCGCGCCGCTCAGCCTTCGCCTGTTTTCCGACATCGAGCGGAGCGACGCGGGTGCAACTCCTATCCGCCCCCTGGTCTTAGGTTGAGCCCGAGCCCAGAGGACGAGGAGCAATTCTATGCGTCTAGATGGCCGTGACCCTCTCGGCGTAGTAGACGTTGTCGCGCGTGCCCTCCCACACGGGCTTCTGCGAGACGCCGAAGCCCTTGGCCTTCAGCTCCTCGACGCGCTTGCTAAACGCGCTGTTCGGATCGTCGGCGTCGCCGTAGGTGAGCGCCTTGGCCGGGCAGTTGAACACGCACATAGGCTCGAGGCCGTCCACCGTGCGCTCGGCGCACATGGTGCAGGACTTCCCGTACACGGGCTCCCACTTCATGAACACGTTGGGCCAGGTGCCGCCCGGGCTGTCCACGCCGTTGCCGCTGCCGATGGTGTTCACGTGCACGCGGTACTCGTCCAGGTCGAGCTTGTGGCCCACCTTGCACGACATGGAGCAGGTCCAGCAGCCGGTGCAGCGGTTGACGTTCACGAGGATTGCAGGTGTAGCCATGGCTTATGCCTCCTTGATCTTGCGGACCTCGCAGCGGTCCTCCCAATACGTTTCAGCGCGGTCGAGGCCGTTGTACACGAGCGCGCGCGGGATGCCGTTCTCCAAGCTGCGGGGCAGGTTGATGGACTCCCACTTGTCGGCCACGACGGTATGCGAGTCGGGGCCAGAAAGCGGGGTGGAGAGCACCGTCGGCGGGTTGTCCCTGTGGTCCTTCTTCGGGTAGGCGTACCACACGTGCGCCATGCCCGGAGGGAACGCCTCGGAAAGCGCCGCGACCGACGTCATGCGGCCGTTCTTGTTCTCGATCTCGATGAGGTCGCCGGGCTTGATGCCGCGCTCTTTGGCAGTCGCGGGGTTCATCGAAACGAAGGGCTTGTCGCCGCCGATGGCGCGGAGCTCTTCGAACTCGGTGAACTGGGTCTGCATGAACACGCGATGACGGCCCGGATACATCTGCAGCGGGTACTTCTCCTTGTACTCGTCGTCGTCGGTGACGAGGCGGGACGGCACGTATCCGCCGAAGGCGCCTCCGACATCGGCGAGCTCTTCGCAATAGAACTGGTGACGGCCGGTCTCAGTGTCGTAAGTCCAGGGGATCTTCTCGTAGATGTCGAGCTTGCCCGTAGCTCCGTTCATAGGGATAACCTGCTCTTCCAGCAGGCGCTCGTAGGTGATGCCCTCGAGCTTGGGATCGCCGCTGGCAAGGCGCAGGCGCGTCCAGTCGGCGTCCTCCATGCCCTCAAAGTACTGATGCACGCCCATGCCCTTGGAGAGTAGCTCGTAGACGAAGGACGCAGTCTGGGACTCTCCGCGGCGCTCGATAGCGGGCTTCTGCAGCATGATGCAGTCGGAGTTCGCGTAGATTTCCTCGTGTTCGAACGGCGTGCACTCAGGCAGGATGTAGTCCGCCCAGGCGGTGGTGTCCGTCTCGCGGAAGTCGAGGGCGATCATGAGCTCCAGGTTCTCGACGAACTGGCCGCAGAACACGTCGGGGTGGGGCCACGCGTGCACGGGGTTCACGAACGTGTTGATGTAGGCCTTGTACTGCTGCTTCTCCGGATGGTTCGGGCTGTCGAGGATCTCGTCCCACGTTGCTTGGGTGGCGTTGACGCCGGCGATGCCGTTCGGCCAGTTGATGGCAGGCTCGTTGAAAGAGACCATCTCGCCATCGCCCAGGGCGGAGAGGATGATGCGGCCGCCGACCTTGGCGAAGTTGCCGGAGAGGAGATTCAGCAGGTTGATGGCGCGGTACGCCTGACCGCCGTTGGAATAGCGCATGGCGTCCTGCAGGCAGATGGTCGCGGGATCGGCGGCGATGTACTCGTGGACGAGCGTATCGACGACTTCGCCAGGAACACCCGTGATCTCCTCCTGCTTTTCCAGCGTCCAAGGAGCCAAGTGCTCGCGGAGCTTCACGAACACGGTCTTGCAGGCGATGCCGTCTATGACGGCGACCTTTTCCAGCAAAGGCTCCACATTCTCGCTGGCTTTGCCGGAGCTGGCACCGATGACGGCATAGGCGTTGCCGGCGGCGGTGCCACCGCGGACGATGCCGGATTCGTCAACCACGGGACCCAGAATGGCCGGGGCGTCGATGTTCTTGTCCCAGCAAATGAAGTCCCTCTCGCCGCCCTCGACAGAGGAAAGGTCGCTGGCGCGCAGATACTGGCCGTTGTCATCGCGTACGAACAGCGGGGCCACGGTGTACTTCAGCAAAGCCTCTTCGTCGTAAAGGCCCTCGTCCACGATAATCTTGTCCATGGCCAATGCCATAGCGCCGTCGCTGGCGGGCTTGACAGGGATAAACTGGTCGGCCTTGGCGGCGGTGCAGTCGTACACGAGACCGATGTGCACGATCTTCGCGCCGGCCTCCTGGGCATCGAGCATGGTTGCGGTCGTATGACCACCGCGGGTCCAGCCGATGGGGTTGCCGGCCCAATTGATGATGTACTTGGCGTTGATCATGCTATCGGTGTCACTTTGGAGCACGTTGCCGGGATTACCCTCTTCGATGTTGTACGTCCACTGTCCGGACACGTCGATGATGGGAAAGTGGAAACGCGTGGCCCCAGAGGTGTAGAGCAAACGGTTGGCGAGCACGGTGGGCAGAGACCACTGGCCACCGGCTACACCGCAGGAGAAGGTGTTGATCATCACGGAGGCGTCACCGTACTTGGCGCGGATCTCCCGAAGCTTGGCCGTGATCTCCTCGGCAGCCTGGTCCCAGCTGATGGCCTCGAACTTGTTCTCACCGCGCTTGCCGACGCGCTTCATAGGGTGCAGGATGCGCTCCTTGATGTAGGGCAGCTTCGCGGAGATGATGCCCTTCTGGCATGTGCGGTTGCGCTCGGGGCGCGGACCCGGGAACACGGCGCGCTCAGTGCGTTCGATAACGCCGTCCTTCACGTAGGTCTTCAGCATGCAGTGGTCGTGGCATCCCCAGCCTTGGCATGCAGTGTAGACGAAGTTCTCGTTTTCACTCATTCTTGACCTCTCTCTTCCTTGTTTGGTCTCGATTTGCCGCCGCCCGCCGCGTTTTCGGCGCGCGGCCCTCTCCTCCTTGATGCTCCCCCTCTCTCTTTCGCCTTTGTCCAAGGTCGCGCCTTGCAGAGGAAGCGCGGATTCCCCCGCCTTCCTCGCCGACGAAAACGACGGGTTACTCGGTGGCGCCGGGGTTCTTCGGTGCAGGCGCTCCGGGGTTCTTGGGAGCCGGGGCACCCGGGTTCTTGGGGGCTGCCGGGGCACCGGGGTTCTTCGGCGCGGGAGCACCGGGATTCTTGGGGGCCGCCGGGGCGCCGGGGGCTCCCGGGTTGGCGGCGTCGGGGTTCTGCGTTGATACGGTCGAAGGTCTGAAGCACATGATGCATCCTCTCTCTCAGGATCTAAACGACGGGCAAGCGCCAAGGCTCGCGTATCGCTTTCGGGCTCTGCAGCCGGTTCGCGGAGGAGAGGAGGACCTGCAACGTGGCAGCGCTTCGCATGCGATCGCTCGCGAGCGGATGTCAGCAACGGCAGTCAGGGGGGTGCCGGCCCGCAGCAAGTCCTCTTCCTCTTACGAAGAAGCTTCTCCGCAAGCGAAGCTTTCCGCTTCGCCTGCGGTCTACCGAGCCATGGCGTGCCCTTAGTTTAATCGGCGGATTTTCGCCTGCATATCCGCGATGCTTTGAAGTTTGGAGGATGCATTTTCCTACAAAGTGCGGAGGGCCGGGCAAGAGGCCTGAAACGTGAAAAAGCCGCCTGCCAACCGGCAGACGGCTTTCGAACTAGGAGCGTTTACAGGCGGCCTTTTGCAGAGCGCGCGGCGTGGAGGGCGGTGCAAGCCCCGCCCCAGCTGTCATCCTGGTCGCAACGCGCAGCGCGGAGTCGAAGCATCTTCGACACGGGCGGCCTCTCATCGCCGAGATCCTTCGACTCCGGCCTTCGGCCTGCGCTCAGGATGACAGAGGGAAGGAGGCGCGTCGGCTCCGCCCAGGATGACGGAGGGGACGCTATCTACTCGACCTCGTCCTCGACGTCCTCGTCGTCCAGGTACTTCTCGTCGATCTCTTCCTCGTCGTACTGGTCGGCTTCTTTGAGGCCGCTCATGAAGTTCGGGGCTTCGCCGATATAGGCCGGCTCGGACTCGAACGTGGGCGTGCCCTCGTCGTCCATGGTGTAGAGGTAGCCCACGGCCACGCCCTCGTCCTCGCCGGGGATGCCGCCCTCGGCGATGAGGGCGTCCTTCGTCTCGTCGTCGACTTCAACGTAGCCGTCGTAGCACAGCGCGTACGCCTCGGCGCCGCGCGCGTTCTCCACCGTGTGGCGCGCGAAGTTGAAACACTCCTCCGCCGACTCGCCCGGATGGTTCTCCAGGAACAGGTTCTCCTTCACCACCAGCGCGGTGAAGGGCACCACGTCGGCTCCCTGGGCCATTTTCTCCTTCGCCTCTTCAAGTGTGAAGAGCAGCACCTTTTCCAGAATCTCGGGGATCTCGGGAACCTCGACGTCCGAGCTCTCCACCACACGATCGGTCATGGCAACGTCCTTTCAATCAGCCGGCAGACGGTGTTCGCGCATCCGTGCGCGAGCGTCCCACCAGCCCTCTTTTTTCCGTTGCCGACCAGTGTAGGGCTTTCGAGCCCGCCAGCCCGCGCCGCGACGGGGTTATTCGGCGTATCTTCAGATATCGGCACCGTCGCGTTACCCCGAAGCTCGCAGCGCTCTCACAAGTCGACGTACATGGCTCGCGGGATCGTGCGGCCGCCACCTGCAGCCCGCAGCTCCGTCGCAGCAACCCCTCGCTCGCAGCGCGAGGCGCGTTCCGTTACTGCAAGATGCCGTCGAGCATGAGGTTCACCTTGAGCACGTTCACGCGGGCATCGCCGAGAACCCCGAGCTGCGGCTGCTCGGTGCAGCGCTCGATGATGTTGCGGATCTCCGACGCGCTCTTGCCGGTGTTCCTCGCCAAGCGCTCCACCTGGTACTCGGCGGCCGCCGGTGAGATATGGGGGTCGAAACCGCTGCCGGAGTTCGTCACCAGGTCGCTGGGGATGGGCTCGTCGCCCTTCTCGGGATGGGCCGCGTGGATCTGGTCGATGCGGTCTTGCACCGCGCTGGCGAAATCGTCGCCCGCCGGGCTCAGGTTCGAGGCGCCGTACCACAGCACGTCGTTGCCCTCGTCATCGGTGAACGTGCCCGTGCTGGGGCTCATCACGCGGCCCCACATATGGTCGTCGTCGGTGAATTGCTGCCCCACCAGCTCGCTTCCGTACTTCGTGCCGTCGACTTCAATGATGGAGCCGTTGGCCTGGTAGGGGAAGACGAGCTGGGCGATGCCCGTGCACACAACGGTGTACAGCACGCCGCACAACACCGTTGTCACCAGGAAGAACAGCGCTGCGCTCCCCCATGTTTTCGCCTGTTTCATGTCATTCGTCCTTTCGTTCGCTCCCATGACGCACATTTCGCGCTGGGTCGGGAGGAAACCACCTGCGGCATCCTCCCGTGTAAACGCCCTGGCCGTCTGAGGCCAGCCTTGATAGTTACGCAACGCCCAGCGCCGTCAGGCCCATGTCGAGCAGCTTGATGGCCGCGAAGGGCAGAACGATGCCGCCCAATCCGTACACCAGCAGGTTGCGGCCGAGCAGGCTTTGCGAGGTGGCTTCGCGGTACTTCACGCCCTTCAGCGCCAGCGGGATGAGCGCCACGATGATGAGGGCGTTGTAGATGATCGCCGACAGGATGGCCGTGAGCGGGCTCGTGAGGTGCATGACGTTCAGCGCCTCGAGCGCCGGGTACAGCGGCACGAACAAGGCCGGGACGATGGCGAAGTACTTCGCCAGGTCGTTGGCGATGGAGAACGTGGTCAGCGAGCCGCGCGTCATGAGGAGCTGCTTGCCTATGCGCACGATGTCGATGAGCTTCGTGGGCGACGAGTCCAGGTCCACCATGTTGCCGGCTTCCTTCGCCGCCTGCGTGCCGCTGTTCATGGCCACGGCCACGTCGGCTTGGGCGAGCGCGGGCGCGTCGTTCGTGCCGTCGCCCGTCATGGCCACCATGTGCCCCTCGGCCTGGTACTGGCGAATGGCCTCGAGCTTCGTCTCGGGGGTCGCCTCGGCGATGAAGTCGTCCACGCCGGCCTCGGCCGCGATGGCCGCCGCGGTCAGCGGGTTGTCGCCCGTGATCATAACCGTTTTGATGCCCATGGTGCGCAGGTCGGCGAAGTTCTCCTTGATACCCTGCTTCACGATGTCCTTCAGATGAACGACGCCCAGAATACGATGATCGCGAGCAACGAGCAGCGGAGTGCCGCCTGCCCGCGCGACATCCTCAACGACTCCGGCGCACTGAGCGCTGTACGCGCCGCCGCGCGACTCCACATAATCCTTGACGGCATCGGCCGCCCCCTTCCGAATCTCGTGGCCCTCGAAGTCCACGCCGCTCATGCGCGTCTGGGCCGTGAACGGGATGCTCGTCATACCCGCGCCTTCCAGCTCGCGGGCGCGGATGTCGAACAGCTCCTTGGCCAGCACCACCACGCTGCGGCCCTCGGGCGTCTCGTCGGTGAGGCTCGCCAGCTGCGCCGCGTCGGCCACGTCGCGCTCGGAGGCGCCGTCCACCGGAATGAACTCGGCGGCCTGGCGGTTGCCCAGCGTGATGGTGCCCGTCTTGTCCAGCAGCAGCACGTCCACGTCGCCGGCGGCCTCCACGGCGCGGCCGCTCATGGCCAGCACGTTCGCCCGGTTCAGGCGGCTCATGCCGGCGATGCCGATGGCGGAGAGCAGCGCGCCGATGGTGGTGGGCGCCAGGCACACGAACAGCGCCACGAGCGAGGTGATGGTGGTGGGGTTCGCGATGCCCTCCTGGTTCGCCCCGAACCCGCTGAACGCGAACAGCGACACCGACACGATGAGGAACACGATGGTGAGCGCCACGAGCAGTATCTCGAGCGCGATCTCGTTCGGCGTCTTCTTGCGCGCGGCCGACTCCACCATGGCGATCATCTGGTCGAGAAAGCTGTGGCCCGCGTCGGCGGTCACGCGTACGACCAGCCAGTCGGACAGCACGGTGGTGCCGCCCGTGACGGCCGAGCGGTCGCCGCCGGACTCGCGGATGACCGGGGCCGACTCGCCGGTGATGGCGCTCTCGTCCACCGACGCGGCACCGAGCTCGATTTCGCCGTCCGCGGGGATCTGCTCTCCCGCCGCGACGAAGAACAGGTCCTTCTTCTTCAAAACGGCCGAGCTCACCTCGTCCGCCTGGATGCGGAAGAACTCGGCGGGGTCGTCCACATGGTGTCCCTTCGCCACCAGCCCTTCGTTGAGCTTGTGCGCCGGCACGTCGCGCTTGGCGGCGCGCAGCGAGTCTGCCTGGGCCTTGCCGCGGCCTTCGGCGAGCGCTTCCGCGAAGTTCGCGAACAGCACGGTGAGCCAGAGCACCGCGGATATCGCCAGGATGAAGCCCGGCGCCGCGTCGGCGATGCCGAACAGCGATAGGACGAACAGGATAAGCGTGAGGATGGCCGAGAGGTACACCATCAGCATGACGGGGTTCTTGGCCTGTTCGCGCGGGCTGAGCTTTGCGAACGCATCGAGCACCGCACGCTTCGCGAGCGAGCTCATGGCAGTGTTTTTCATAGCAGTTGTCGTCATCTTTCTCTCACCCGCCTTTCTACAGCGCCATCATCAGTTGCTCGGCGACGGGACCCAGCGCAAGCGCCGGGAACATCGTGAGCGCACCGATCAGCAGAACCATGAGAACAAGCAGGAACACGAACATCGCATTGCTGGTGGACAGCGTGCCGGCGCTCGTGGCAACCTTGGGCCGCGTGCACAGGCTGCCGGCCAGCACGCACACCGCCACGATGGGAATGAAGCGGTTCGCCAGCATCTCGAGCCCCAGCACCACGTTGATCATCGGCGTGTTGGCGTTGAAGCCGGCAAAAGCCGAGCCGTTGTTGCCCCCGGCGGACGTGGCCGCGTACAGCACTTCCGAGAACCCGTGCGCGCCGGGGTTGTTCAGGCTGTCCACCGTGGCCGGATCGAGGCTCATGATGCCTGCGCCCACCAGAATGAGCAGCGGCGTGGTGATGCACAGGATAACGGCCATGCGCATCTCCTTCGGACCGATCTTCTTGCCCAGGTACTCGGGCGTGCGGCCCACCATGAGCCCGGCGATGAACACCGTGAGGATGACGAAGCCCAGCATGCCGTACAAACCGCAGCCCACGCCGCCGAACACCACTTCGCCCAGCGCCATCAATATGATGGGCACCATGCCGCCGATGGGCGTGAAGCTGTCGTGCATGGCGTTGACCGAGCCGTTCGACGCGGCCGTGGTGAACGCGGCCCACAGCGACGAGTCGGTTACGCCGAAACGCGTTTCCTTGCCTTCCATGTTGCCGCCAGACTGGCCGTCAACCCCCATGTACACCTGGCCGTCGGCCGCAAGCTGGGGCGTGCCCATCTGCTCGAACACGGCTATCGCCACCAAGGCCGCCACCAGCAAGATGAACATGGCCGCGAACACCGCGCGTCCTTGGCGCCGATCGGCGACGAAGCGTCCGAAACTGAACACGCAGGCCACGGGGATAAGCAACAGCGACAGGCACTGTATAAGGTTCGTCAGCGGCGTGGGGTTCTCCAGGGCGCTCGCCGAGTTCACGCCGTTGTAGCCGCCGCCGTTCGTGCCGAGCTGCTTGATGGCAACCTGGCTGGCCTGCGGGCCCATGGGAACCGTGGCCTGGTCGATCGTCTCGACGGCGGCGGGGTCGTCCGCATCGACGATGTTGCCCGCCTCGTCAACGCCCACCGGCTCCAGCAGCTGCACCGTCTCGTAATCGTTAACGTTCTGCGGGGAGCCCTGCCACACGTCCACCACCGTCACCACGAGGGCCAACGGAAGGAGCACGAACAGCGTGGCGCGCGTCACGTCAACGAAGAAGTTGCCCAGGCCCAGATGCCCCTCGCTCACCATGCCGCGAAGGAGCGCGAACAGCACGGCGATGCCCACCGCCGGAGTCACGAAGTTCTGCACGGTCAGGCCGAGCGCCTGCGAGAAGTAGCTCAGCGCCGACTCGCCGCTGTACGCCTGCCAGTTCGTGTTCGTCACGAAGCTGACGGCGGTGTTGAACGCCAGATCCCACGAAAGGCCGGGAAGCCCCTCGGGGTTGAGCGGCAGAAGCCCCTGCAGCATGAGGATGGCGAATAGCCCCACCAGGGAAATGGCGGAGAAAGCGAGTGCGCTGACCAGGTACTTCTTCCACCCCATGTCCTCGTTCTTGTCGACGCGTATGCATCGGTAGATGACGTTCTCGACAGGAACGAGGACGCGCGTGAAGACGGTCTTCTCGCCTGCCATGACCTTGTTGAGATATGCCGACAAGGGAATGGCCAAAGCCACGAGCAAGGCGAGGTAGATCCCGTATTCGAGCAGTTCGTCCGTCACCGCTCATCGCCCCCTTTCAGCAACACCACGAAAAGGTAGAGCACGACCAGCACGCTCAGCCCTCCGACGACGCCGGTTACGATGTCCATCGTCTTCCTTTCTTGTTTCCAGGCCGCCGCAGCGGCATCTTCTGCAAGCTAGGTAGACGATAAGGAAGAGCGGATTAACGCACCGTTAAGGTGAGGGACGGAGGGTTAAGAAGGCGTAAAGATGCAAAAAAGCGCCCGAAGGCGCTTAGTGGAAACTGGCGGAGGAGGAGGGATTCGAACCCTCGTTACCCGGGTTACGGGTAAAACGGTTTTCGAGACCGCCGCATTCAACCACTCTGCCACCCCTCCGCGTGGGATGCGGCCGGCTTGGTCCTCGCCGACCGGCACGCGCCGTGCTCCGGCGGTGCGCTCTCGACCGGGAATTCGGTCGTTGGAATTTCAATGGCGGAGAGATAGGGATTCGAACCCTAGGTACGCTTTTGGCGCACACACGATTTCCAATCGTGCACCTTCGGCCAGCTCGGTCATCTCTCCGCTTCGTCGAAACGTGCATGCTCGCGCCGTGCGCGAACGTGCAGCAGCTACGTAGTATACAACAGCTAATAGGCGCTCACAAGCGAATAATAGGACCCAGATCGATTAATTTTCAAGGGAACGTCGAACAGCGCGCTCATGGAATCGTCGGCAAGCAGGCTTTCCTTTGGGCCGTCGGCGAACACGGCGCCGTTCTTGATGAGCACGAGGCGCCCGATCTCGGGAATAACGTCTTCGGGATAGTGCGTTACCAGCACGATGGACTTCCCCGCCTGGGCGAGCGTGCGCATGCTCCGACGCACGTAGTACATGCCCTCGGGATCGAGCCCCGTGCACGGCTCGTCGAACACGAGCGTCTCGGGATCGTGCACGAGCGCTCGGGCGATGAGCGCCCGCCGTGCCTGGCCGGTGGACAGCGTCATGACGTCGCGGTCGTGCAAGTCGGCTATGCCAAGCAGGTCCATGGTGTCGCGCGCCCGCGCGCGGGCGGCATCGGCTTCGGCGGCGTCCACTGTCGGCAGGATGCCGAGCGACCCGAACAGGCCGCCGGCCACCACGTCCACTGCCGGCAAATGCACCGTCATCTGATCCTGCATGGTGGATGACACCACGCCCAGGCACTGCTTGACCTCGGCAAGCGTCGCCCGGTCGCGGCCTTTGAACAGCACCGGGGGCTCGTCGCGATGCAACGGCAGCACCTCGCGCGTAATGAGCTTGACGAACGTGGACTTGCCCGAGCCGTTCGGGCCGAGAAGGGCTATGTTCTCGCCTTGGGCGAGGACGAACGCGTCGACCGAGAGGATCGCATGACCGGCGCGCCTGACCACGGCGCCGCGCAATTGGAGAAAGGGCGCAGAAGAAAGCGGCTGCGGGTTCTCCGCAGCCGCTTTCGCTTCGCTCGTTGCTGTTCCGGGCGCCATTCGCTTCAGGTTTACGCGGCCTCGGCAGGCTGCTGGTTCGCGGCGTCTCCGCTCTCGGCAGGCTGGTCGCTCGCATTGGCGTTGGCGTTGTCGCCAGAGCCTTCGGTGTTCTCACCGGACGCGGCATCGCCTGAACCTTCGGCGTTGTCGCCGGCGTTGTTCGCGGTGTCGCCGTCGCCGGTGTCGGTGCCGTCGCTATTGTTCTGGGTTGCTCCCGTAGAGCCCTCGGCCGGCGTGTACTTCGACATGTCCACCGCGTAGGGCAGGCCCTCCGGCATCGGGTTGATGACGATGTCGGCCGACTCCTTGTACTCGGAGAACCAGGTCTGGGCGGCCTCGTTCTGCTTCTGCTGCTTGAGGGAAGCCTTGATGCTGTCCAGGAACTCGGAGGGGATCTGGTCGGTGCTGGTGATGGTCACCGTTTCGGTGCCGTCCTCGCCCGCGGCCTTCGGGGCGTTGAACACATCGGTGCACTTGATGATGTGGATGCCGTACTGGCTGGTCACCAAACCGCTGACCTGATCCTTCTCAAGGCCGTTCAGGGCATCGGTGTACTCGGTGACGAAGCTGTTCAGCTTGTCCCAGCCCACGTCGCCGCCCTTCGCAGCGCTGCCGCCGTTGCCGTTGTCGTTGTCCTTGGAGTACTGCTTGGCCGCCTCGGCGAAGTCGAGCTCGCCGCTGTTGATCTGGTCGAGCACGCTCTGGGCCGTGGCCTCGTCGCCGCTGTCGAACAGGATGTGCGACGAACGCTTCGCACCGTCGTAAGCGGAGGCGTACATCTGCGCGTACTGCAGCAGATCTTCCTGGCTGGGCTCCTCATCGCTGGCGAACGACTCGGTCAGCTTCTTCTGCAGCAGCTGGTTCTCGATGTTCTCGCGATAGGATTCCTCGGTGAAGTTCGCCTGCTCCAACGCCGCGGACCACTTGTCATCGCCGTCGTAGTTGGCCTTCATGGTGTTCACGATGCTGTCGATCTCGGAGCTGTCCACGCTGATGTTCTTTTCCTTCGCACCCTGCTTGATCAGCTCTTGCTGCACGAACGAATCGATCATCTGCTCGCGGACGGACTCGGGAGTCATGGCGTTGTCGGCGAGCCACTGGCCCCACTCGTCCTCGCCGTCCATGCCCATCTGGGAGCGGATGCCCTGGATCATGTTGGTGACGTCGTCTTCGGGGATCTCCGTTCCGTTGACCGTGGCGGCAACCCCGCCGGTCAAGCCGTTCGCGTTGGCCGAAGAGCACGCCGCCAAACCCCAAACGCAGGTGGCCGCCAACCCGGCAACGCACACGGCCTTCATGATGTTCGCAGTCTTCATAGGACCCTTCCCTCGAACATGCGGGCCGCCAAGGCGACCGAGCATGATGTAAGTTACTGAGCGGTATTTTCGCACACACGGCAATTGTGTCCTCGCCGATGCACAATATGCCCACTTTCGCTTCACGAAGCACGGACGTTAGGCACGAGCGCGAGAGCGACGTCGCGCAAATGAGGAGGTGATATGCGGAACGGAGGTTTGGAAGACGCTATCTGTGGTCATCCTGATCATTCGGCAGTCCGATGGACCGTCGAGGCCCCGGGCACGCGGAGCGGGCGCAGGGAGACGCCGCAAAGCGTCGGGCCGCAGGGCGCTCCAGCTTGCCATCCTGAGCTGAGGCCGTATACCGTTCCAACTTGTCATCCTGAGCGGAGGCGGCGCGAGCCGCCGGAGCCGAAGTATCCCGTGCGGTGCCAGCCGGAAACGCCTCCGGCTGGCACCGCCCTTACGGAAGGGTATCGAACCGCGGAGCGGTTGGAACCCGCTAGTTCTTGTTCGCCTTCTTGCGCTCGATGGAGCTCAGGATGCGCTTGCGCAGGCGGATGCTCTTGGGCGTGACCTCCACCAGCTCGTCGTCCTCGATGTACTCCAGGGCCTCTTCCAGCGTGAACGTCTGCGGCGGCGTGAGCTGGATGGCCTTGTCGGCGCCGGACGAACGCTGGTTGCCCAGCTGCTTGGACTTCGCGATGTTGACGACCATGTCGCCTTCCTTCGCCGACTCGCCCACGATCATGCCCTCGTAGCAGTCCTCGCCGGGGCCCACGAACAGCTTGCCGCGCTCCTGCAGCGTGTCGAGCGCGTAGGCCACGCTCTTCTCGGTGGACATGGAGATCATGGAGCCGTTCTTGCGGCCGTTGAAGTCGCCGCGGAAGGCGCCGTACTCGCTGAAGTGGTGGAACATGGTGGCTTCGCCGCGCGTGACGTTCAACAGGCGCGTGCGCAGGCCCATCGTGCCGCGCGTGGGAATCTTGAACACGAGGTGCGTCTGGTCCCCGCGCTGGAACATGTCGGCCATCTCGCCGCCGGCGCTGCCGAACACCTCGATGGCCTTGCCCGCGTACTCGCTGGGCACGTCCACCGTGGCCTCCTCGATGGGCTCGAGCTTGCGCCCCTGCTCGTCCTTCTTGATGAGCACGCGCGGGCGGCCCACCTGGAACTCGAAGCCCTCGCGACGCATGGTCTCCATGAGCACGGACAGGTGCAGAACGCCGCGGCCGGCCACTTCCACGCCGCTCTTGTCCTCAAGCTCCTCGATGCGCATGGAGATGTTGCTCTCCGCCTCGCGCATGAGACGCTCTTTCAGCTGGCGCGCGCCCACGATATCGCCCTCGCGGCCGATGAGCGGGCTGGTGGACGCCTCGAACACGACGGCCATCGTGGGCTCTTCCACCTCGATGGGGTCCAGGCGCACGGGATTCTCGCGGCTCGTGACCATGTCGCCGATGTCGGCGTCGTCGACGCCCACCACGGCCACGATGTCGCCGGCGTGCACCTCCTGCTGCTTCTTCTTACCCAGTTCCTCGAACGTGAACACGTCCTTGATGACGGTGTTGTAGCGCGTGCCGTCGTTCTTGATGACCAGAGCCTGCTCGTTCTTGTGGATGGTGCCGGAGAACAGGCGCCCCACGCCGATGCGGCCCACGAAGCTGGAGTGGTCGACCGTGCAGATCTGCAGCGCCACGGGGCCGTTCGGCTCGCAGTCGGGCGCGGGCACTTCCTTCAAGATGGTGTCGAGCAGCGGCAGCATGTCCATGTTCTCGTCTTCGGGGGCAAAGCGCGCGTAACCGTTCACGGCGCTGGCGTAGATGATGGGGAAGTCGAGCTGCTCGTCGGAGGCTTCCAGCTCCACCATGAGGTCGAACACCTCGTCCACCACTTCCTCCGGACGCGCGCCGGGGCGGTCGATCTTGTTGATGACCACCATGATGCGCAGGCCCAGCGCCAGCGCGTGCTTCAGCACGAAGCGCGTCTGGGGCATGGGGCCCTCGAACGCGTCCACGATGAGCAGGGCGCCGTCGGCCATGTTCAGCACGCGCTCCACCTCGCCGCCGAAGTCGGCGTGGCCGGGCGTGTCGATGACGTTGATCTTCACGCCGTTGTACGTGACCGAGATGTTCTTCGACAGGATGGTTATGCCGCGCTCGCGCTCCTGGTCATTGCTGTCGAGCACGCGCTCGTCCACCTGCTGGTTCTCGCGGAACACGCCGCTCGTGTACAGCAGCCGGTCCACGAGCGTGGTCTTGCCGTGGTCGACGTGGGCGATGATGGCGATGTTGCGGAGGTTCTCTTGTTTCATGCCTTGCTTCTTCTTTCTATTCAAGCCGCACCTGAGCGGCGCGGCGATGATCCTGGTGCAAGCCGGTGCGGGGACGCCCCGCACGGGAATGCGACGTCACATGTCATCCAACTCCTCGGCGAGGCGGCGCTCTTCTTTGTTGAGCTCGTCGATGTGCTCGTTGAGCGTGCCGATAGTGCGCTGTGCGCCCACCGCTTGGACGATGCCCCACACCACGGCCGTCACGCCCGCCGTGGCCAGGATGAGCAAGGGCCCCGGTTTGCGGAACAGGATGGCCACCACCGCGCCGATGCCCGCCATGACGAGCCCGTTGCGGCGTTCGTCGTACACCACGTCGCGCTGGCTCACCAACTGCGTGCGCGCGGCGGCGATGCCGGCTAGGCGCGCCTCCATCTCGCTGGCTGGCGTGTAGGCGCGCGTGGTGGAAGCGGCGCGACCCGCCTTTGAGCGAGAACCCTTCCCGCTGGTGAGGCATTCGTAAGCCTCTTGCAGGTTCTTGAACTGCTCGGTGGCGCGATCTTGGAGCTTCTTATTGGTGGCGAAGCGGTCGGGGTGGAGGATCTGCGCAGTCTCCTTGTAAGCCGTCTTGATGTCGTCGAGCGTGGCATCCTCGTCGAGGCCCAAGATGCGCAGTGCTTCCGTCCGGTTCATAACTCCCCGCAGAATCGTTGTCGTGGCGCGCTCGCGATCATGACACGCCCGCGCATTCGTTTTCCAAGGAAGCATGGTACCACGCCAGCGTGAAAAGCCGAACCGCAGGGGAACGCGTCACAGAATGAGCGCGCTTGGCATATAAGGCGCACCGGGCGTGCACGACGCCGGACGAGACGCGCTTGCGTCGCGGGACGCCTGCTGCCTTGCGGAAACGCGCCGTTTCGCAACACATGCCACCGCTCCCGGTTTCTGATCAGCGTGTGCGATTAATATAACCCAAATCATCATGGACAGATATTCGAGCTGTGGTCGATTCAGCCGAAGAAAATTTGCGAGGAATTTTTCACCATCAGGCGTTTTCCCGTTTTGCATCCGTGCATGCAAGCGTGATATTTACCATAGCCGCCGATTTTGTCCACGAGCGCCATCGATGGAATCCACAGGAGCAACGGAAACGCACCCGGCGAAACCGGGAACTTGGAAAAGGAGCAAACCCGCTACAAGCAACCATCGGGTTTTTTCAAACAGGATGCGGCGTGGATGGCGAACGGAACGAGCAGCACCGTGGTGGCAAGAAGCACGGCCAAGTCGGCGGGTTGGCCGGTGGCGTACGTGGCGGGAAGCGCGCCTGTCAACGCGAACAACAGTGCCTCGGATAGCGCGTTGAAGGCCGCATGGGTGCCGACGAGCAGCCAGAGGTTCCCCGTGCGGGCGAGCAGGCCGGCCATAACGAACCCGAACAGCGCGGCTTGCACCGGTTTGACCAGCGTCTGGACAGCGGCGACAGTAAAGATCGCGGATTCTAGGGAGGTCGACGTCGTCACGTGCAGCAGTCCGAACACCATCGCTTGCACGACGGCCGCCACCAGAACCGGGCGGGGGCGCTCCTCATTTTCCAACGCGGTGGCGAACCCCTTGAACACGATACCGCGGAACAACGCTTCTTCGAACACGCCGGTGACGAGGCAGAGCAGAAGAAACAGGGCGACGCCGCCCGGCGAAGCCATGGGTGAGACGAAGAAGGAGAGCGACCCACCCTCTCGTCCACCCAGCGCGGAGAGCAACGCTGCGGCCACGCCGGCCGCAAGCGCTACGAGCGCCAAGACGCCGCACGCGAACAACGCCGTTCGGCTTTGCGTGCCGCGACGCATCTTCCAGCGCAGCGACGACGGATCGAATGCCGCGAGCACGCAGAGCATGCAGAGCGCGGCGAGAGCCGTTTGAACAAGCGACGCCACCAGCGGGTCGAGCCCTTCCGCCGGGACCACGGTAAAGCACGCCACAGCCAGCGCGCACGCTGCGGCCGCGTAGGCAAGGGGGTGGTTGTTCCTGATTTTTTGCAGGCTCATATATGCAGTATAATCGATGTCTCTCCGGCGCGCGCTCCCCCACCGCAGACCGGATCGAGCAGAAACGCGCGAAACGGATGCGAAGGCGAAGGCATGGCAGACGGCGGTCGGGACAAGACGAGCAACCACGCGCGCGGTGGCGCGGGCGGTCAAGTCTGCGAAGGCGCGTGCGCCCGAACCCAAGGCGACGCGGGCGGCTTGTCGTCGTTCGCGCTCAAGATGGTGGCCATCGTGGGCATGACGGCGAACCATGCCGCCTACCTCTTCGACGCTCAGCTGCCCTTCGCGGCGCGGTGCTTGCTGTACGCGGCAGGCGGACTCACTTTCCCCGTTATGGCGTTTCTGCTGGTAGAGGGGTATCGCCACACCTCGAACGTGAAGAAATACGCCCTGCGGCTGGGCGTGTTCGCCGCGGTGTCGCAGATTCCCTATGCGCTGTTCCTGGCGGGCGATGCCAACGTGCTGTTCACGCTGCTCATAGGGTTGGGCGTGCTGTACGCGCACGACCACGTGGCGAACCGGGCGGCGTTCTGGGCGCTGTTCGCGGCAGCGCTGTTCGCGAGCCTCGTATGCAACTGGGGATTCGTCGGCGTGGTGATGACATTCCTGTTCAAGGTGCTGGGAGCGGGAACGCAGCGAGATACGGAAACGGGCAGTGGCGAAGCCGACGGAGGCGATTTCGTGCCGGCCGCGTTGAAGACGCCGCTCGGCGCGGTCGCTGCGCCTGTGTTGCTGGTCGTGGTGGCCGACGGACTCCCTCTGCTCGCCACGCTCGCAACCGGCGTTTCGACGGCGGGAGACTGGTCGCTGCTCCCCTTCGTGCTCTATCCGTTGGTGGGATGCACGCTCACCATTCCCCTCCTCCGTGCTTATCGCGGACGCCGGGGCCTTCCCATGAAGTGGTTCTTCTACGCCTACTATCCGTTGCATATCGCGGTTTTGGGCGTGGCGCACCTGGTTCTCTTCGGAACCATGCCAACCTATTAGAGTTCTTGAAAACTGTCGGGAAACGAAAAACGGACCCTGCAGGATCCGTCCGATTTAATGGTGGAGCATAGGGGGATCGAACCCCTGACCTACGGCTTGCAAAGCCGTCGCTCTCCCAGCTGAGCTAATGCCCCGTTCGATCGGCGCCGCGGTTGGATTCAGCACGCGAGCGGCCGACTTGCTCCAGATACTAATAAACGCTCCACCGGCTAACTCGGCTCACGGTGGAGCGTTTATCGCAAAAAATGGTGGGCCCGAATGGATTTGAACCAGCGACCTCACGCTTATCAGGCGTGCGCTCTAACCAACTGAGCTACGGGCCCGCAAAAAAAGTGCCTGAACACTGTAACCCACAATCAACGTTTTGGTCAAGCACTTTTTCTAGGCAATTTTAAAAGGTCAACTGGGCACTTTCCCATCGTTGAAAAACATGAGCTCCGAAAAGAGGCGCAGACGTCACGCATGGGAAACACCTTCTTCGTCAACCGTTCGCATGGCAACCCAGCGGTATAATCGAAGCACCCGGGGAACCGGTCCCCTGATGCAACGAGGAGCTTTCATGGTACCTGTCAACGTGCAAACCCTGATCGTCTCGGCCGCGCCGGCGCCCTCCATCATCGTGCTGCAGCCGATCGAGGAGCCCACGCAACCCGGCAAATGCCGCATCGTTCCCATATGGGTCGGCGTGAACGAGGCCACGCAGCTGGGCATCGCCTTGGAAAAAGCGCGTTTCGCCCGTCCCATGACGCACGACCTGTTCCTCGACGCGCTCACGAATCTCGATGCGCGGGTCGACCACGTGGTCATCAACGACGTGAAGGGGGCCATGTTCTTCTCGCGGCTCACCCTCAAACAGCACGACCGCCTTATCGATCTGGACGCACGTCCCTCCGATTCCATCGCGTTGGCACTGCGCCAACAGGCACCCATCTACATCGAGGAGGACGTGCTCGAGCGGGCGTCGTTCCCCTACGTGTTCAAAAGCGCTCCGGACGAGGAAGAGGAGCTCGCGGATTTCCGCTCGTTCTTGGAAGAGCTGGCCCCCGAGGATTTCGAGGGATAGCAACGCGGCGGCTCGCCGCCCATAGGGACGGCGAGCCGCCGCCGGGCGCAGATTACCAGAACGAAGCCAGAATATCGTCGACGGGCGTCGGGGCGTTGTGGCCGTCGAGCGTCGTCGTCGCCACGAACGAGGGAGCGTTGACGCCGACGATCTCCCCTTGCTTCACGCCTGCGGGAGCGAAAGACGCGCTGGGAACGGGCAAACCGCCGGGCGCTCCTTCCCGATCGGGGATTTTCCCGATGCCGCGCGGCACCTTCTCATTCCCTTCATCGATCGCGTTCCGCTCGTGTATGTCACGTTCGATCATGTCCCGCTCGCGCTCATCGCCCAGTGCGCGGCGTTTCCATCCACCGCGCGCGAACGTGCATATGAGGAAGCCGGCGCGCAGCCATTCGTCGATGCACATGGCTATCCACATGCCCACGAGGCCCCAACCCCAGCCGATGCCCAAAAGCCAGCCGCCGCCCACGGCGAACACCCACGAGAACGCCACGTTCACCGTCACCGGCGTGCGCACGTCGCCGAGCGCGATGAGCGCGCGCACCATCACGATGTTCAGGCTGCGGCCTATCCCCAAGAACACCTCCACCAGCATGATCTGCCGGCCGAGCTCGTGCACGAGCGGGTCGGCCGTGAGCAGGCCCACCACGGCGTCGAAGTTCCACCATAGCGTAAGCGACACGGCCGTGGTGAGCACGGCCGCTATGAGGTCGGCCATCCACACGCGGCGGCGCACCAGGTCGAACTTTCCCGCGCCGAACAGGTAGCCCAGCACGATCTGCGTGGCCTGCGACAAAGCGATGGAATACAGATAGGCGATGCTCGCCAGCATAGAGCAGTACACCTTCACCGTGACCACCGTCGCGCCCAGCACGTTGATGAAGGACAAGATGACGATCTGCGCCAAGTCGTAGTTCATCTGCTCGCCCGACGAGGGAACGCCCACGCCCAGCATGTTCTTGAGCGTTTTCCACGGGAACGGGCGCAGCAAGCGCGGCGACGGACGCACGTCGGTATGTCGAAGCAGCATGAACACGGCCAGTGCAAGCCCCACGCCGCGGGCGACCACGTTCGCGGCGGCCGTCCCCTCCACGCCGAGCGCCGGAATGGCGCCCGTTCCGTTCACCAACACGAGGCACAACCCGATGTTGACGGCGTTCATGGCCAAACTCGCTCCCATGACGTCGCCCACCCGGGCGAAGCTGCGCAGCAGTGCCGTGATGGCGAAGAACGCGCCTTGCATGATCGTGGTCGACCCCACGATGAGCAGGAACGACGATCCCATGGCATGCAGCGACGAGTCTATGTGCAGCCAGGAGAAGAACTGCGGCCAGAACGCGAACAGCGCCGCCGTCATGAGCGCGCCCAGCGCCATGTTCACCACCAAGGCCACCGTGGCTATCTCGGAGATCGTGCGTTTCGACGAGGCGTTGCCCAGCACGCGGGTAACGAGCACGGTGGACGCCGTCCCCATGGCCGAAAGCGCGATGGTGATGATGTTGAGTATCTGCAGCGCGTTGCCTACCGCGGCGGCGGGCTCGACTCCCTGCGGGGCCAGCATCATCTGGTTCACATTGCCAACCATGATCTGCATGAACAGCTCGACGAACAAGGGGACGGACAACACGAACACGTCGCCGGACGTGGTTTTCTCGGCCGGCGCGCGGCCGGCGCGGGCCTTGCGCGCCACGTTCGCGCGCCGCCCGGCGCTCTGCGCATGACCCCAAGCTCCTTGCGCGCACCCGAGCGCTCCTTGGGCCAATGCGGTTATGGACATGGGCTTCTCCGCCCCCTTTCATACGAAGCGCCCGATTCAAACGGGCGCGGCAACATTCGCGAAGCGTGCAGTATACGGCACGTCAACACCGACGTGCCGGACACGAAACCCGTCCACGATTTCCGCATTCATGAGTACGAACGTTCGCTAACCAACAACGAAAAAGTTATTGATGATTTAAATAGTTATAAATAATGGACACTACTGTTTCACGTGAAACACTCTTCAGAAAACCGAAAGCACTGACGAAGAGGGAGGGAGGGTTACTTGGTTGAAGTAAATTCGAGAAGATGATATTTGAGAAATGAGAGAGCGGGGATAAAAGAAAATCGAAGAACGAGATAGAAATAGAGCAGCGTTACCAAGGAAGAGTCGATGAAAGGGAATGAAACAACGGCGCGTTTTGTTGAGAGGGAAAATCGATAGGGAAATGGAAAAGGAATTCGCGTGTTGGGAAGTCGCGTCGAAAAAAGAAAATGAAAAAACGAATCACGTTGTTGGGAGGAGGTATCGATTGGGGGGGTGAAAAAATGACGGGCCCTGGTAAGGGCCCGTCATTCGGTTCAAGTCGGCTTGAAGGGAAAAGCTACTCCCCGTCGATCTCGTTCTCGGCCAGATCGCCTTCCTCGGATTCTTCTTCCAAGAGGTCGATCTGCGATTCGTCCTCGGAGCCGGGCTTGTCGCCTGCCGCACGCTTCTTCTTAGCGCGGCTCGAGATGGCCACGGCCGTCACGCGGTCGCCGTCGCCCACCTTCATCACGCACACTCCCTGCGTGGAACGCCCCAGTTCGGAAATGCCGGAAACCGGAGTGCGAACGACCACGCCCTCCTCGGACATAATCATGATCTCCTCGTCGGGAGCCACGATCTTCATGGCGGCCAGCAGGCCCTTCTTCTCCGTCATGGTGATGGTGAACACGCCCTGGCCGCCGCGATGGTGGTCGGGGTACTCGCTCACGGGAGTGCGCTTGCCGTAGCCCTTCTCGGTGATGACGAACAGCTCCGTGTCCGGCTTCGCTATCTCCATGCCCAGCACCCGCGCGATGGGCGGCACGTTCATGCCGCGCACGCCCATGGTGTCGCGACCCATGCCGCGCACCTCGCCCTCGTCCCACTTGATGGCCTTGCCGGCGCTCGACACCATGATGACCTTCTCGCCGGGCGCGACGCGCTTCACCGAGATGAGCTCGTCGTTGTCCTTCAGGTTGATGGCGATGAGGCCGTCGCGGCGCGTGCGGTCGTACAGCTCCATGGACGTCTTCTTCACCATGCCGTGCGACGTGGCGAACATGAGGAACTCGTCGGCCGGGAAGTCCTTCGTGGCGATGACGGCCGAGATGGTCTCCCCCTTCGCCAGCGGTAGCAGGTTCACGATGGCCGTGCCGCGCGCGTGGCGCGACGCCTCGGGCAGCTCGTACACCTTCAAGCGGTACACCTTGCCGGCCGTGGAGAAGAACAGCATGTAGGCGTGCGTGGAAGCCACGAACAGATGCTCCACGTAGTCGTTGTCCTTCAGGTTCACGCCCTGCATGCCCTTGCCGCCGCGCTTCTGCTGGCGGTAGGTGGCCACGGGCAGGCGCTTCACGTAGCCGGCCTTCGTCACCGTCACCACCATGTTCTCGTCGGCGATGAGGTCCTCCACGTCGATGTCCTTGGCGTCGGCCGAGAGCCTGGTCTTGCGCGGCGTGCCGAACTTCTTCTTGATGTCCAGCAGCTCGTCCTTGATGATCTGGCGCACGAGCGTCATGTCGCCCAGGACGCGCTTGTAGTAGTCGATCTTCTCGCGCAGGGCGGCCAGCTCTTCCTCGATCTTGCCGCGCTCCAAACCGGTCAGGCGGCGCAGCTTCATCTCCAGGATGGCGTCGGTCTGCTTCTTCGACAGCCCGAAGCGCTCGGTGAGGCGACCCGCGGCCTCGGCGTCGGTCTGCGACGAGCGAATGATGGAGATGACCTCGTCGATGTTGTCGAGCGCGACCACCAAGCCCTCGAGGATGTGAGCGCGCTCCTCGGCCTTCGCCAGCTCGTAGCGCGTGCGGCGCACGATGACGTCTTCCTGGTGCGCGATGTAGTAGTGCAGCATCTCTTTGAGCGACAGCACGCGCGGCACGCCGTCCACCAGCGACAGCATGATGGCGCCGAAGCCCACCTGCAGCTGCGTGTGCTTGTACAGCTTGTTGAGCACCACCTGCGGGATGGCGTTCTGCTTGAGGTCGATGATGATGTCGATGCCGTGGCGATCGGCGCCGTCGTGGATGTTCGAGATCTCGGGCAGCTTCTTGTCGCGCACGAGCTCG
This sequence comes from Gordonibacter massiliensis (ex Traore et al. 2017), assembly GCF_019731765.1. Classification (NCBI taxonomy): domain Bacteria; kingdom Bacillati; phylum Actinomycetota; class Coriobacteriia; order Eggerthellales; family Eggerthellaceae; genus Gordonibacter; species Gordonibacter massiliensis (ex Traore et al. 2017). The sequence continues at coordinate 291,932 of NZ_JAASIO010000001.1, read as the reverse complement.
CCCAGCTTCTCCAGCAGGCGCTGGCGGTTCACCATGTAGGGGATTTCCTTCACGATGATGGAGCTGCGGCCGTTCTTTTTCTCCTCCACCTCGCAACGGGCGCGCACGGTGAGCGAGCCGCGGCCCGTCTCGTACGCGTCGATGATGCCCTTCTTGCCCATGATGATGCCGCCCGTGGGGAAGTCGGGGCCGGGCAGGGCGCACATCAGCTCGTCGGTAGTGACGTCGGGGTTGTCCAGCATGAGGCACGTGGCGTCGATCGTCTCGCCCAGGTTATGCGGCGGGATGTTCGTCGCCATGCCCACGGCGATGCCCTGCGATCCGTTGACCAGCAGGTTCGGGAAGCGGGCGGGCAGCACGACGGGCTCTTCGAGGCTCTCGTCGTAGTTCGGCTGGAAGTCCACCGTCTCTTTGTCCAGATCGGAGAGCAGCTCCATGGCCGCCTTGTCCAAGCGCGCCTCGGTGTATCGCATGGCCGCCGCGCCGTCGCCGTCGATGGAGCCGAAGTTGCCGTGGCCGTCGATGAGCGGCACGCGCATGGAGAACGGCTGCGCCAGACGCACCATGGTGTCGTACACGGCCGAGTCGCCGTGCGGGTGGTACTTGCCGATGACGTCGCCCACGGTACGGGCCGACTTCATGTGCGGGCGCGAGGGGGTGTAGCCGCTCTCGTTCATGGCGTAGAGGATGCGTCGGTGAACCGGCTTCAAACCGTCGCGCACGTCCGGCAGGGCGCGGGCGACGATGACGCTCATGGAATACTCCAAGAACGACGTCTGCATCTCCTTGCCCAGGTACGCCGTGCGCACGATGGTGCCGTTGCCGCCGTTGGCGCCTTCCACGATCTCGCCGTGGGCGCTCGGCAAATCGTCCTTGATGAGGGCCTTCGCGCGCATCTCGTCGGAGATCACGGAACCGGGGGCGGAAAAGCCCTCGTCGTCGTCCGCGTCCTCGGCGTCGGAAAGCGCGCCTTCCAGGTCATCCTCTTCCTCGGCCCCCTCGCCCGCGTCGGCGCGGTTCAGAAACTCGTCGAAAGAATCGTTGTTGTCTGCCACTTAGATTCTCCTTAAATATCCAGGAAACGGACGTCGCGGGCGTGCTTCTGGATGAACTCCTTACGGGGCTCCACCTGGTCGCCCATGAGCTCGCTCACCACGCGCTCGGCTTCGGCGGCGTCGTCGATGTTCACCTGCAGAAGCGTGCGCGTCTCGGGCTCCATCGTGGTCTCCCACAGCTGATCGGGGTCCATCTCGCCGAGGCCCTTGTAGCGCTGGACGTCGAACTTGTCCGGGTTGTCGTACTCCGCGAGCACCTTCCCCAGCGCGCTCTCGTCGTAGATGTAGCGCTCGATCTTGGGACTGCGCGAGTTCTTCTTCTTCAGGCCGAAGATGGGCGGCTGCGCGATGTAGATGTAGCCGCGGTTGATGAGCTCGGGCATGTAGCGGTAGAAGAACGTAAGCAGCAGGCAGCGGATGTGCGCGCCGTCCACGTCGGCGTCGGTCATGATGATGATGCGGTGGTAGCGCGCCTGGTCGGCGTCAAAGTCGTCGCCGATGTTCGTGCCGATGGCCGTGATGAGCGAGCTGATGGTGTCGCTGGACAGCGAGCGGTGCAGGCCCGCGCGCTCCACGTTGAGGATCTTGCCGCGCAGGGGCAGGATGGCCTGCGTCTTGCGGTCGCGCGCCTGCTTGGCCGAGCCGCCTGCGGAGTCGCCCTCTACGATGAATATCTCGGAATCGGCCGGCGTCTTCGACGAGCAGTCGGCCAGCTTGCCCGGCAGCGCGAACGAGTCGAGCACGCCCTTGCGGCGCGTCATCTCGCGCGCCTTGCGGGCGGCTTCGCGCGCCTTGAGCGCCTGCGTGGCCTTGTCGATGATGCGCTTGGCGGGCTTCGGGTTCTCCTCCAAGTACTCGGCGAGTCCCTGGGTCACGGCGTTCTGCACGAGCGGGCGTATCTCGGTGTTGCCCAGCTTCGTCTTCGTCTGGCCTTCGAACTGCGGGTCGTGCAGCTTCACGGACACGATGGCCGCGCAGCCCTCGCGCGTGTCATCGCCGGAGAGGTTCGAGTCCTTCTCCTTGAGGATGCCCTTCGCGCGGGCGTATTCGTTGATGGTGCGCGTGACCGCCTGCTTGAAGCCGTCGAGGTGCGTGCCGCCTTCGTGCGTGTTGATGTTGTTCGCGAACGCCATGACCGAGTTCGTGGAGTAGGACGACGACCACTGCATGGCCACCTCCACCGTGCCGTCGTCGTTCTCGGCCTCGAAGTAGATGGGCTTGTTCAGCGTCTCCTTGCCCTCGTTGAGGAACTTCACGAAGTCCACGATGCCGCCGGCGTACTGGAACACCTCGGTGCGCGGCTCGGGAGCCAGGTCGGACAGCGTGCTGCCAGGGTTCGCGCGCTCGTCGTGCAGGATGATCTTCAGGCCCTTGTTCAGGAAGGCCATCTCGCGGAAACGGCTGGCCAGCGTGTCGTAGTCGTACACCGTGGTGTCGGTGAAGATGGTGGGATCGGGCCAGAACGTCACCGTGGTGCCGTTGCCGCGCTTGACCTTGCCCACTTCGCGCAGCTTCTCGGCCGTTTTGCCGTGGTCGAACGAGATGTCGTACTGCACGCCCTCCTTGAACACGCTCACCTCGACGCGCGAGGACAGCGCGTTCACCACGGACACGCCCACGCCGTGCAGGCCGCCGGACACCTTGTAGCCCTCGCCGCCGAACTTGCCGCCGGCGTGCAGGATGGTGAGGACGACCTCGACCGTAGGGATCTTCTCCTTGGGATGCTTGTCCACGGGAATGCCGCGGCCGTTGTCGTCGACGGTGATGGAGTTGTCGGGATGAATCCACACCTCGATGGTGTCGCAGTAGCCGGCGAGCGCCTCGTCGACCGCGTTGTCCACGACCTCGTACACCAGGTGGTGCAGGCCGCGCGGGCCGGTCGAGCCGATGTACATGCCCGGACGTTTGCGGACCGCTTCCAAGCCCTCGAGGACCTGGATGTCAGAACCGTCGTAATGGTCAGGTTTGTTTGCCACTGACATGCTCCTTTTTCAGTGCGTTTTCGTGAGAACGCGCCGTTTCCCCTGCAAGAGAGCACGGGCGGCGCGAGCGTTGCGCGTCGTTTCGAACCGAGCGGACACCGCTGCGGCCGAGCTGAATGACGACAACTGGAAAATTGTAGCATAACAAGGGTACGGTACCAACAGTTTTCACCTCATTCAAAGGCTTTCAGAAAGCGTATGAAGGGAGGAAAGGTTAATGTGTAGTATTTTTGTCGAAAACGCCGATTTCGGGAAATCAGGGTTTCCATGCACCCGTTGTGAGGGCAGATATCGCCGCCCGTGCGGAAATGAAGCTCAAAAACGCTGGCAGGAAGGGAGAAAGCGTCTAAAACGCGCTTCCGGCGTCTTCGGGCTCCTCGCGGCGAGCCGCCTCGGCCAGCATGGCACGGTAGAGGGCGCGGCGTACGACGGGATCCTCCACCTGCGCCGCCCTTTTGTGGACGGCGGCCAGCTCCTCTTCCGTCAAAGCGCGTGCCGTGCGGGTCGGACGGACGAACGATCGGTCTTTCGATCCCGCTTGCGCGGCCTCCTCTCGGAAGGGATGGCGGTTCTTCATGTCGCGCGTGGAAGGAAGTATCTTCAAAGCCTCCACGTCCTCGCCTTGCTCCTTGAACTTCATCTTAAGAAGCTCCTGGCGGTTGTCCAATTCCGATCGAACCATGCTGTCGTCGCAGTACACGGCCAAAACCTTGCCCGCCACGACGCCTTGCGTCTCGCTGCGGGGGCGGTCGAAGCGGCGCAGGTTGCCGCCCTGCTCTCCCGACATCACGTACACGCTGTTCGTATGGTCGAGCACCAAGGCGGCGGAATCACCCCCGAACACGGCCGACACGGCGTTTTTCCACAGGTCGTTCACCTCGGCGTAGCGCAGCGCTTCGGCGCCGCCGGGGTTTTTCTCTTCCAGAATCGCCTTGAGCTGGTCGAGGCTCGACTTCAGCGTTTTCATTGCGCGCCCTCCCCTTCCAAGGGCAGCTCGACCACCCGGGCGCGCGCCAGCAGCTCTTCGTCGAAGTACGCGAGGTTCGTCGTGGTGATGAAGGTTTGGATGTCGCCCTCGATGAACGACACGAGCGCGTTGCGCCGGTCGGCGTCGAGCTCGCTCATGACGTCGTCCAGCAGGAGCACGGGCTTTTGGCCGAGCATGTCCCGAATGAGCGCCGCTTCGGCGAGCTTGAACGCCAGGACGATCGAGCGCTGCTGTCCTTGGCTGCCGTACAGGGCGGCGTTGCGGCCCCCGATGAAGAACTCCACATGGTCGGCATGGGGGCCCACGAGCGCGCGTTTGCGGGCGCGCTCGTCGCCCCGGCGCCGCGAAAGCTGCCCTTGGAGCCGCTCGCGCGCCTCGTCGCGGCCGAAGGAGTACGTGACCGGCACCGAAGGATCGTGGTCCTCCCACGAGGGAACGTAGCACAGGTCCATATCCTCGCGCCCGTCGGCGATGGTTGCGTAATAGGATCGCACGATGGGGGCGAGCTTCTCGAACAGAGCCGAGCGGTAACAGGCCAGCTGCGCGCCGCAGGTGACGAGCGTCTCGTCGATGCTGGCCACCAGATCAGCCGACGCCTCTTCCTTCAGCAGGCGGTTCTTGTACCGAACCACCTTCTCGTAGTCCTTCTTTATCACGTAGTGGTTCGCCGAAAGCTGCGAGCCCAAGGCGTCGAGCGCGGCGCGGCGCGGCGCCGAAGCGCCTTTCGCCAGCTCCAAATCGTCGGGCGTGAATGCGACGGACGGGACGAGCCCTTTCAAGTCGGCGGTGCGCTTTCCCTTCCCGTTGAGAAGGTAGCGCTTCTTTCCCTCGCTCACCTGCAGGGAAAGGGACAGCGCGCGGCTGCCGTCGCTCACGTCCGCATCGAGGCGCGCGAAATCGGAGCCATGGCGGACCATCTGCTCGAGCGTCGGTCGGCGGAACGACTGGAGCGCCGTGAGCAGTTGGATGCCTTCCACGACGTTGGTCTTCCCCACGGCGTTCGGGCCCACGAGCACCGTCAGGGAACCCAGGTCGGAAAGCTCGAAGCGTTCGTAGTTCCTGAAGTTGCGAAACGATATGCGTTCTATGCGCAGGTCCATGAGCTCAAACGCCCCGACGGCCGAGGCCGCCTTACGCGATGCGCACCGGCATGACGAGGTACAGGAAGTTCTCCGGCTCGGCCGCTTTGAAGATGCCCGGCTTGAGCGACGACTGCACCTCCAGGAACACCTCGTCGGTGCCCACGGCGGCCAAACCGTCGAGCAGGTACGCGTAGTTGAAGGCGATCTCCACGTCCTCGCCTTCCCCCGCGCAGGCGATGGTCTCTTGCGCCGATCCCACGTCCTGGGCCACCGAGGAGAGCTGCGTGGTTTGCGAGGCGATGTTGATGTCGAAGCGCACCGGCGAGGAAGCCTGTCCCAGCAGCGACGCGCGCTTGACACCCGCCACCAGGTGCTCGACCGGCATGCTCACGCGCGTGTTGTAGGAATCGGGAAGCAGCTGGCGGTAGTTCGGGAAGTTGCCCTCGATCCGGCGGTTCACGAACACCGTGTCCTGGTAGGTCACCACGATCTGGTTTTCCGCGAGCGCGAACGAAACGGGGTCGTCGGTCTTGGGCAGCGCGGCGATGTCCTGCAGGAACGTGCCGGCTATGACGGCCTGGAACTCCTCGGCCGCCGGCTCGGCGATTTCGGCTTCGGTGATGGCCAGGCGGTACGAGTCGGTCGCCACCATTTTGAGATGCTGGTCCTCTATCGTGATGAGCACGCCGGTGAGGATGGCGCGGCTCTCGTCCTTCGACACCACGCGGGCGACCCGGCGCACCATGGAAGAGAACTGGGCGAAGGGTATGTCTATTTTCTGGGTGACGTCCACATGGGGGAACCCGGGGAAGTCCTCGGGGTCGAGGGCCTTGATGGAGAACGAGGCCGTGTCGCAGGTTATGACGGCCGATTCCACGTCGGCCTCCACATGGACCGCCGCGTCGGGAAGGTTCTTCACGATGTCGGCGAACAGCTTGCCGGGGACGACGGCCCTGCCGGGCTCCTCCACCAGCGCCGCCACGGTGTACTGAACCGACAGTTCGAGGTCGGTCGTTTGCAGCGTGAGGGAGTCTTTCTGCGCGTCGAGGTACACGCCCGAGAGGATGGGAAGCGTCGAGCGGGTCGCCACGCCTTTGAGGACCACGCTGAGCGCGTTTTGCAGCTCCGATTGATTAATGCTGAATTTCAAAGCGTCCCTTTCTCTCGAATGCTGCGCAGGCAGCTCCGTCCAGTATGGCAAACATCGCGCGCCCGTGCGATGCCATTATAAATTCTCCCGGTTATTTTGTTCGATGCGTTTTGCCCCGTGCCGCCTTGGTTCCTTTCGAGGGAGCAAGGCATCGAGAAGAGCTCACTCGTACGAACATGTTTGCTGCTGTTCTTGTCGCGATGGTGCTGTCGACAAGTTTGTCGGTATTGTTGTTCTTGGAATCGCAGCTGCTGCTGAAATCGTCGTCAGCGCTTCCGCGGTTGTTTGATCCCTATCATACCGGAACACCCTTTCTTCGGTCTTACCTTTGTTTTCAAGGTCTTCCTTTAATTAACTAAGGTTTTAATAATCATAATAATAAGGACGGTGGATTTGTGGATAACTTCGATATCGCCAAGTCAAACCATGTTTTTATTCCTGTTTGAAACGTTTAGAGCCTGTACCGGCCCTCAACAGGTTTTATCGCTTTCATTATCTTTCCCATGCCAACCCGTGGTTTTCACCAAGTTGCCAGTCGTCTTTCAGTCATGTTTCCGCCGAACGCTCGTTCGGGTCGTTTTTACCGGGCATAGGAAGGACGAAGATTCGCAATCGATCGGGAGTGTTTCACGTGAAACACTCTCCCTGCACGCGCTGCATCAGGCGTTTTCCATGCGCGCCATTGATTCACTGCACCGGATCCGCCCTTGTTTCCACACTGAGCGAAGGGTTTATATCTCGCGAATGAGCTGCTTCAGCGCTTCCAGCTCCTCGCGCAGCTCGCGGCTTTCCTTCATCTTCTCCTCCACGTTCGTCACCGAGTACATGACGGTGGAGTGGTCGCGGTTGAACTTCTTGCCGATGTCGTTGAACGGCAGGTCGAGCATCTGACGCGAAAGGTAGATGGCGATCTGCCGCGCGTAGATGATGTTGCGCGTGCGCTTCTTCCCCACCAAATCGGCGTGGCTCACCTTGTAGAACGTCTCCACTTCCTTCTGGATGTCGGCGATGGTCAACCGCTTCGACGGGCCGCCCGAGAAGTGGTTCTCCAGCAGGCTGCGCACGTCGTCCAGGCTCAGGTCGGGCTGGTTGAAGAACGTCATCTGGTAGATCACCTTCGTCACGGCGCTCTTCAACTCGCGGATGTTCGAGCTGGAGCTTTCCGCGATGTACATCTGTATGTCGTCGGGTATGGCGAAGTCGGCCTTGCCCTCGTTGTCCTTGTACTCTTCCACAAAGCTCTTCACGATGCCCAGCTTCGTCTCGATCTCAGGGGGCTGGATATCGAACGTGCCGCCCGAGTTGAAACGGCTCTTGTAGCGCTCGTCGATGTCGATGTTCTTCGGCGCGCGGTCGGCCGAGAGCACGACTTGGCGACCTTGTCCCGTGAGCTTGTTGAATATCTGGAACACGATGTCGAGCGTCTGCTTCTTGCCCTGCAGGTATTGCACGTCGTCGATGAGCAGCACGTCGGCTTCTTCGTAGCGCGTTTTGAAGTTCTTGTAGCTGGACTTCTCCTTGTCGTGCGCCGCGCTCGCTTCCATGTAGTCGGAGAGCAGTTCAGCCGAATCCACGTAGATGGCGGAAAGGCTGGGCATGGTCTCGTGCACGTAGTTTTGAATCGCCCTCATCAGGTGCGTTTTTCCGAGGCCGGATTTCCCGTAGATGAACAAGGGGTTCAAGTGGGCCTTTCCCGGCATCTCGGCCACGGCCACGGCCATGGAGTAGGCCATGCGATTCGAGTCTCCGATGACGAAGTTTTCAAAGGTGAGCGTGGAGGTGGGACCGTCGGGGCCTTCGCCGCCGTCATCGTCGTACGCGTTGAAGGGCGCGGGGAGGTCGTCCCGCCCGCTATCGGGTTCGGCGAATTCACGGCGGCGGTAGGGTTCTTCGCCCGCCGAGCGCTCGTCGCGTCCTCCGATCGCGTCGGTGCTGTTTCGCATGTCTCCGCTCGAAGGAGCTCCTGGCGAAGGGTGTCCGAACGGAGGACGACCCTCGAAAGGAGGGTTCTGCACCGGCGTCTCCGCGCGTGTTTCGGCACGGGGTTGGCCGCCGGTGGAGGATTCCGCGGTTATGTCGACTTCGATGACCACGGTGTACGCCGTATGGTACAGATCCATGAGCGCTTGCTTGATGAAATCGACGTAGTGGCGCTCGATCCACGTTTTTATAAAGTCGTTGTCGGCCGTGAGCATGAGGAAGTCTTCGCTCATAGCTTGGGGCTGCAGGCGCGAGAAGAAGGCGTTGATCTGGGAAGGATCTATGTTGTTGTAGCTTTTCACCTGGTCGCACACGGTGCGCCATACCTGCTCGAGCTTTTCGCTTTCCATGGTGTTCCCCTCGTGCCGAGGTCTTCCTTACAGTGCTTGAGGTTTTCCGTTGTCGGTAAGGGCCGATAGGCTCCCTAGCGCCGCTCATGCGGGCGGATTTCCCTCTTCGGACGGTACATGTTTCTTGATGGCGATTATAGCGAATTCGCTACGTTGTATCCTAGATCAGTCAGAATACGCTTCTGCCCGACGGTTTTCTCTATCAAACCCGCTTCCTCCAGCTTCGAGAGGGTCACGTACGTGCTCGACTGCGGCACGCCGGTAAGACGCGAGAGGTCGGTGACCCCCAAAGCGCCCTCGCTGAGGAAAATGGGCAGGAAATCGCGTTCTCGCTGCGAAAGAGGGGGAACGAGGGCTCCCGGTTGGGTTCTCTGCCCGCCGCCTCTGCCGCCCATGGGGGGATAGGGTTCGCGAGCTTGGTTCTGCGGGAACGGGAAAGCCTGTTCATCGTTTTTCAGGCTGATGGTGACGACGGCGCCCGTGCCCAGGTTGTCCTCGATGGATATGGTCCCGTGGGAAAAGTCCAGATACTCCTTCACGATGGGGAGCCCGGATCCGACGCCGCGGATGTAATGCTTCATCGGCTCGACGGCCGAAGTGAAGCCTGGGAGCTGCGCTTTGTCTTTTTGAACGATGCCGGGACCTTGGTCTGCGAATCGGATCGTGTTTCCCTCGTCGAGGATGGAAACGATGATTTCGGCGAACCGCGCATGGATGAAATTCTCCGACACTTCTCGAATAACCGTGTACGGTATCGTTCCGCCGGCCATTTTCGCCTGCTCATAGATCTTGGAGGCGAGCTGTTCGATGAATTCCGCCGTAGGAGCAGGTTGTATCTCCGTGATGCGAGGGGCGCTGCGCAGATCGTCGTATTGCGCGATGCGCGCAACCGTCTGCACGAAGGTGTAATCGAACGAACCTGCATTGCCACCTGCAGATTCGTTGTCACGATTTGAATGTTCAATCTGGTCGTTCAATGGTGTTCCGTTTTTCAGATTCGATATTCAACATTTTTCAAAGACATTCAATGGCATTGTAGCGTTTTTTATCACTTGAATCTATTCACCTGCGGAATTCACGAGTTGAATTTATTGGTATTCATTCATTCCTGAATTTGAAACCTATACAGACGAGGCTTTTTCAAAGTTTTCAACATTTTATTCAGAAAAAGTGGAAAAGTGAAAATCAAGCTGAATGAAAGTCGGTGGGAAACGTTGAAAAACAAGGGCGTTGTTGAAATTTTCATTGACTTTTATAAGGAAACGGTTTTCCCAGATAGCGTTTGTCAGCAATCCGAGGCGATGTCAATTCGGTGTACGAAACATTACGAAGTGAAACGCATCGAAATATTTTTTGTTGCCGATTGATTTAAAAGTCCTGTTCAGATAGCTGTTTATTAAAAGTGGAAATTAAAATGGCTGATAGGGGCTTTGTAAACTTCTTTTAAACGCACCCTTGACAAACGATCTTCGATGGAGATTTCCACAATGCTTTTCGAATGAAATCTCAGTTTTCCCCATTTTCCACAATTCCAGCCGTCTTTTTCCTACGGAGCGCGTTGGTTTTTTAGAATAACCCAATCAATATGCGCTGCAGCACGTGTTTTTTCACGATTGATGCAAAGAGCGAACGAACAAAGTGAACGAGTGTTCCTTCTTTTGGTGGAAAACCGAAGGAGTCCCGATCCATACGACTCGTTCGCGATTTTCTTCGCGAACGGTCTTCCCGGCTTTTTTAAGGAGAACGTTCCTGGGCACGCGTGAAAACGCTTGACGGCACGGCAACATGATATATACTTTGGAGGTTGCTCTTGAAAGTATTGAAAGGGAAATGACCATGAAGCGCACGTATCAACCTAACACGCGCAAGCGCGCCAAGTGCCACGGCTTCCGTGCCCGCATGTCGACGAAGGGCGGCCGTGCCGTTCTGTCTGCTCGTCGCGCCAAGGGACGCAAGCGCCTCTGCGTGTAGCCAGGGGTTCTGGGTTGGAGACCATAAAATCCAACGCGGAGATATCTTCCCTGTTTACGCGTGGCAAGCGTTTGCACACGCCTTACCTCACGTTTATTGTGGTACGCAACGAAAAGCAGCACGACCAAGCAGGTCGTGCTGCTTTTATTGCTGGGAAGAAACTAGGCAACGCGGTGTGGAGAAACAGCGCCAAGCGGCGTATGCGGGCCGTGTGCCATGAACTTCACGGGCCTTGGAAGGGCTACGATGTGATTTTCCTCGCAAAGTCGAACATCGTGAGCTCGTCTTATAGTAAAGTGCTAGCAGCATGTGACGATACGTTGAAGCGAGCCGGGGTGCGATGAGGTTCTTGCGATGGGGACGATCTCCGATTTCATAAAACGCCTGCCAAGCACTATTGCGGTGTTTTTGATCACGTTCTACCGCGCGGCTATCTCTCCGCTTTTTCCCTCGTGCTGCCGTTTCACGCCAACTTGTTCCGAGTACGGGATCATCGCGTTCAAGCGCTATGGGTTCTGGAAAGGCTTGAAGTTGACGGTGAAACGGATTTTAAGATGCCGTCCAGGAGGTCCACACGGATACGATCCTGTCCCTTGAACAGGCGATTCGGTTGGCTTCCTAGGTATATAGGAAGGAAAAAGCTACATGTGGGACGCATTTAAGGATCTGATTTTCCAGATCATTCAGTTCTTCTACAATTTTTGCGGAGACTGGGGCCTTTCAATCATCATCGTCACGGTTATCTTCCGCGTGCTGATCTCGCCGCTCATGCACAAGCAAACGAAGTCGTCCTTCCAGATGCAGAAGGTTCAGCCTCTGATGAAGGAGATCCAGACCAAGTACGCCGACGACCCTCAGCGCCAGCAGGAAGAGATGCAGAAGCTGTACGCCGAGGCGAAGTTCAACCCCTTGGCCGGCTGCTTGCCCATGCTTCTCCAAATGCCGATCTTCATGGCCTTGTTCCAGGTTCTTTCCGAGATGGGGGCCCGTACCGAAGGGTCGACCTACGAGTTCTACAACCTGGTTCCGAGTTTGGTCGAGCGTCCGTCCGAAGCGTTCGCCCAGGGTTTTGGAACATTTGTTCCTTATTTGATCCTTATGGTTATTTTCGCAGGCGCCACGTTCCTTCCCATGGTTCTTCAGCAGATGAATAACAAGGACAACGCCCAGCGCAAGCAAACCATGATCATGTCCGGTGTGATGAGCCTGTTCATGCTGTGGATCAGCTGGGGCTCGCCTGCCGGCGTTCTGCTGTTCTGGGGCGCGTCGTCGCTCATTGGCCTCGGCCAGCAGCAGATTTCCATGCGCATCATGAAAAAGCGGGACGCTGAGGCTGCCGAGACCATCGAAGTGAAGCCGATCGAAGTCGACGTCACGCGCAAGGTGAAGAAGCCGCGCCCGACGAAGAAGCGCTAAACTTTGGTTACATGTTTCACGTGAAACAATGAGCTCGATTCGATAGGGCTCACGTGGGTTGCATATCAAAGGAGTCTGCCATGGCTGATGAAGTTATCGAAGAAAAGCAGGATACCGAGGAAACCGTTGAAGAGCCCGTCGAGTTGACAGATGAGGAGCTCGACCGTATTGCCGACACGGCCATCGCCGCCTTGCAGGACATCCTCAAATACTTCAACGTCGGCGAAGTGACGATCGACGAGTACGAAGGAGACGAAGGCGAACTGATCCTCGATATCACCGGCGAAGATCTCGCTGTGCTTATCGGACGCCATGGAAAAACGCTCGACGCACTGCAGTTCCTCGTATCCGCTATCACGGTTCGCACGATTGGCTATCGCTATCCGGTTGTGGTCGATATCGAGGGCTACAAAGGTCGTCAGCGTCAAAAGCTCGAATCGATCGCTCGTTCTTCTGCCAATAGGGCGGCTAGCCAGAACAGAAGCGTGAAATTGCGTCCCATGACGCCGTACGAACGCCGCATCATTCATATCACTTTGAGAGACGATGATCGCGTGGAAACAGCTTCCGAAGGAGAAGGAAGCGCCCGCCACGTTGTTATCCTTCCCCGCTAGTTAAACAACAAAAAGAAAAAGGCCTTCAAATCGAAGGCCTTTTTCTTTTTGTTGGATGTTTCACGTGAAACATCCAACTACAGCACCTTCCCCAGTATACGAAAAGCAATTGTTTCACGTGAAACAATTGCTTTTCGTATACACGATCTAAGGTAAGATGTGGTAAGAATTTCACTGTGTTTCTATTGCTGCGAATTTATTATCATGAAGGATTGCCAATGCAACACGAAGCCCTTATCGACCATTATTTGTTAAAAATTCTTGAAGCGAATGAAACGACGAATTTAACGCGTATCTCTTCGCTTGAAGAGGCGCGCAAACTTCATATTGAAGACTCCTTAGCGGGATTGCAAGAACTTCAGCAAGCTCCAAAAGGTTTGTATGGCGACTTGGGGACGGGTGGCGGTTTCCCTGGAGTGCCGCTTGCAATCGAGTCCGGTAGGAAAACGATGCTTGTGGATTCGGTTCGAAAGAAAATGGCCATCGTGGAGTCTATTCTTTCCGATATGGGTTTAAATGATTCGATTTCGACTTACAGTGGTCGAATAGAAGATCTCGCGAACGAGCATCCTCAATCGTTCACGGCGTTAACCGCTCGTGCTTTGTCGAGACTGTCGGTGCTGATGGAACTTGCCAGTCCGCTTCTTTCGAAAAACGGCCTTTTGATTTGTTATAAAGCGAATGTACAGGATGATGAATGGGATCATGCGCTTTCTCTTCAGGATAAATTGGGTCTAAGCCTTTTTTCCGATAGGGCGTTAACCCTGAGCGATGGCGAAACCTTAAGAAGAATCATCTGCTTTGAAAAAATCGGGAAACCAAAAATGAAGCTGCCAAGGCGTGTGGGATTGGCTCAAAAAAAGCCTTTATAGATGTTTCACGTGAAGCACCGGATTCGCAACGCGGGGTTCAAACGGTGATGTTTCACGTGAAACATCACCGTTTGTTTTTAACTAACTACAAAGGTATGGTCCATAGATCGTTTCTTCTCTTTTGCACTTCTTGATGTATGCATTCGCAAACACCTTCGAAATTATCCCAAATGTACGAGTTTGGAAATCTGAGCTCTTTGATGCCTTCCATTTCCAAATACGTTGTGCGTACCTCGTCGTATTTTCTTTGACTTTCTTCGTAATGTTGAGAACCGTCAAGTTCGATGCTCAACTTGATTTTTCGAGACAGAAAGTCGACGATGTAAGGACCGACAATGATTTGACTGGAAAAACGAATAGGATAGTCGCAGAGAAATTGGTACCAGAGCTTCTTTTCAGCTGCTGTCATATTCCTTCTCATAAAACGGGCATGCTCTGCCAATCTCGATCGCTCCGCACGATTCATGTAAGCCTCCTTTGATCCAAGCGAAAACCGAGATAAAGGATAACTCCTCAACCTTGCATGTGAACCGTATGCCATACTTCGCAGAGTTCTCTAAAACCTTGCATGGTTCTAACGGATCAACCGTTGGATTCTTGCACAACGTTTTCCAAAAACTTGCGCAAAGCTTGCAGAAATCTGATTCCGAGTGTGAAAAAGGAATTCCTGCAAGGTAGTGAAACACAATACACGGGTAAAGTGTTTCACGTGAAACACAAACAAGGTATACTGGCTATACTGCTCTTGAAAGGGGGCCCTTTGTGGGACTGTTCGATAGTCTGAAACGAGATAGAAAAACAGCCGAGACTGTCACCAAGCAAACCGAAGAACCCAGCACGATCGAAGACTCGAGCTACGAGGACAGCATCGTTATCGAAGATGTGGAAGTCATCGAGCGTGAAGTGGTTCATGAAGAGGAAAAGGAAATTCCTCTCAAACCTATCAAATCCTTCAAAGACAAAGCTCCTGTTAAGCATGTTATCGGTCAGACGAAGGTCATGGCCATTATCAACCAGAAGGGCGGCGTTGGAAAATCAACGACCGCGATCAACTTGTCGGCGGCTTTAGGTGAAATGGGAAAGCAGGTTCTTCTTGTAGACCTTGATCCCCAGGGGAATTCGTCAAGCGGTCTCGGTATTGAGAAAAGTCGTGTGGATCACTGCATTTACGACGTTCTTCTGAACGATGTACCAGTTGAGAACGTTATCATCCCCGATGTGTGCGAAGGATTGGACGTTATCCCCGCAACTATCAACCTCGCCGGCGCTGAAGTAGAGCTTGTGTCGGAGATGGCGCGTGAAAACCGTTTGCGCGACTCGGTAGGTTCGTTGAGGGGAAAATACGACTACGTTTTCATCGACTGCCCGCCTTCGCTGGGATTGCTGACCGTGAACGCACTGGTTGCTGCAGACAAGCTGCTTATTCCTATTCAATGCGAGTTCTATGCATTGGAAGGTGTGACAAAACTCCTTGATTCGATGAAACGTGTCAAAACGCGCCTCAATCCGTCTTTGGATATTTTTGGGGTGCTGTTGACGATGTACGACGGAAGAACGACCCTTTCCAAACAGGTTGTAGAAGAGGTTCGCAGCTATTTTGGTAAAACCGTTTTCGAAACGCTCATTCCCCGAACGGTGAAGCTTTCCGAGGCACCTAGCTTCGGTCAACCGATCACGCAGTATGATCCAACCGGAAAAGGTGCTCAATCCTATATTGATCTTGCAAAGGAAGTGATTAACCGTGGCTAAATCAACGAAAAGCGGATTGGGACGCGGTCTGAATTCGTTGTTAGGCGGCTCCTATGAAGAAGCGGTTCCGCCCGAGCCCGCCAAACCGGCTCCTCGTGTAACCGTCGACGCCGAAGAGGCTCCTGCGCCTGTGAAACGAGCGGTACCTCCGACGGTTCCAGCTCGAAATACGGAAACACCGACAAAACACGATGATGTTCCTCGTGAGGAGTTCATTAAAGACGAGGATCATGTGACTATTAAAAGCGTGGTGGAACGGAAAACCGACGAGGTTCCCCTTGATTCGGTGTCCCCCAACCCCGATCAGCCTCGAACCAACTTCAAACAAGAGGAAATTGAGGAACTTGCGTCCTCTATTCAAAAAGACGGCCTTCTTCAACCTATTCTCGTAAGATCGGTCGGTTCTAACAAATATCAGATAATCGCAGGCGAACGGCGTTGGCAAGCCTGCAAGTCGATTGGAATGAAGACGGTTCCCATCCGCATCAAGGAAGCCGACGACGATAAGGCGCTCGAGCTGGCATTGGTTGAAAACGTGCAGCGGTCGGATCTGAATCCCATCGAGGAAGCATATGGGTATCGACGCATGATGGAGCGTCGAAACCTTACTCAATCCGAGGTAGCACAGGCCATGTCGAAAGGGCGGTCGACGGTCGCCAACGCTTTGAGGCTTCTTGAATTGCCGGAAGAAGCTCAGCAGTTGCTGTTCGAGGAGAAGATCACGGCCGGTCACGCGCGTGCCATTCTGTCTATTCCCTCGAAAGAAGGAAGACTGAAGCTCACTCAAAAGCTGGTAGATGAGAAGCTTTCTGTAAGGGAGACGGAAGCAATAGCTCGCTTGCTTGCTGGAAAGAAGAGCTCCGAAGCTTCACAGCAACGCCAACCGACGCCGAAATCGTTTAAAACGGTAGCAAAAGCTCTCAGAGACGTTCTGCACACTAATGTTAGAGTTAAAACCGTTCAAGGGAAGAACAAGATAGAGATTGAGTTCAAAGATGAAGACGAGCTTGAAAAGCTCTTTGAAGAGTTGATCGCATCCACTTCTTAATGTTTCACGTGAAACATCAATAAAAAAAGAGCCTCTTAGAGGATCTTTTTTTGACGAGAACGATCGGAGTGTTTCACGTGAAACACTCCGATCGTGCTTTATCAACGTGTTTTCAAAGCGTTCTTCAGCTGTCCGCATGCTCCCGCGATGTCGCTTCCTCGGGAGTTTCTTACGGTGGTTTCAATCCTATGCTTGTTCAGCATCATATGCCAATATTCCATCGTCTTCGAAGAACTGGGCTGAAATTCTGATCCTTCGATCTCGTTCAGAGGGATGAGATTTACGTGACAGAGCAACTCGGTACAGAAATCGACTAAAGCTTCCAGATCAGCAGCGCTATCGTTAACTCCTTGAATCATGGCGTATTCCAAGGTAATCCGGCGATTCGTATGCTCGACATATTTTAAAAGAGCTGCTTTCAGATTAATAAGCGGGTATTTCGATACGCCTGGCATGATAGTGTCGCGAGTATGCTGAAGCGCAGCGTGAAGAGACACGGCCAAGGTGAATTGTTCCGGTTCATTGCCAAGGCGATCGATGCCGGGAATAATGCCGCACGTGGAAATCGTGATATGGCGAGCTCCAATGTTCAAAAGCTTTTCATCGTTGAGCGTACGTAACGCCGAAAGGGTGTGATCGTAGTTAAGGAAAGGCTCTCCTTGACCCATCACTACGATATTTGATACGCGTTTTTCCATATGGTCTTGAACGATGAAAATTTGATCGACGATTTCTCCAGCAGAGAGATTTCGAGTGAAGCCTTCTTTTCCTGTAGCGCAAAAAGCGCATCCCATCGGGCAACCGGCTTGGGTGGAGCAGCAAACGGTCAACCTTCCGTCGTTTGATGGTATGGCAACTGTCTCCACGCATGCTCCATCGTAAAACGAGAGTACGAATTTTTTCGTGCCGTCGATAGAAGTTTGCATATCAGCGATAGTTGGAACGTGCAGAGGATGCTCACGTGCTAACGAATCCCGTAGAGAAGAAGGAATATTAGTCATATCATCATAGTTATCGACATGGTGGAGATACAGCCATTCGATTAATTGCTTTTTCCGAAAAGCAGGCTGCTTCAGGTCTTTCATAAGATCCTGTAGCTCATCAATCGTGAATGATTTAATTGGTTTTGTCATACTCGCATTATATCTTATGGTTGTTGTTTGAAGTGTTTCACGTGAAACATTGCTTACCATGGCAAGAGAAAACCGTGGCAGAAGGGGGTATTTGCTATACTGCATCAAGCTATAGGCTTCATGTTGATGAAAGAAGGTTTGTTTCATGGTTGAATGCGTTGATCCACGACATTGCCATGTTGCCCTGCTTGTCGGCGGCGCGAGCGGCGAGCGTGAAGTGTCTCTCGCTTCTGGCGATGGAGCGCGACAGGCCTTGGAAGAAGCGGGCTATAACGTCACCGTTCTTGATCCGTCAGTCAAAACCGATTTGAAAACCCTTATCGATGGCGATTTTGACGTCGCATTTATCTGCTTACATGGTAAGTACGGGGAAGACGGCACGCTGCAGGGATTGCTCGAGATGATAGGTTTGCCTTATATAGGTTCTGGAGTGTGGTCGAGCTCTCTGGCTATCGATAAAGCCAAATCGAAGGTTTTTTACCAGATGTCCGATATACCGGTCCCTCCTTCTATCACCCTGTATGCTGACAATCAGGTAGACATAGACAGCCTTGTGGATGATCTTGGAGATCATTGCGTGGTCAAACCTGCAACGGAAGGCAGCGCGCTGGGG
Source organism: Gordonibacter massiliensis (ex Traore et al. 2017) (assembly GCF_019731765.1). Taxonomy (NCBI): domain Bacteria; kingdom Bacillati; phylum Actinomycetota; class Coriobacteriia; order Eggerthellales; family Eggerthellaceae; genus Gordonibacter; species Gordonibacter massiliensis (ex Traore et al. 2017). Next base: position 273,929 of record NZ_JAASIO010000001.1, on the reverse strand, counting down.
GTCTTTATCGTAGAAGGAAAAGACGAGATCCAGGAAGCTATTGAAAAGGTTTGGGACTTCGATGACGAAATCCTTGTCGAGAAGTATGTCGAAGGCAAAGAGCTGACGGTTGCGGTGATAGGGAATGAAGATCCACGCGCTCTTCCTATAATCGAGATCGTTCCGGTCAACGAATTCTACGATTATGAGTCGAAGTACACTCCGGGCGCTTCTCAGCATATATGTCCCGCTCGCTTATCCGATGAAACGACGCAACGTGTTCAAGAGTTGGCGGTGAAGGCTCATTTAGCGCTTGGCTGCTCAGGCGTATCCCGTTCGGATTTCATCTTGGATAACGATGGAACTTGTTGGATCCTGGAAACGAACACCATTCCTGGCATGACGGGAACTTCCCTGCTCCCCGACGCGGCGCGCGCTGCAGGAATATCTTTTGCGCAATTGTGCACTATGCTGATCGGTTATGCATTGGAAAAGAAATAAATAAGATATCGCCCATTGTTTCACGTGAAACAATGGGCGATATAGAGATGCAGTGTCGTTGACTGATTTTGTGAGACGCTTGCTGAGCAAGCAGTCTTTAAGGCGATAGGCAGCGAATGTTTCACGTGAAACATTCGCAGATTTATCTGAAAGAATTTACCGGCGAAGGTCACCAAAGGCAAAAGCCACCAGTAGAAATTAGAACACGCCGCAGGATTTCAGTCCGAATATGCCGAGCGCTACAACAGCCAATATGAATAGCCAGCTGACAACGTAACAACCCTTGTTCCCTTTTCGTCCTTGTTCTATCAGCTTCTCCGACGCTTTGCGATGGCTTTTCATGATGACCGTACCGTTTTTCTTGGCAGGCAATGGCACGGTTTTGGTAGGCGCCCACGTTCCGTTGCTATCGAGTATCTGTTTGATAGCCTGTTCACCAAGGTCGACTTCCGGTCGCACGCCGTCGGTGAGGCGCGCCGACGTGTTTTGAAGGAAAGTGGTGAAAATCTGCTCATGCTCGGGCGCATAGCAAAGCAGCGCTGCCTCGCCCCAGTATTCTCCCGGTTCGGGATTGTCGGTATAGGCAACGAAAGACAGGATTGCTTTCAGGTTCCAATCGCGCGCATGCAGAACGCGCAAGCGCCTTGTAGTTTCCGGATCGAAAAATCCAACGAGTTTCCCAAAACGGTTCTTCATCCATGCGATAGAACGGGTGTCATCGGTGACGAACTCGATGTCAAAAACGTCTCCGACGAGATTGTCAGCGCCGAGAAGCACTGCCGCGTCTTTTTTTGATAGCGTGTTGAATCGTGCATAGAACCCGGTGTACGTGGTTTCCATCTTCATCCCCTCGAATATCTTCAATGCGAAAAGAAGTGTACCATGAACGATTCGGAGAGCTTGTTGATTTGGGTAAGCTACATGGTAGTACTCAATAAACAAGAACATATGTGCTGTTTGTGGTAAATACGCATAAAAGTGAGGGGACGCAGTAGAAAACAGCAGGGAAGTCATTTGAACGAGTACACGATGCGAGAACTGCGTAAAACGGGATAAGAAAGTGAAGTAAGTGAAGAAACAAGTTGATGACCCAAGACTTTATTTCAGCTCACGATGTTTCACGTGAAACATCGTGAGCTGAAATAGAAAATGTAGTGGGAATTGGGGAGAGAGAAAATAGACAAGGGCATTGGCGAAGAGCGGAATATTGCTGAACAAAGGGGAGCGGACAAAAGGCAGGGAGTGGGCGTGGGGCGGAGTTGGAGATGGAGATTGATATCCGGCGAGGATGTTTCGTTTGTGCGAATAGTAGAGAGATGGTAGGCTGATCGTTATGGAAAAGCACAGCGAGCAGGCGCACGGTATCCTGCATGGTTTCATAAGCGACGGCACACCTGAGGCCGTCCAAAGGCGGTACGCCTCTCTTCCGGAAATCGCCGCTTCGAGCGATTACGGCGATCTTGATCGCAACATCGTCGTACTGGACACCGAGACGACGGGCTTCTCGTTCAACCACGACGAGCTGACGCAGATAGCCGCAGCTCGTATGGAGCGGGGCGAGATAGTCGAATGGTTCATCACGTTCGTGAACCCGGGAAAACCCATTCCCGAAGAGGTAGCCCACCTCACCGACATTCACGACGAAGACGTGGCCGATGCACCCCAACCCTCCGATGCTCTTGCCGATCTGGTGGCTTTCGTTGGAGACGCGAAGATAATCGCCCATAACGCCGAGTTCGACCGAACGTTCACCACGCGGCACCCTAGCGGGTATCCGCTGCTCGAGAACACGTGGATCGACTCGCTCGACCTAGCCCGCATAGCGCTTCCGCGCTTTAAATCCCATCGTTTGCTCGATCTGGTGAAAGCTTTCGGCGCGCCGCTTTCCACACATCGCGCCGATGCCGATGTTGAAGCGACCTGCGCCATCTTCCGCATCCTGTTAGCCGCCGTAGCCTCGATGCCGCGGCCTCTTGTCCGCGAGATAGCGCGCATGGCCACGCCGGAACAATGGCCTACCCAAGTGGTGTTCGATTACTTCGCCGCCGAAAGCCTCGAAACAGAGCGGGGCGAAGCGGTCGAAACATCGGTGCTTGCGCAGGATGCTCGATATTGCAGCAATGAAAAAACGAACGACGAAAAAACGAGCAGCGGCGAAGAGACCGGCGGCGACAAAACAAGCGGCGAAGATGCCGGCAACGTCAAAACGAGCGACATAGAAACCAGCGGCGAAAACACGATCGGTGAAAAGAAGGACAGCGAGATAACACACGGTGAGCAGCTTGACCTCGGATTTTGCGGCGGCAAGACCGAACGGTTCTCCTTGCGTTCGCTACGTCGAGAACGGGTTGGGAAATTCGATCGCAAGCCGAAGACCGACGCCGACGCCATCGCCGCGGATCCTTTGCGCGACCTGTCGTTCCCCACGTCTGAAGACATCGCCTCCGCCTTCGCCGCGAACGGGCTAGTGGGGAGCTTATACGACGATTTCGAACCGCGCGTCGAACAGCTCGCCATGGCCGAAGCCGTAAGGGGCGCCTTCGCCGCTTCCGACAACTTGATGGTGGAAGCCGGCACCGGGGTTGGAAAATCCATGGCGTACCTGGTTCCCGCCGCCTTGACGGCGCGCATGAACAATATATCCGTAGGTATAGCGACGAAGACGAACGCCTTACTTGACCAGCTGATATACCATGAGCTTCCCGCACTTGGCAAGGCTTTGTCGAAGTCGTGCCCTTCGCCGGACGGCACCACGAACGCCGGCGAGCAAGGGCCGAGCGAGCTCACGTACGCCGCGCTTAAAGGCTTCTCGCACTATCCGTGCCTTCGCAAGATAGACCGGCTGGCATCCGAGGGACCCGGCATGCGGCTTGTGGCCGGGAAGGAGCAGACGCAAGCGCCGGCACTCGCCGCGTTGCTGTCCTACATCGAGCAAACCGAATACGACGACATCGACGGCCTCAAAATCGATTATCGCGTGTTGCCGCGGTTCGCCATCACGACCACGAGCCACGACTGCCTGCGTCGGAAATGCCCCTACTTCGGCCCGTCATGCTTCGTGCACGGCGCCCGCCGCCGAGCCGAGTCCGCAGATATCGTGGTGACGAACCACAGCCTTCTGTTCTGCGATCTAGCCGCCGACGGGGGCTTGCTGCCTCCCATCCGCTATTGGGTGGTCGACGAGGCCCATGGAGCCGAAGCCGAAGCGCGTCGCGCCTTTTCGCTCTCGCTCTCCGCGGAGGATATCCTGCGCCTGGTCGCAAAGGTGTCTGCCGAAGAGGCGTCGCGCAACGTGTTCGTGCGCGCGGAACGCCGGGTGGTCGCGCCGGAAAAAGGTGAAGGTGCGGTGCTGTTCTACGCGCTCACCGGCAAGGGGCGCGCTGCCGGCAAGGCTTACGCCGACGCCGCGCGCGAGTTCACCGCGCATCTCAAGGACCTGTTGTTCTTCGACGGGAACAAACGCGGTAAGCAGTACGACTACGTGGAGCTGTGGCTCAACGCCGACATTCGGCGCAGCGAGACGTTCGCGTTGATCGCCTCGCTCGGGCGCGCCATGGCCGACGCCGCCGAGAAGCTGGTCACCGCTTGCCAAGAACTCGTGGGCTATCTGGAGGACGTGGACGGCGCGGCCGATGTGCAGCGCGAGATAGCCTCGATAGCCATGGAATTGAAAGACCAGCTCAGAGCAGTAGAAACCATTCTCGACCAAGCGCCCGACAACTACGCCTACGCGGCGTCGCTCTGCCGCAAGAACGACAAGGCAACCGACAAGCTGGAGGCCCTGCTGGTCAATGTGGGCGACGCCATGAACGAGACGTTGTACGCGCGCACCCATTCCGTGGTGTTCGCGAGTGCGACCTTGGCCGTGGACGGAACGTTCGACGCCTTCGAATCGGCGCTCGGTCTGAACGCGGGCGAGTTGTCGCGCTGCCGTCCCTGCCAGTTGGATTCGAGTTACGATTTCGACGCCCATATGACGGTGTACGTGGCTTCGGACATGCCCGAGCCGAACGATCCCGCGTATCTGGACCGGCTGCAGAGCCTGCTGGTGGACGTCCATCGCGCGCAACAGGGGTCGATGCTGACGCTGTTCACGAACCGCAGGGAGATGGAGCGCTGCTTCGACGTGGTGCAACCCGCCATCAAATCCGACGATTTGCGCTTGGTCTGCCAAAAATGGGGCGTGTCCGTCAAAGGCTTGCGCGACGACTTCCTCGCGGACGAGCATCTGTCCCTGTTCGCCCTGAAGAGCTTCTGGGAAGGCTTCGACGCGCCCGGGGCCACGCTCAAGGGCGTGGTCATTCCGAAGCTTCCGTTCGCCAAGCCCACGGACCCTCTCTCGTGCGAGCGGGCGGCGCGGGACGACCAGGCATGGCGTCGTTACGTGCTGCCGCAAGCGGTGTTGGAAACGAAGCAGGCCGCAGGGCGCCTCATTCGCAAAGCCGACGACACCGGCGTGCTCATTCTCGCAGACAAGCGCCTCGTGACCAAGGGGTACGGCAAGGCGTTTTTGAACTCGCTGCCCAGCCGTACCATCAAGGTGTGCACGTGCGAGGAGATCGCGGCCGACCTTGCCGCCTCGGCCGCGTCCGACGGCGCGCCGCGGACGTGAAGGTCGGCTCGTTTCCGGGGCTGATGCATGGGTAAGCAAAACGACAAACTCGGTCGCGCCGCGCATATCAAACGGCATACGGTGGGCACGTCCAACGAGATATCGCTCAGCGTGCTCGACGCGGCCAAAAACGAGCTCGACGGAGACAGCGGCAAGGACACCGCCGTCCGTCCTTCCCGGTTCGGCCACATATCCCTGTTCACCTTGCCGCTGCGCAGGAAGAAGAGCATCGCGACCCCTACGAAAGAGCGGGGTCTGCTGCTGTCCAACGGAGAGTTCGCTTCGGCTGAGGACGCTCCCGCGCCCGCGCCGGTGGGGAAGGTCGACGTAGGGTCGCCCCAATCGAGCGCGGCGACGGTGCCGCCGTCGTCGCGTGGCGACGGGTCGCCGTCTCTGCCGGCTTCCGCCCTCGGCCGGGCGTCTTCCTCGAAAAAGGCGCTGTCCTCCGAGGACGAGATCGCCCGCCGTAAGGCTCGCCGCCGTCGGCATCGCGTGCTGGCGGCCGTATTGGTGGTGCTCGTCGGCCTTTCTCTGGCCGGAGCGGGAGGATGGTACCTGTACCAGGATCATCAACGGCACATGAGCCAGGTGTCGCAGCTCGACGGCGCCCTCGACCTTATCAGGGGGGCCGACGAAACGGTGGTGGCGCTCGACGGCTTGGTGTCGAAGCCGTTGGATCCCGCCTCCATCGCCGCCGCCGACGGTGTGCTCGGCGATCTGCCCTCCGCATTCGAGCAGCTGGAAGAAGCCGACGCCATCGCACGGCGCCTGTCGATCGAACTGCGCGAATCGGAAGAGAAGGAGGCCGCGAACCAAACGGTGGCGGCGGTGGCAGCCCGCACCGCGCTGCTCGACAGCGGCCGGCAGATCGTCGAACAGGCGAAGCAGGCAGACATCGCAGCCCGCGCCGCGCGCGAGACGTGGCAAGGGGTTATCAAGGCCGATGCGCTCGCTCGCGATGCGGCCGCCCTCGTCGTGGACACCACCGACGAGCATGTGACGGCTTCGAAGGAGAAAACCGAAGCAGCTATCGAGGCGTTCACGGCAGCCCAGAACGGTTTGGAGGAACTTGCTTACGAGAATCCCGACGCCGACGTGGCGGCGCTGATCGACTACGTTGCCAAGCGTTTGGAGGCCATGGGCTACGCCCTGGCTTCCGACGACGCGTTCCTGGCGAAGAACAAAGAGGAGGCCGTCGCCCAAAACGACGCCTACAACCGCGCCGACGCCGAAGCCGCAACCATTGCCGCAACCCTCCCGACCGACCCCGCGCAGCCGGTTCTCGATGCATACGACCAGGCTACCGCCCCGATTTTCGAGACGTATTCAACGGCTCGTTCACAAGCTGGATCAGCGGATGCGTTTCTTCGTGATTATTTGGGAACGACTAGCAAATAGCGTATACTGACGGAATATATGCCTAGTAGGATGTCACAAGATCGTGAGCGAAAGGCAAAGGGTATGCCGGAAATACTAGACCACGTTGCATATTTATCGCAACAAATCGGGCCACGTCCGGCCGGGACGGAAGAAGAGCAGCAGGCCGCGCTCTACATCACCGAGCAGATGCAGAAAGAAGCCGGCTTGTCGGCGGTTATCGAGGACTTTACCGGTGCGGGCAGCGCCGACGCGCCGCGCGCCATTTGCTGCGGGGTCACTTTGATCGTGGCCGTGTTGGCGCTGTTCCTGTCGGTTATGGTCATTCCGGCCCTCGTCGTGTCCCTGATCGCTTTGCTGTTGTTGGCCGCCGAGGTGTTCGACCGTCCCATCCTCTCCAAAGCGTTTGCTCGCGGCGTCAGCCAGAACATCGTGGCGAAGTACGAGCCCGGTTACACCGCCGAAACAGGCGGCTCGCGTCGCCGGAAGATCGTTCTCGTGGCACGCTACGACAGCGGGAAGGTGCGCTCGGAGCTGAAATCGCCCTTCGTGTCTGCGCTTCCCGTGCTGCGTTGGATCAACCTGGGGGCCATGGTTCTCGTTCCCATCCTGCTCGTTTTGCGGTTGACGCTGTTCCTCCATGCCGAGGGTGTAACCGATATCGTTCTCAACGTGATCATGGTCATCGCCCTCCTGCTCGTGGCGTTGCCGGTATTGGCGGCTCTTTTCCATAAGCTCGCCGCGTACAACGAGGCTGCCAACTGCAACGCGTCGGGCGTTGCGGTATTGCTCGACGTGGCTCGCCGCGTGGGTCGCGGCCGCGTGAGCGACGCCGCCCTTGCGGAGCGTGGCGACGGGGCCGTCGTCCATGGCGAGGAGGCCGCCCGCGCGGCGGGCCTTGTGCCCGAAGGCGCCGAGATAGTCTATGCCGCATCCAACGTCAAGCCTCCCGAGCCGGCTCCGCAGAGCGAGGCGGCGCGCCTCGCGGCCGCGAAAGCGGCCGTGGCGGCGCTCACCGGAAAACCGGTGAGCGGGCGCTCTCCGTCCGACCTTGCCGAGAACCTGGTGCAGGTGAAGGAGCCTCCTTTGGCGGTGCCGACCGACGCCGATTTCCAGACGCAGCGCGACGAAACGCGCGAAGCGTTCACCGTCATCCCTCCCGAGACGGTGCAGGCTGCCCTCGCGAACGCCGAAGCCGCTGCCAAAAACGCCGTGGACACGGCCGCTGCCGCAGCGGGCGCTCCGACGTCTTTTGCTCCTGCGGCTCCTGCGCCCGCCCCGTCCGACGGCGTTCCGGACTGGTTCAAAAAGGCTCAGGAAAAAGCCAAGAAGCCTGTCGACAACAAGCAGGTGCACCGGTCGCGCTACGCGGATGCGTTGGACGCCGCGCTCGCCGAAACCGAAAGCGCACCCGAAGAGCAGACTGACGCGCCTTTGTCCGAAATGGAAGCTCGTCTGCAGTCCGTGAGGGACGGCATCATGGAGGTCAAGGCTCCGCAGGCGCCCCGTGACAGCGCCGTTGCGAACGAGCCCCAGGCCGAGGCTCCGATGCCCACCGAGACGTCATCCGACGCGGCTCCTTCGCCTCAACCTGCGACGATGCCCGAAATCCGCTTCGAGGCGCCCGGTGAAGCACCTTCCGATGCCGGCGCGACCTGCGCCATGCCTCCGATCGACGTGAGCGAACTGCGCCTTGGTGACGTTCCGCCGATGGGCGACGTGCCTATGCCCTCGTTCCTCGATCCCGCCAAAGCGCAGGCCGAGAAGCTCGAGGAGCGTGGAGAGGTGAATCGAACCTCGAACCGCGTAGACGTGACGGCGGCCGTCATCGGCGACAGCGGTCGCATCGAGCAACTTCCCGCGCAAGAAGGGGAGCAGCCCCTCCCTGCGAGCCAAGCTCCCGCAGCGGGGAGGGAAGGCGCCCCCGCACCGCACCGCCGTCCCATCGTGCTTCCCGACATCGGCGTGTCCGCGGCCAACCTGGCCCCCATCACCGAGTTGCCGAAGCAGCGCGCGCCGCTCGCCGAAGCGGAGACGTCCGGCAAGAGCGCGGCCAAGAGCCTGCTCACCATGCTGCCGTCCATCGATCCCGCGCAGCCTTCCTCTGCAGGCGCTCCGACCGAGGACGTTTCCGCTCCTGCCGCCCCGGTGCCGCAGCGCGCCGACCTGCGCGCCGCGCTTCCTTCGTTGTCGGGTGCTATCGCCCGTCAGGACGACGGCGCCGTCAGCGCGGCGGGCGCGTTCGTTCCCGCCGGCGCCACAGGCGCTTTCGCTCCCGTGGGCGACGAGCTGCTCGAAAACGTGGACCCCGACGACATCTACGTCGACGACGCCGACGACTCCGCGTACGAGGGCGAGTACACCGAAACCGGCGCCTTCGCCGGCACCGGTTATGTGGACATGCCCAAATCGCGAGCGCATCGCTTCTTCGACAAGCTGCGTTTCCGCAAGCGCAAGGAGGAGGAAGAAGAGCCCACGCCTCAGGAGTGGCTCGAGGTCGACGAGTCCTTCGATGCCCGCACCGCAGGTGCGGCGCGCGGCGGTTGGGAGAGCTTCCGCGAGGACCAGGGCGACCAAGAGGACTACTACGAAGAGCCGATCGACGGGGGCGATATCCTCGAAGAGGATGAGAACGACGCGTATCTGGCGCCGTTCGCCGCCGCGAGTCCCGAGGATACGTTCGCAGGGGTCGCCTCCGCTTCGTCGGTCGATTTCGTCGAAGACGACTTCTCGCTCGACGATGTGGAAGAGTACGACGATGACGCGTTCCGCTCCGACGAGGGTCACCGCTGGAACGGCGGCGGCTTCTCGCGGCTGCGCATGGGCCGCGCGAGCGATCCGATGCCCGAAGATCCGCTCGAAAACGATATCCCGGCGTATAGCCAAGACGACGGCACGCCGCCCGAGCTCAAGGACATCTATCAGTTCCGCAACCCCGACATCAACACCGAGGTGTGGTTCGTCGCGCTCGGCTCGGAACTTGCCCAGCACGGAGGCATGCGCGCTTTCCTGGCCGAGCACAACCAAGACCTGCGGGGTTCCATCATCATCGATATCGATGCGCTCGGAGCCGGCGATCTCAGCATGATCGACCGCGAGGGCATGTACCGCAAGTCGAAGGCCTCGTCGCGCATGAAGCGCTACACGAAGAAGGCGTCGCAAGCCACCGGCCTGTCCATCGACACCGCTTCCATTTTGTGGGACGACAGCGCGGCTTCGATAGCCATCAAGCAAGGGTTCCAGGCCATGCACCTTGCGGGCATGGACGGAGCGAAGCCGGCTTTCTTCGCACAGGGTGACGACGTTCTCGAGAACATAGATGAAGAAACTTTGAATAACAACGCTGAATTCGTTATGGAGTTGTTAAAGAATATCTAATAGCGCGCCGGCATCACCGGCGCGCGCCTTGTGCGGTGCCGTATAATGTCGGCCGTATGTTTCTCGTAAGATTCTCCACGAATCTCGCGTGATCTAACGCGGGCTTGCTGCCCGTTTCAACAAAGACAAGAAAGGTGTTTGGAAGCCATGGCTATCGAAGCGTATTGCGTCAAGTGCAAGGCCAAGAAGATTATGCAGGATCCCGTCGAGAGCACGACGAAGAACGGCAAGCCCATCACGAAGGGCAAGTGCCCCGACTGCGGCACCACCATCTGCCGCATCGGCGCTGCCAAGAAGTAGCTTCGGCGCCTCCAAACGCAGACGAAAGAACCGCGACCCCGGCTTGTCCGGGGTCGTTTTGCGTCTGGTTCGCGAAACGAGCGGTAAACGACCCCATCAGCGTGGCTGGGAGCCGTGAATGCTCATATTCTCAAAGCGCTGCTGCACCCACGAGCCATCGGGGAGGGGCTAGAGCCTCCATGCTGTTCACGACATCGTCGATGGGCGCTGTGCCCACAAACGCCCCTTCGAGAGCGTCGCAGGACTCATATGCACAAGATCTGACATAGCATCCCTTTCTAATAGACTGAATTCGGACTATATGAGCCTAACAAAGTAAAAGCCAGAAGTCCATAGAAATAAACCGAAATCAGTCAATTCTTTGTAGTTCGAACGACCTTGATGCAACGAACCCTGCGAACGGGGATAATGGCAGCAGCAATTGGCCGGGCTTTCCTCCCGGCCTTGAAAGGAAGGAGAGCCATGTCGACGAAAGGCAACGCCGGAGGAGAGAATGCGGAGGCCTTCCGCGACGATTTCCTCACCAGCGTCCAATCGATGTACAGCGAGGGCCTGCCCGACAGCTACTTCCTGCCGACTTTGAGATTGAACCAGGTGCTTCTGAAGAGCCTTGCGCATTACGAGCGGTTCGCGAAACGGCACGGGCTCAACTTCAACTCGCTGCTCGTGCTGATGGTTATCCGCTATGCGAAGGAACCGTGCGGCCAGCGCCTTATCAGCGAGGCGCTGTGGCTTCCCAAGCAAACGGTGGGATCGATCCTTTCGAACCTGAAGAAAAAAGGGTATGTTGGAGAATCCGGTTCGCCTGCGGACGGACGGGCGAAAGTGGTCTCTCTAACCGAGGATGGCCTGCGTTTTTGCGACGGTGTTTTCTCAGAACTCCATAACTTAGAGAACGCTGCTCTGAAAGAGCTCGAGGTGGAGGACATCGAAGCCGCCGCACGCTACGTCGACGCCTACGTCGACGCGTTCGAGCGGGGCCTAGAGACTTCGGACGCGTCGGACTGAAGCGCGGCTCGCCCCGAGGGCCGCACCAACGCGATCTTGACCGGTTCGGAACCTGCGCCTCGGTCCATAGATGGATTATTCGCTGATCTTCTTCAAAGATGGGGGAATGTAAGGTTATAATTCGTGATAGTGCGGGTGTCGCCAAGTGGTAAGGCCCAAGCTTCCCAAGCTTGTATTCGCGGGTTCGAGTCCCGTCACCCGCTCCATAACAAACCACGATCCAAGCTGCGGCTTGGATTTTTCGTATCATGAGCCGAGGTAACGCCATGGAAATCGCAAACGCTCCTTCCACGCGCACCGATGCCGGCGCCTCGTCGCGCATCGACGCCTTCGTGTTCGACCTCGACGGCACGCTGCTCAACACGCTGCCCGACCTGGTGGCTCTCACCAACGCGGTGCTGCGCGAATGCGGCTTCCCCGAGCGGACCACCGCTGAGATACTCAGCTTCGTGGGCAACGGCGTTAAGGCCCTCATGTACCAAGCCGTTCCCGCAGACGCGGACGAAGAAGCCGTCGAGGGCGCTATGGACCGCTGGAAGGAGCTCTATCCCCAGTACGGCCACAAGCTGACGAAAGCCTATCCCGGCATCCCCGAGACCGTGGCCGAGCTCAAGCGCCGCGGCGCGAAGCTGGCGGTGCTGTCGAACAAGTTCGATGCGGGCGTGCAGGACGTCATCGGAGCCTATCTGCCCGGGTTGTTCTCCGTCGCGCACGGGGAGCGCGCCGACATACCGCGCAAACCCGACCCCGCCGGACTGCTGCGCACGATAGCGGAGCTCGGATCCGTTCCCGAGCGCACCGCCTACGTGGGAGACTCGACGGGCGACGTGGCGGTAGCGCGCAACGCCGGCACGCTTGCCGTGGCGGCGACGTGGGGGTACCACGACGTCGAGCGTTTGCGGGCGGCGGCGCCCGATCTTTTGATAGACGCTCCGGGCGACCTCGTCGGCTTGATGGAGTAGGCGGCCATGGGCCGAAACGCTTCCACGCGCTCGTCGTACACGACGTTGTCGCTGCCTCTCGACGTGATCGAGCCGCATCCGGACAACGACTACTCCATGGACGAAGACGAACTTGCCGAGCTCGTCGCCTCCATAGCGTCCGACGGCTTGGGCCAGCTTCCCCTCGTTCGGCAGTTGGGCGACGGATCGTACCAGATGATAGCCGGGCACCGCCGCCTCGAGGCGTACCGGCGCCTGGCCGAGCGCGACCCGCTGGCCTACGGCGAGCTGCCGGTGACGCTGGTGGAGGGCTTGAACGACAGCCAGGCCACCGTGCTGCTGAACGTGACGAACCTCGTCGCCCGTCGCCTGTCGCAAGAGGAACGGGGCGCGCGCTACGCCGCCATCGGCCGAGAGGTGCCGGCTTTGCGCGCCGCCGACCCGTCGCTCAAGGGCGTGCGCACGAACGACATCATCGCCCGCATCGTCACGGAAGAGACCGGCCAAGCGGTGAGCGCGGCCACGGTCAAACGGGCCATAGCCGCCGAGCGGCGTATGCGCGAAGCGCGCGAGCAGGCCGAGAAGCTCACCGGCGAACTCGACGAGAACTGGCGCACGGAAGCTTCCACAGGGCTTATCGACCCGCTCACGCTCAAGGAGATATCCGAACTTCCCGCCCCACGCCAGTCCGACCTGTTCGTCCAATACCAACGCGACGAACTCACCCCCGCGCAGCTCAAGGCGCGCATCCGCGAGCTGCGCCCCAAGACGCAGGACGATGCTCGCCGCGCCCTGCAGACGGCCGTCAAATGCGTCGAGGATGTACAGGTTATGGCCCGGGACAACGTGCCGATACCCCAAGGCCTCGTGCACAAGCTGCGCAGCCTTATCGATCAGCTGTGAAGAACCGCCAAGAAGGGAATGCTGCCATGTCAAGGAAACCGACGGCTTTCGTTGTTGCGAGCTGGGCGCTCGTCGTGCTGTGGGCCTGCTTCATATTCTTCATGTCGTCGAACACCGACACCGGCCTCGACCACGATCTGGGGCCGCTTTCGTACCTGTTCCAAGAGCTGAAATCCCTGCAAGCCCACGTGCTGGGTCCCGATGCGGACGTGGTATCCTCCTTCGCCCATTTCTGCGAGTACACGCTGTTCGGAGCGCTTTTGGCGAATGCGTTGCGCTGCCATATGCCGTTGCGTCGCGCCTGTCTCGTGGGTATCGCGTGCGCCAGTTTGTATGGCGCGAGCGACGAGTTCCACCAGCTGTTCGTGCCGGGACGTATGTGCGATCCGATTGATTGGCTCGTTGACACCGCAGGCGGCAGCCTCGGCAGCGGGCTGGCCTACCTTTTGCTCAGGCGGCGCGCGAAAACCGCTTCGCCGGAGGAAGGGCGATCAGCCGAGACGCGCATGGCGCGGTGAAACGTCGTTTCTAGCAGGGTTGTCGCTGCGGTCGGTCAGCAGCTCTTGCGGCGTGGTGTCCAATGCGGCGGCGAGCCGGAGGATGACGGAAAGGCGCGGATCGGCGGTGCCGTTCTCGATGCGGTTGAGGAAGGGCCGGCCCACGTTCACCATGAGGGCGAACTTCTGCTTGGTGATCTTGGCTTGCTTGCGCAAACGCGTGACGTTGCGGCCCAACACGCTGGAAACTTCGCTTCCCTCGCCTGGATTCGCGTGCAAAACGTCCGTCGTCTGTCCGACTTTGTTCACCATGGGCAAAAGCCTAGCCGCTCTTGAGGCTTATGATGTAACCGCAAGAATACGTTTTGGCGAATTCCCGAGAAATGCTTGGCTGTGAATGGTTTGTCCCTACGCCATGCCCTTTTTATGGCGAATCGCCCATCGGTGTTAGAATATACGGGTATGTTGTGCGGTTTGCGCATACCACCTCGGACGATGGAGCGAACGTCGCCCGGGTGGGACCGCGGCGGCGCGGATCGGCGCTCGTTTGACGCGAGCTTCGCCTGCGCGGCCGACGCCATCGGGAAAATCGGCGGCGGCGCGCCCGCCGGCCCCGCGTCGCGCAGGAGCGCCGCGGGGCCGTGGCTGTTGAGGAGAAGTACATGGCGTCACGAAACTCTCGCACCAACCGACCGGTCGCGCGCTCGTCGCGCGCCCCTCAGTCCGCGCGCGCCGTTCGCTCGGCGAAAGCGGCCCAGTCGGGGCGCATCGCCTCGCGGGGGACGGCCGAGCAGTTCTCCCGGGGCGGGCAGCAGGCGAGCCCTTCGGCGTATCGGTCGGCCTACACGCCCGGCAGCCAGGGACGCAGCGCCAACACCGCGTACTCGCGGCAAACGGCGGCAAGCCAGTACTCCCGCAACAACCCCCAGTACTCCCGCAACGCGGGCAGGCGCATGGGGCGCGGCAAGAAAATCGCCATCGGCGTGCTCGCCGCCGTTCTCGTAGCCGTCGTCGGCTGCGGCACGGCGTTCGCCCTGTACGTCAACTCCATCAACAGCGAGCTTTCCGGTAACAAGACGTCGGAGGAGATGCAGGCCATCCAAGACGTTCTCGCTCCGAAGAAAAGCTTCGACGAACCGTTTTACATGCTGCTCGTGGGCTCTGATGAGCGAGCGGGCAGCGACGAGGACGGCGCGCGTTCCGATACGAACATCGTCGTGTACGTTGACCCCACGAGGAACCAGGTTTCCCTTCTTTCCATTCCTCGCGATACCATGATCGAGATCGACGATGTAGGGCGTGCGAAGTTCAACGCCGCCTTCAATTACGGAGGGGTATCGGCTACCATCAGGGAAGCTAGTCAGTTGCTCAATGTGGACATTTCGCATTATGCTGAGGTGAACTTCGACAACTTGATCGATTTGGTCGATGCCGTGGGCGGCGTCGACGTTGAGGTGACGGAGCGCATAGATGACCCCGATGCGGATAACAGCTCATGGGATCCAAACGCCGAGCCTGTCATTCTCGAAGAGGGGATGCATCATCTAAACGGTAGAGAAGCATTGGTGTTCGCTCGAAGCCGTGCTTACGCTGACGGTGACTTCACACGTACCTCCAACCAGCGTGCGCTGATCATGGCCATAGTGAACAAAGTGCTCGAACTGCCCGTCACCGAACTTCCCGGCATTATCCAAAGCGCTGCGAAGTGCGTGTCCACAGACCTTTCCGTTACCGATATCGTCGCCTTGGCCCAGCAGTTCAAAGACAAAGGAGGCCTGACGGTGTATTCGGCCATGGTGCCGACCGTCTTTATGGATCAATTGGTTGACGGTCAATCGTACGTTCTAAACGATCCCACCGCTACGAAGCAGATGATAAAGACGATCGAGGAAGGCGGTGATCCGAGCGGTATCGTGGGTGTTACCGGCTCGGGACCGGGCGGCTACTCTAATGGAACAGGCTCAACGGGATCTTCGAGTTCGCACTTGGGCTCGACTGGCTCGGGGAACACTGGTTATTATAGCGAGGCGTACAGCGAGGACTACGAACCCAACTATGAACCGAATTACGGTTCGCAAACGCAAGGCGGCGGATCCGATTACGATTCAGGGTACGATTACTCTGAAGGCTACGAGGATTACGGCGGCAACGACTACCCCTCGAGCAACGACGGAGCGGGTTACGCCGCATAGGCGGCCTATTCGACATCGCGACGCATAGCGTCGACCTGCCAAAGCGCACCGTGTCGTTCAACGCAGTTCTTTCCGCTCATGCGGAAGCGAAGCCTGCCGCTTTTCAGGTCTATCGTCCCGGTTTAGGTCTATTTTCCACACAAGCCGCAAGGGAGGTTCCTCGAAGCCGACGATACCTCTTGCATGTCGCATAGTCCCTCTTCAGTTCGTAGCCGAAGGTGGATAGGGTTCGATGCGCGCATACAAGACTCCGATGAGCAAGGGGGCCGAAAGCACCAAGGGCAGCGCATAACGCGCCATCGCCCAAGGTGAAAGGGCGAGCAGGGCGACCGAGAGGAAGGTGGGCACAAGAGTGGGCGTCCAGCGTCTCCGGGATACGCAGATTCCGACTACGCAGAATAGAGGTACCCAGGAGGCCCAGAATCCAAGCCCCAGCGGCCATCCCAGCACGGGGATGCTCCCCACGGTCGAAAGCGCTGTTCTCAGCGTCGTTCGGGCTTCGTCGAATGCGGGGTTCTCGTTCACATCGAGGTGCGCCATTGCCTGCGCAAGCTGGGGGGATGGGGAATCGAAGCCTTCAAGGTAATAGTCGATCGTGGTCGGTGCGCTGTTGTCGTAATAGGTGAATTCAGCCGAAGGACAGCAAAAGGGCATGGGTACCAGGCCGATGGACACGAGGTAGATTTCGGGATGTTTCATTCCCATGTGGACCCACGCGGCGAAGTAGCGCAGTTTGTCCTCGCCGGTCGCTTCCGTTCGCTGGAGCGTCTTGACGGGGTCCTGAGTGACGGGATCGTACGTGCTGCTCAAGGCATCGTATTCCAGAACCGCATTTATCGCAGAGCGCTCGTCGTCGGTTATCTCCTGGGGATAACGGTTCGCGTACGCGGCGGTCGATTGATAGAGCGGCCCCAAAGCCTCGCTGCTCGAACCGCTGACGACGTCTGCGGCGGGGTAGACGAACATCGGCAAAACGAAGGCTGAAATCAAAAGGGGGGTGAAGAAGGGGATGGCGAATCGAATCAGGTTTCGTCGGTAGACGAGGGCTTCGATGGCCACCGTTATCAGCACCAAGTATATTCCCGGATTTTTCGTGCAGGCGAGCGCCACGCCTAGAAAGGCATACGTGGCAGTGAACCCGACGCGATGCAAAACGGTGCTTCGGGTTCTCACCACCTCGATGGTGGCTATGAGGAACAAAAGGTATATCCAGCTGAACATGACGTCGTTGAAGCAGTTCACGGCATAGAGGGGGATGAAAGGGAACGCCGCGCAAAACACCAGGGCGCCGCATCGCACGCGCCACGAAACGCCCAGCTTCGCAAGGTAGCAACAGGCAGCGGCCAAGGAAGCTGCCATGCAGACGCACTGCAGAAGCACGTAGAGGAACAATCCGATCGTTTGACTGCCGAACGCGTTGCCCGCCAGCAAAAAGCCGCCCAATATCCACGTATGTACAAGAGGCTTGTGGGCGCTGAACGCCCCTCCGCCGTCCAGGGGCGTGATCATGGGAAGGGCACCCGATCCGAAGCATTGCATGATAGACCAAAGGGGGTCAAACGTGAGAACGCCTGGCGCGTACAACACGAGATAGGGAATCCAACAGACGAGCACGAGCAGTGCGGTTCTCGCAACGCATCGCACCGACCACGAGCCTGTGAAGAAAGCGATGCCCTTTCGAGCGGCTGCGTGTTTCCGTTCGTTCTCGTCGGTCGAAGCCGAGTCTGGGTTCTCGATGCGAAGCTCCGAGCGGTATTTCAGGCGGGAGAACACGGTGAGGAGTGCAAAGAAGCAGGCGATCGCGCAGAATAGGGCAAACGGAAGCCCGGCAACAAGCGCCTTCGCCAACGATTCGTCAAGGGCGAAAGTTCCCGACTGGTATGCCGACCAGCCAATTGTCCCAAGCACACCGGTTCCGGCGAAGAAAATCGAGAGCAATGCTACAAGCATGGTCGACGGCTTTCCGAGCAGCCGAATTTTGGAGCGTGCAGTCAGTGGACGTGGGGAAGTCAAAGCTGGCATCGTCTTTTCTCTTATCGGGAGCGATTTCATTATAATGCAAGGTTCTTCGGCTGCGGCTTCGCGCCTCTCCTAAAACCTTGCGCTCGAACCGACCGCACTCCTGCCTGCCGCCGCCTACTCGGTGGCAGGCGAAACGGCGCGTAACGAAACAGCCTCGTCTTCCTTCAGGCTTGTTTTTTCTATCTGTTCGAGGCATACTGACGATTCCGCGATGCAGTCGACGGCCGGGAACCCTTGCGTTCTCAGGTTGGCTATCAATAGCGAGGAAACAATCCGTAGATGGGAAAACTTGGCGACAATGTGTTAGGCAGGCGGCATGTTCTGCGCCGCCTGTTCGACTCTCCGCGGTCGGTCATCCTTTTCGCTGCGCCGATCCTTGTTGTGGGGCTTATCATCTACGGTGTGTTCTCTGCGTACTCCGCGTCTCTGAACAGCGAGTTCTACAAGATGTCGAGTGAGGGGATGAACGATTTCACCACGGCGCAGAAGGTCGAAGTGGAATCGTCGATGAGCGAGATCCGCAACACGATATCGACTATCAGAACGTTGGCGGAGTCGTCCGACGTCGATCCCGAAGGTGAGGCGTTCTCGAAGTTTCTGGATACCTGGAACGAGCGCGGGTCATATCGGGTGACGTACTCCTCGATCGCGTCGCTCGAAGAGGGGGTTGACGAATCCTCCGAGCACGCGAGAGATAGGGAAACGCTCAGGATGCTCGAGGCCGGTCAGGACGTGGTATCGGAGGTTCGCAAGTCGAACCGGTTGGACGGGTATTTCTACAGCATCGCCGAACCGGTGACGAAAGACGGCGAAGTCGTGGGCGTATTGCGCAGCGTGGTCGATGCGCACACCCTCATCGAGACCAACCAGATCAAATCGCAGGTGATACTGCTGGGATCCGTGCTCATGAAGGGCGACGGCACCATCATCATCGACTCGGGAGAGTCGGAGGCCTACGACGGCCTTAACCTGTACGACGTTCTGCGCGACAACGGGTTCTCTGACCCCACCGTGGAAGAGATGCGTGCAAACGTGGAAAACGAGCACGATGTCGCCACGGTGTCCATCGGGCAGCGTGACGACAAGATGCTGTTCTTCACGTCCGTGCGGCTCAACGTGAACGATTGGACCATCGTCAACTTCACCGAAGAGAACACGATCGCCGAGCACTCCCAGGTCATTTTGCAAGACACCGTGCTCGCCGGAGCGGCGCTCATCGTTGTCAGCACCATCTCCTGCATCGTGGTGGCGCTCGTCATCGGCCGTTTTCGGCGTCGCGCGCTGCGGGAGGCCGAGCGCTACGCGGTGCTCGCGGAGTTTTCCGACACGGTGCTGTTCGAGTACTCCTACGCCGACGACGTTTTGGAGCTAACTCCCAACGCCCGCAACGTGTTTGCGCTCGACAGCCTGCGACGGGAGCGCTATCTGGAACGGGATCTGAAACTCGTCGACTTCCACGAAGACGATCTTGCCGAGATCGACCAGGTGTTGAAGCATCCGTCGCCGCCGGGCGAGACGCGTGAGTCCACCGTCCGCGTGCGCGTGCTCACCGGCGAGTACCGCTGGTTCTCGATCACCTTCCGGTATTTGTACGAAGGTTCCGAACCGTACGCCGTCGTGGGGAAAATGGTCGACGTCACCCAGCAGCGCGCTTTGGAAGAGCAGCTTACCATGCGCTCCCAGATGGATGGGTTGACGAAAGCGCTCAACAAGGTCACCGCGGAGGAGCGGATCGCCGAGGCGCTCCTCCAGCATGATCGCGGGCTGTTGTTCGTGATCGACGTGGACCGCTTCAAGCAGATCAACGACAGCTGCGGGCACAGCATGGGAGACCAGGCCCTGGTTGCCATCGCGGAAGCGTTGTTCGACGTGTTCCGTCGCGACGATCCTGTGGGGCGCGTAGGCGGCGACGAGTTCGTCGCGTTCGCGGCGGGCGCCGAGGACGCGGATGCCATCGCGGCGAAGCGCACGGCGCTTCGCGACCGCCTGGCCATCGTTTCGCGCGATATGGGCGTACCGGTCACCCTCAGCGTGGGAGTGGCGCGCTATCCCGGCGATGGAACGACGTATCAAGAGCTGTTCGACGCCGCCGACCGCGCCATGTACCAGGAAAAGCGGACGCACCGTTAACCCGGGGCCCCGCAAAAGGCAAGGCCCCCGGCTCGTGTGCCGAGGGCCTTGCAATCGCGGCGAAGCGCTTCGCGTTTCCGCGCGTTAGGCCGTGGCGTAGCCGTTCGGGTTCTGCGACTGCCAACGCCAACCGTCGGCGCACATGCGCTCGAGGTCGTACTCGGCCGTCCATCCCAGCTCCTCGCGGGCTTTGTCGCAAGCGGCGTAATTCACCGCGACGTCGCCCGCGCGGCGCGGCTTCACTTCGTAGGGCAGCGTTTTGCCGCACGCGCGCTCGAAGGCATGGATGACGTCGAGCACGCTCGAGCCGGTGCCCGTGCCCAGGTTGAAGATATCCACGCCGCGGCGCGTGCCATCGTCGGCCGGCTCTCCGGCGAGGGTGCCGAGCGTGTCGGCCTTGCCGGTTCCCACTTTGCCGCCCATCCAGTCGAGCGCCGCCACATGCCCGCGCGCCAAATCGACCACATGGATGTAGTCGCGCACGCCCGTGCCGTCGTGGGTGGGGTAGTCGTCGCCGAACACGCCCACGCGCTCCAGCTTGCCCACGGCCACCTGCGCCACGTAGGGCAGCAGGTTGTTCGGGATGCCCTTCGGGTCCTCGCCGATCAGGCCGCTCTCATGCGCGCCGATGGGGTTGAAGTAGCGCAGCAGCACGACGTTCCACTCGTTGTCGCCCACGTACAGGTCGGTGAGCACCTGCTCGAGCATGCTCTTCGTCTGGCCGTACGGGTTGGTGGCCTCGTGCTTCGGGCAATCCTCGGTTATGGGGATGAACTCGGGCTCGCCATACACAGTGGCGCTCGACGAGAACACGATGTTCTTCACGCCGTGGTCACGCGCCACGTCGCACAGCACGAGCGTGCCGGCGAAGTTGTTCCAGTAGTACTCAAGCGGCTTCTGCACGCTTTCGCCCACGGCCTTGAAACCAGCGAAGTGGATGATGGCGTCGACGTCGTGCTCTTCGAAAACCTGCGCGAGCGCCGCGCGGTCGAGCACGTTCGCCTCGTAGAAGGCGAGCCGGTCGTCGTCCACGCCGGTGATGCGCCGCACGCGGTCGAGCGCGACTTCGCTCGAATTGCTCAGATCGTCCACCACGACCACGCGGTATCCCTGGTTCAGCAGCTCGACGCACGTGTGGCTGCCGATGAAGCCGGCGCCCCCGGTGACGAGTACGCAGGTGTCGGCATGATCCTTCGCAAGGCTCTTGTTCGCCATGGCAATTCTCGCTTTCGTTTCCGGCGCCGCTGCGCCGCGTGTGAGCTTGTCCGTCGCGGATATTGTAACGGCAACGAAGCGGGTGAGGAACGTCCTCGTCGAAAGCAACACAGTAGCTAACGAGGCGTAACGCTTGCGCAACACACATGAACTATTATTTATCCGAACATAAAGATATTCTTGACAAAGTATAATTAGTCCGATAAGATATGCCGCGAGCAAGAGAAAAACTCCTCCACTCTTTCTCTCTTCACTCGTCCAGATCGAGGCCGCGCTCCCCCCTGCGGCCTCGATCTGCGTTCAGCCTTCGTTTCACGTGAAACATTCCGGCGCCGCGTCGGGGGAATCACATCCTTAGAGCCATCGCTTCTGAGCTGTCCTTCAAGGAAGTGCTCGAAGTCTCGGCATGATATTTTCGGAACCAAAAAGGAGCTGCGCTTCGAAAATCGGCATCCAAAAAAGACAGCCGAAAAAACAGCAATGAGTTTCTCAACCACCAAAAAATGGACGGCGACTTCCCAACCTCGAGCATCGCAAAAACGATGACGATTCCCCGAGCACCACAAAAACGGACGATGGTTCTTCGATCGACAAAAGTCAGCGATGCTGTTCCGATCGCCAAATAACGACGATGATTTTTTGATCACTGAAAAATTGAGTTCGGTTTTTCTGATCCTTCGGACTCTTCGGACTCTTCCGGTCCTTCGGATTTTTTCGGGTCCTTCGCTTCGCCTTGGGTTTTCCCGATGTTTTTGCGAGGTCGATGATGATCCTGCATCGACTTGGCTAGATTCGGCCGCGCGCCGAAGCCATTGACTATAATACGAGAACATGGCGAGCGAGGTTTTCTACTCGCCCCCGAAGCTTCCCATGTGGAAAGGACAACCAGTGGCAGACATACACTTCGGCACCGATGGATGGCGCGCCATCATCGGCGAAGATTTCACGAACGACAACTTGGTGCGCGTCGTCGACGCGGCGGCCCGCATCTTCAAGGAGGACGCCGTTGCGGCCGGCCGTGCGGCCGACGCCCCCGGCACCCTCATCGTGGGGCACGACTGCCGCCAAGACGCGCACGCCTACGCGCGCCTCGCAGCCGAGGTCGCGGCGGCCCACGGCTTCCGCGCGCTGCTCACGCAGGACTACTGCCCCACGCCCACGCTGTGCTGGTCGGTGGCGCAGGACGCCGACGCGGTGGGCGGCATCATGCTCACCAGCAGCCACAACCCGGCCGAGTACCTGGGCGTGAAGCTGCGCATGGCCGACGGCGGCGCGGCAGGCAAGGAGTTCACCGACCGCGTGGAGGCCATGCTGCCCGAAACCGCCACCGACGCGCGCGGGACCTGCGAGGAAACCGACCTCATGACCGCCTATCTCGACACCCTCAAACAGGGCGTCGACGCCGACGCCATCCGCAAGGCGGGGCTGCGCGTGGTGGTGGACCCGCTGTACGGCGCGGGCCGCAAGCACCTCGCCGGTTTGCTGCGCGACCTGGGCGTGGAGGTGTGCGAGATCAACAACGCCGAGGACCCCACGTTCGACGGCCTGCACCCCGAGCCCATTCCGCCCTGGGTCGACCGCTGCATCGCCAAGGTGCCCGAGCTGGGCTTCGACGCCGGGTTCATCAACGACGGCGACGCCGACCGCATCGGCGCGGTGGACGAGCGCGGCAACTTCGTGAACCCGCACCGCATCATCACGCTGCTCGTTTCCCACCTGGCCGAGGACAAAGGCCAACACGGCCGCGTGGTGTCCACCATCACGGCATCTGCCATGCTCGCGCGCCAGTGCAAGCGCCTGGGGCTGGAGCTCACCAGCACGCCGGTGGGCTTCAAGTGGATCTACGCCGAGATGGAGAAGGGCGACGTCATGCTGGGCGGCGAGGAGTCGGGCGGCATCGGCATCCCCAGCCATGTGATGGAGCGCGACGGCCTGCTCATGGCGCTGCTCCTGGCCGAGACCATGGCGCAGCGCGGCATGAGCCTGGGCCAGCTGGTGGACGACATGTTCGAGAAGGTGGGCAAGCTGGAGTTCGAGCGCCGCGGTCTCAAGATCACCGAGGAGCAGATGGCGAACTTCCGTGCCAGCGTCGTGCCCGGCTACGCGCCCGACGAGGTGTGCGGCAAGAAGGTCGTGGACGTCGACCGCCGCGACGGCGTGAAGTTCTACCTGGAGGGCGACGCATGGGTGATGATGCGCCCCTCCGGCACCGAGCCGCTCGTGCGCGTGTACGCCGAGGCCGAGACGGTGGATGAGGTGCGCGACCTGCTGGACGCTGCCGAACGCGTGGTGACCGCGTAAGCGCACCGTGGAAATGCGGGTCGAGCGAAGCGGCTCGACCCGCTCAAGGCAAGGGTGTCGGCCAACCTGCAGCAGTCGCTAAGCCCCCGGCGGCGCTCGACGCAAACCTGCCTCTAGCGTTCGCCGAACCTCGGCAGCTTCTTCAGCAGGGCCCAGGCGGTCTGCTTGCTCTGCGGATCGTCCAGCATGCCTTCGAACGAGGCGAACGCAACGGCGTCGCGGCCGAACAGGCGGCAGGGCGCGTCGACGGGAACGTCTTGCCGGTACGCGCCGCCGAGCGCCCGGGCCGCCTCGGCGTCGGCCGCGACAACGACCAGCGGGTCAAGCCCTTCCATCAGCAAGAACAGCGCCTGGCTGTCGAGCGCAGCATCGTCTTCCGCATGCACGGGGCGCAACGTGGCGTACATGCAGCAGGAGCGTCCGTATCCCAGCGCCGCCGCCGAGCTTTCAAGGGCTCCTCGCGCCTGGTCGCCGAGCGTCCGCGCCGCAACGACGCACACCACGCCGGAGGGCGCGCCTTCCAGATAGGGCGCGAACAGCTCCCGCGTCTCTTCGAGCGTCGCCTCGTACATGTTACCTTTTGCGGAATTTTTCACACTGTCCCTTGCAGTCGCCGGGCGTTCCACGTATAACGATCATGATAGCAAGAACAAACGGAAACGGCGACGCACGTATGGGCGGTCGCCGCAAAACGATACAGGAGGCATGTTATGTGCACCAACGGAGTGAACACCGGGCAATTCGAGCAGATGATCGAGCAGATAGACGACCACCTGAAGCTGGAGCGCCGCTGGGCGCACACGCTGGGACATATGGCGGGCGACGCCGGCTTCGCCACCGTGTCCGAGAAGATGCACGCCGCCCAGGCGATGCTCGACGACGTGCGCGCGCTGCTCGACGAGGCGAAAGACGCGCTCGAGGATGACGCCGAGGCAGCTGGCGGCGTCACCGTCAACCTGGTCTAAGGCGCGCTCATGAGCAACGACCTCATGCGATTTTCGGTGGCGATGCCCGAGGACCTGCTCGTGCGGTTCGACCGGCTCGTCGCGCGTCGCGGCCTGGCGAAGAATCGCAGCGAAGTCGTGCGCGATCTGGTGCGCGATGCGCTTGTGGAAGAGGAATGCGCGACGCCCGGCACGGAGGTCATGGGCACGCTCACCATCGTGTTCAGCCACCACGCCAGCGACTTGCAGGAGAAGCTGCACGCCATCCAGCACGAATACCTCGACTCCATCGTGTCGTCCATGCACGTGCACCTCGACGAGCACAACTGCCTCGAAGTCATCGTGTTGCGCGGCGAGACGGGCCTCGTGCAGGATATCGCGAACCTCATCCTGGGCACGAAGGGCGTGAAGAACGGCCGCTTGGTGGTCACCACCACCGGGCAGCATATATAGTGTGTTGTCATCCTGAGCGAAGGCCGTAGGCCGAAGTCGAAGGATCCCGTGCGGCGTTAGCCATGATATCTCCTGCTAACGCCGCACGGGATCCTTCGACCGCGCCGCTGCGCGGCTCCGCTCAGGATGACAAAGTTCGATGATTGGAGCTTTATGGACACCACGGTCATGCTCGGCCACGGCAGCGGCGGGACGATGATGAAGCGCATCATCGACGACGTGTTCTTCGCCGCCTATGCGGGCGACGAGCTTCTACGCGGCGACGATGCCGCCGTTTTGCCGACGCCGGCATCGGGCGAGCGGCTGGCTTTCTCCACCGACAGCTTTGTGGTAACGCCCCATTTCTTCCCCGGCGGCGACATCGGACGGTTGGCCGTGTGCGGCACGGTGAACGACGTGGCCACGAGCGGCGCGACGCCGCGCTACCTCAGCTGCGGCTTCATCTTGGAAGAGGGCTTTCCCATCGAGGACCTCAAGCGCATCTGCTCCTCCATGGCGGAATGCGCGCGCGAGGCGGGCGTCGCGCTGGTCACGGGCGATACGAAGGTGGTGAACCGCGGCCACGGCGACGGCGTGTTCATCAACACGAGCGGCGTGGGCACGCTCGCCCCAGGCGTGGAGCTGGGCGGCGCCCAGTGCCGCCCCGGCGACAAGGTGCTCGTCACCGGCACGCTGGGCGATCACGGCATCACCATCATGAGCTGCCGCGAGTCGCTGTCCTTCTCGTCCGATTTGGAAAGCGATGCCGCTCCGCTCAACCACCTTATCGCGGAAGTGCTGGCGGCCGCGCCGCATACGCGCTGCTTCCGCGACCCCACGCGCGGCGGCCTGGCCTCCACGCTGAACGAGCTGGCTGCGCAGTCGGGCACCGACATCACGGTCGACGAAGACGCCGTGCCGGTGAAGCCGGCGGTTCTTGGAGCCTGCGAGATGCTGGGCTACGATCCGCTGCAGGTGGCGAACGAAGGCAAGATGGTGTGCGTGGTGGCGGCCGAAGAGGCCGACGCCGCGCTCGCTGCCATGCGCGCGAACCGCTACGGAGCCGACGCCGCCGTCATCGGCGAAGTGGCCGCTTCGCAGCCCGATCGAGGTTCGAAGGTGTTCCTGCGCACGGCGTTCGGCGGAACGCGCATCTTGGACATGCTCGTAGGCGAACAGCTGCCGAGGATTTGCTAGCGCGGTTCGCAAGCGCGGCCCGCTTTGGCGGGCGGCCTGCGACGTGCTGGTGAACATTTTTATACCGCACCCTGAAAAATCGTCGTTTTTTCTTGCATTTGCAGGGAACCATGGTATCTTGCGGGCAGTAAGTTTTTGGGGAAGTTGCCCGTGTTCCGCGGGTTTTCGGACGAGAAGGAGAATGACATGTCTCACCCGGTTATCGATGCCGATGAGTGCATTGGCTGCGGTATCTGCGTTGACGCCTGCCCGCAGGAAGTGCTCGAAGTGGTTGCCGGCAAGGCCGACGTCGTGAACGAGGACGCCTGCATCGCATGCGGCGACTGCGTCGAGGAGTGCCCCATGGGCGCCATCCCGGAGGTCGTCGAAGACTAGCGCTCGTCGCAGGGTATCCGGCGATACCCAATCGGCCGAAGAGCCCCCGCTTCCGAACGGAGCGGGGGCTCTTTTACGTTCAGGCGGCTTCCCTCCATCCTTCGCACACATGCGGACCGTTCGGGAATCGTGTAGTAAACGAACGCATGCAAGGGCCGTAACGCTCGCTATCGCGCCGCCCGCATCGCTTCGGCATGAGTATAGTTTGCATTGTTACAAAACATCTACATTGATATATGAAATAACTTGACAACAAGAGACTTAGATTATATAGTGCAAAACGTCGAAAGAAGATTGAGTGGCAAAGAGCTCAACGCCGCCGCCCGATGTTCGGACGGCGAACGGGTGCGCGAAAGCGCGCCTCTTTGCATAGAACGCGAACCACCGAGCACGACGAACTAGGTAACAACTCCAACAGAGAGGAACGATAATGGCTAAGATTCTCGGCATCGACTTGGGCACCACGAACTCCGCCATGGCGGTCATGGAGGGCTCCGAGCCCGAAATTCTCGTGAACGCGGAAGGCGATCGCACCACGCCGTCCGTCGAAGGCTTCCGCAAGGACGGCGAGCGCGTCGTCGGCAAGGCCGCGAAGAACCAGGCGGTCACCAACCCGGAGAACACCGTGTCCTCCGTGAAGCGCTTCATCGGCCGCTCGTTCGACGAGACGCCGGAAGAGCGCAAGACCGTGAGCTACAAGCTGCAGAAGGGCAAGGACGGCCGCGCGGTCGTCGACATCGACGGCAAGGACTACACCCCGGAGGAAATCTCCGCCATGGTGCTGCAGAAGCTGAAGAACGACGCCGAGAAGCAGCTCGGCACCCCGGTGACGCAGGCCGTCATCACGGTGCCCGCGTACTTCAACGACGCGCAGCGCCAGGCCACGAAGGACGCCGGCAAGATCGCGGGTCTCGAAGTGCTCCGCATCATCAACGAGCCCACGGCGGCGGCGCTGGCCTACGGCCTTGACAAAACGAACAAGGACGAGAAGATCCTGGTGTTCGACCTGGGCGGCGGCACGTTCGACGTGTCCGTGCTCGAGCTGGGCGACGGCGTGTTCGAGGTTGCGGCCACCGCAGGCGACAACCACCTGGGCGGCGACGACTGGGACCAGCGCATCATCGACTGGCTGGCCGACAAGTTCAAGGCCGAGAACGGCATCGACCTGCGCCAGGACAAGATGGCCCTGCAGCGTTTGAAGGAAGCTGCCGAGAAGGCGAAGATGGAGCTGTCCTCCACCACGCAGGCCAACATCAACCTGCCGTTCATCACGGCCGACGCCTCCGGCCCGAAGCACTTGGACTACACGCTGACGCGCGCCGAGTTCGAGCGCATCACGAAGGACCTGCTCGACCGCGTTAAGAAGCCTGTGGAGCAGGCGCTCAAGGACGCGGGTCTGGCGGCCGGCGATATCGACGAGGTCATCCTCGTGGGCGGCTCCACCCGTATGCCCGCCGTGCAGGACATCGTGAAGAAGCTCACCGGCAAAGAGCCGAACATGTCCGTGAACCCGGACGAGGTCGTGGCCATGGGCGCGGCTGTCCAGGGCGGCGTGCTGGCCGGCGACGTCGAGGGCATCCTGCTGCTCGATGTGACCCCGCTGTCGCTCGGCGTGGAGACCATGGGCGGTGTGATGACGAAGATGATCGACCGCAACACCACCATCCCCACGCGCAAGACCGAGATCTACTCCACGGCCGCCGACAACCAGACGTCCGTCGAGGTGCACGTGCTGCAAGGCGAGCGCCAGATGGCCGGCGACAACAAGACGCTGGGCAAGTTCCAGCTCACCGGCATCCCGGCCGCGCGCCGCGGCGTTCCGCAAATCGAGGTCACGTTCGACATCGACGCCAACGGCATCGTGAACGTGTCTGCGAAGGACCTGGGCACCGGCAAGCAGCAGCAGATCACCATCTCCGGCTCCACCGCGTTGAACGACGACGAGGTCGAGCGCATGGTGAAGGACGCCGAGCAGCATGCCGAGGAAGACAAGAAGCGCAAGGAAGAAGTCGAGATCCGCAACAACGCCGACGCGCTGGTGAACGCCACCGAGCAGACGTTGTCCGAAGTGGGCGACAAGGCCCCCGAGGACGTGAAGAGCGCCGCGCAGGAGGCTATCACCGAGGCTAAGAGCGCGCTCGAGGGCTCCGACCTGGATGCCATCAAGGCTGCCACCGAGAAGATGCAGCAGGCGGGCTACAAGCTGGCCGAGGTCGTGTACTCCACGCAGGGCGCGGCCGACGGCGCCGCCGCTGCCGCCGCCGAGACGGCTCCGGCCGACGACACCATCGAGGCCGACTACGAGGTCGTCGACGAGAACGACGGCAAGGAAGGGAAGTAACGTCATGGCCAAGCCGAGCACACCCTCGCCGGGGCGCTCGCCGCGCGGCGAAGGCAAGAACATCCCTATTGAAGACACGCGCGGAGGGGCCGAGGCTTCTCGATCCTCCGCGAACCCCGCCGACACGGGCGCCGGCTCCTCTTCCCCCTCCTCTGAGCCCGGCGCCACCGCCCAGGCGGCCGACCCGAACGGGTCGGCCGCGGGCAGCGATGCCGAGCGCATCGTGGCCGAGGCGGAGGCCGCCCTCGAAGGAGAGCCGATGGACGCCCAGCCGTCCGACAGCGAGCAAGTGGCTGCCGCGAAGGCCGAGGCCGCGGAATGGCAGGACAAGTTCCTTCGGCTGCATGCCGAGTGGGACACGTACCGCCGCCGCACCACGGAGCAGCGCGAGGCGGAGAAAGCCCGCGCTGCCGAGAAGCTGGTGTCGAGCCTGCTTCCCGTGCTGGACGACTTCGAGCGCACCATCGACTACGCGACGAAGAACGGCGAGCAGGGTTTGCTGGACGGCGTAAGCGCCGTGCACACGAAGATGGTCGACGTGCTGAAGAAAGACGGCGTGGAGATCATCGACCCGCAGGGCGAGGCGTTCGACGCGCTCGAGGCGCAAGCCGTGGCGACGGTCGACGACGCCGGCGTGCCCGACGAGACGGTGGCCGAGGTTTACCAGAAAGGTTACAAGATGGGATCGAAAGTCTTGCGACCAGCCATGGTGACCGTGACCAGCGGAGGTCCGAAACGCGAGAAGACGCCTGACGAAGGCGGCAACGACAAGAAATAGAGGCAGGCGGAAGCGGGCGGATATAAGGCCCGCTTCCGCGTAGAAACGGGTTTGACGACAATGGAAGCAACGGGGGCTTCAAGGCGATGCAGACGACCTTTCGAAGTCCCGTCCGATTGAAAAGGAGGTGGAGCGCATGGCGGCGACTCCCGACTATTACAAGACGCTGGGCGTTCCACGCACGGCCACGGCCGACGAGATAAAGAAGGCGTTCCGCAAGCTCGCCCGCAAGCACCATCCCGACACGGGTGGCGACGAGGCGAAGTTCAAGGAGCTCAACGAAGCGTACGAAGTGCTGTCCGACGACAAGAAGCGCAAGCTGTACGACCAGTACGGAACCGCGAACGAGAACCACATCCCCCAAGGTTGGGGCGGTGGCGGCAACGTGAACGTCGAGGACATCTTCGGCGGCGGAGGCGGCGGGTTCGGCAGCTGGGCCGACATCCTGGAGAGCATCCGCCACGGCGAAGGCGCTTTCGGAAGCGATTGGGACTTCGGCGACCTGTCGGGCTTCGGAGGCGGCGCACGCCAGCCGCGCCCGCGCAAGGGCCAGGACATGAACGTGACGCTGAACGTGTCGTTCGACGAGGCGTTCAAGGGTGCCGAGAAGCTTGTGACCGTGCGCGTTCCCGGAAGGGCCGACAAAGAGACGCTCACCGTGAAGATCCCGGCCGGCGCCGTGGACGGCGGGCGGCTGCGCTTCAAGGGCAAGGGCGGCCCCGGCGAGAACGGCGGCGCGGCGGGCGACCTGCTCATCACAACGAAGATCGACGAGCATCCCTACTACGCGCGCAAGGGCGCCGACGTGGAGGTGAGCGTTCCCGTGACCGTGGCGGAGGCCGCCTTGGGCGCCAGCATCGTGGTTCCCGCGCCCGACGGCACGAAGGTGCGCGTGAAGGTGCCGGCCGGCACGCAGGACGAGACCGTGCTCAACATCAAGGGCAAGGGCGCCCCGCGCGTGAAAGGCGAAGGCACGGGCGACTTGAAGGTGAAGATAGACGTGCAGGTGCCGAAGAACATGAACGACGGCCAGAAGAAGGCCATGGAGGACTTCCTGGCGGCCACGACGGACGACGTGAGGAGCTGGCAATGAACGATCGGAACGACCGCAACCGGCCGCTCTACATGATAAGCGTGGCCGCCCAGCTCGCCGGCGTGCACCCGCAGACGCTGCGCACCTACGAGCAGAAGGGCCTCGTCACGCCCCAACGCACGAGCGGCAACACGCGCATGTACTCGCAGGCCGACATCGAGCGGCTCGAGCTCATCAACGAGCTCACCGGCGAGGGCATCAACCTGGCCGGCGTCATCCGCATCCTGGACCTCCAGGGACGCTTGGACGAGCGCGATACCGAGCTGGACGACCTGCACAAGCGCGTGCGCCGCTTGGCCGATCGCGTGCACGAGTTGGAAACGCGCGAGAGCGTGAACTCGCTCGTGCGCGCCTCCGACATAACCACGGCCCTGCGGCGTCTGCCGTAACCACTGCATTCTCGGCTTTTGCCATTGGACGAAAGCGAAGGAGGAACGTTATATGAACATGGGCAATCTGAACAAATTAGCCCTTACCGCGCAGGAGGCCCTGCAGCAAACCATCACCATCGCCTCCGAAGCGGAAGCTTCTCAAGCGGAGCCTATCCACATGCTGAAGGCCCTGCTCGAGTCTAAGGAGAACAACCTGTCCGCCATCATCAAGCGCATCGGCGCCGAGCCGTTCCAGCTGCTTGCCAACGTGGACGACGAGATACTGCACATGCCGAAGGTGAGCGCCAGCGGCGGCATGATGATGAGCGGCGTGCCGGGACCTGCGCTCATGAACGTGATCGACAACGCCGTGAAGATCGCCGAGAAACTGGGCGACAGCTACGCCACGAGCGAGCATCTACTTATCGCCCTTTCCGAGGACAAGGGCGCGGCGGGCAAGATCCTCAACGTGGCCGGCGTGACGCGCAAGACCATCGAGGCGGCCTACGAGGAGCTGCGCGGCGACACGCGCGTGACCGACCAGCAGAACAAGGTGCAGTTCGAGGCCTTGGAGCAGTACGGCCAGAACCTCACCCAGCAGGCCCGCGAGGGCAAGCTCGACCCGGTCATCGGCCGTGCCGAGGAGATCCGCCGCACCATCCAGGTGCTCAGCCGCCGCACGAAGAACAACCCCGTGCTCATCGGCGAGCCCGGCACCGGCAAGACGGCCATCGTCGAGGGCCTGGCCCAGCGCATCGTGGCCGGCGACGTGCCCTCCTCGCTCAAGGACCGCGACATCGTGGCGCTCGATTTGGCCTCCATGGTGGCCGGCGCGAAATACCGCGGCGAGTTCGAGGACCGCTTGAAGGCCGTTTTGCGCGAAGTGAAGCAGAGCGAGGGGCAGATCATCCTGTTCATCGACGAGCTGCACACCATCGTGGGCGCCGGCTCCACCGGCGACAGCTCCATGGACGCCGGCAACATGCTCAAGCCCGCGCTCGCGCGCGGCGAGCTGCACGCCATCGGCGCCACGACGCTTGACGAGTACCGCAAGTACATCGAGAAGGACGCCGCCCTCGAGCGCCGCTTCCAGCCCGTGTTGGTGACCGAGCCCTCGGTCGAGGACACCATCGCCATCCTGCGCGGCTTGAAAGAGAAGTACGAGATCCACCACGGCGTGCGCATCACCGACGCCGCCATCGTGGCCGCAGCCGAGCTTTCGAACCGCTACATATCCGACCGCTTCCTGCCCGACAAGGCCATCGACCTCATGGACGAGGCCGCCAGCCGCCTGCGCATCGAGATCGACTCCATGCCGGAGGAGGTGGACGCCGCCGACCGCAAGCTCACCCAGATGCAGATCGAGGAGCAGGCCCTGATGAAGGAGAGCGACGAGGCCTCCAAGGAGCGCCTCGAAGCGCTGCGTCGCGACATCGCCGCCGCCCAGGAGGACTTGGACAAGCGCAAGGCCGAGTGGCAGAACGAGAAGGACGTCATCGAGAACGTCCAGGCCCTCAAGTCCGAACTCGAAGGGGCCCAGCTCGAGGAAGAGCGCGCCACCCGCGAGGGCGACCTGGTGAAGGCGTCCGAGATCCGCTACGCCCGCATTCCCGAGCTGCAGCAGCGCTTGCATGCCGCCGAGGAAGAGCTCAACGTGAAGCAGCAGGACGGCGCCATCCTCAAAGAGGAGGTGTCCGACGACGAGATCGCCGAGGTCGTGTCCACGTGGACGGGCATCCCCGTGCAGAAGATGATGCAAGGCGAGATGGCGAAGCTCGTTGATTTGGAAGAGAAGCTGCACGAGCGCGTGGTGGGCCAGGACGAGGCCGTGTCCTCGGTGGCCGGCGCCATCCGACGCAACCGCGCGGGGCTTTCCGATCCCGACCGTCCTATCGGCTCGTTCTTGTTCCTGGGCCCCACGGGCGTGGGCAAGACGGAGCTGGCGAAGGCGCTCGCGGAGTACCTGTTCGACAGCGAGAAGGCCATGGTGCGCATCGATATGTCCGAGTACATGGAGAAGTTCAGCGTGCAGCGCCTCATCGGCGCGCCTCCGGGATACGTGGGCTACGACGAGGGCGGCCAGCTGACCGAGGCCGTGCGTCGCAAGCCGTACAGCGTCATCTTGCTGGACGAGATCGAGAAGGCTCACCCGGACGTGTTCAACATCCTGTTGCAGGTGCTCGACGACGGCCGTCTGACCGACGGCCAGGGCCGCGTGGTGTCGTTCAAGAACGCCATCATCATCATGACGAGCAACGTGGGCTCGCAGTTCATCCGCGAGTTCGCCGAGCACGGAGACGAGAAGGCCATGAAGCAGGCCATCGACGGCGCCCTGCGCGCCACGTTCCGGCCCGAGTTCATCAACCGCATCGACGACGTGGTGGTGTTCAACGCGCTGAACATGACGAACATCGAGCCCATCGTGGACCTGCAGCTGGAAGAGGTGCGCGACCGCCTGGCCGACCGCCGCGTCACGCTCGACGTGACCCCGGCAGCCATGGAGCACCTGTCCATCGACGGCTACGATCCCATCTTCGGCGCCCGTCCCTTGAAGCGCCTCATCCAGCGCGAGATCGTGGACCGCATCGCCCAGAAGGTGGTGGAAGGCCAGCTGCGCGACCGCAGCCACGTGCTCATCGACATCGACGCCGACGGCAACTACGAGTGCAAGGTGGAGCAGCCGCTGGAGTTCGACGCCACCGCCCTCGACGACCTGCTGCTGGAAAACTAGCTTCCCTCCCTTGTCGTCCTGAGTGGAGGCAGCGCAAACGCCGGAGTCGAAGGATCTCGTCGCTAGCGGCTCGATCCTTCGACTCGCTTCGCTCGCTCAGGATGACAGGGGAAGTCCGGTCCCTCGCAGTTCGCGCCTTGGGAATGCCCGCAGTTGCGCTCTGCGAGCGATCGCGGCTCCGTTTGCGTAGCATCAACGTTTCGCGGTGTTGCCGTGCCGGGCGTATCGCGCGCGGGGCTTTTGTACTAGAATACCGGCATGCGCACTTCGAAGCAGAGCATACGGCAACGCCTTACCACCCCGCTGATCGGGTACGGTATCGTGCTGCTGTTTCTCGTGTGCTTCCTGCTGCTGTTGTGGACGCTCACTATCTTGGTGCGGGTTGTGGCGGGATGACGACGGGCTGCCGGGTCGCGGCGCGCGGCGACCTTCGACGGAGATAGGCCATGTGGCAGCGATTCTCCCTCTATGACATACGCGTCATCGGCCATTATCTGGGCGTGCTCGTGCTGTTCTCCACCATCGCGCTGCTCGTGCCGCTGCTCACGGCCATCGCATGCGGCGAGTGGGTGCCCGCGACCCATTACCTGCTCACCATCGGCATAACGCTCATCTTGGGCTCGGGGCTGCGCTTTCTGCGCATCGAGCCGGGTCGGCTCGGCCGACAGCAGGCGCTGGCCGTCACGGGGTTCGCGTGGATCGTGCTCGCGGTCGTGGCCAGCATCCCGCTGTTCATGTCGGGTCACTACGCCAACTATCTCGACGCGCTGTTCGACGGCGTGTCCGGCATAACCACCACCGGTGCGAGCATCGTCATCGACCTCGACCATCTGTCGTACGCCGACAACATGTGGCGCTTCATGATGCATCTGCTGGGCGGCTTCGGCCTCATCGTGGTGGCGCTGTCGTTCGGCCTGTTCGGCAAGCGTTCCGGCGCGAGCCTGTACTCGTCGGAGGGTCGAAGCGAGCACGTGGTGCCCAACGTCGTGCAAACCACGCAGTTCATCGCGAAGATCGGCATGGGGTTCATCATCGCGGCCACGGCCGTCCTCTCGGTCATGTGTCTGGCCATCGGCATGGAACCGCTGCGCGCGGTGCTTCAATCGTTTTGGCTGTCCGTGTCGGGATTCATGACGGGCGGCTTCGCCCCCATGAGCCAGAGCATCATGTACTACCACTCGTTCCCTATCGAGGTGGTGCTCATGCTGCTCATGCTGCTGGGCTCCATCAACTTCGTGCTGCATTCCGAGCTGTGGAAAGGCCACGTCGCCGTGTTCTTCCGCGACCTTGAGATACGCACCATGGTGCTGTGGCTGGCCGTGATGACGTGCGTGTTCGCGGCTTCGTTGTCCGCCAGCTTGAACTTTTCTGATCTGCCGGCCATGCTTCGCCGCGGCGTGTTCATGATCGTTTCGGCGTTCTCCACCACCGGCTTTCAGAACATCACCACGAACCAGCTCACCGGCGCGTTGTCGTCGGGCGCGTTTCTGGTGGTGGCCATCCTCATGGCCGTGGGCGGCAGCGGCGGGTCCACGTCGGGCGGCGTGAAGTTCAGCCGCATGGGCATCATCGCGAAATCCATCGTGGCAACCATCAAGGAAGCGCTCGCGCCCGACTCGGCGCGCGTGGTGGTGGCGTACAACCATGTCGGGCGCCGTATGATCACGCCTGAGGTGGTGAAGGAGGCCATGACGGTGTTCACGCTGTACGCGCTCACCTACGTTGTCGGGGCGCTCGTGGGCATCGCTCACGGATACGATGCCACGCAAGCCGTCTTCGAATCGATTTCCATGGCTTCGAACGGCGGCGTGTCTTCGGCTTTGGCCTCGCCCGGCATGCCGGCCACCTTGGAAGTGTTCTACATCGTGCAGATGTGGGCCGGCCGTTTGGAGTTCGTGACGCTGTTGGCGCTCGTCGTCGAGATATTCGTATCGTTCAAGCCGCGCCGTCGTGCGCCCCACGAGCGGGAGAGGGCGGCTCGGTGAGAACGATGCTCGACAGAACGACGAAAACGCCGGGCGGCTTTTGCGCCGCTCTTCGCTCGTGCCGCATGGGCTGGATGTTGATCGCGCTTGCGCTGGCCGTGTCTCTGGCGGTTGCGCTCTCCCCGTTGTCGGCATTCGCGGACGATGACGAGAACCTGGTGAATCCTCAGCAGCGGCCCGACAGCTCGTTCATCTACGACACGTCTATCGCCGCCTTGGGCGAGGCCGACGCGTACTACGACAACCAAACCGTGCAGGTTGTGGGCGAGGTTGTGGGCGACAGCATCCGCGAAGGCGTGGACGGTCGGCACCGGTGGATCACGCTCATGGCCATCGAAAAGGGCGTTGACGCCACGGTGTCCGTGTACATGACGGCCGAACAAGCCGCGAAGATCGACACCTACGGAAAGTACGGCACCACGGGCACGAAGCTCCAGGTGCGCGGCACGTTCCATCTGGTGTGCTCCGAGCACGAGGGGCTTACGGACCTGCATGCCGACATCGTGACGGTGGTCGAGAAAGGCAAGCTCCACGAGGATGCGTTCGACGCGGGCGCGTTCGTGCCGGGAGCCGTCGCCGTTGCGGTGGGCTTGGTGCTTTTGGGCGTGTTCTACTATTTGCGGGAGCGCCAGCGCTGATGCGGGGCGACGGGCAACGGCGGGCATCGATGCCGCGTAGGCGTTGGCACGTTGCGGTAGGTAGGCCGTAGGGGCGTTCTTCAGAGCGCCCGCTCGCGCGCAGCGCGAAAAACAACAGGAACCGATGACCGAAGGAGGCGTGTTTGCGGGGACAAGTTGTCAAGCTAGATCGCGGGTATCCGCTCGTGCGGACGGACGAAGGACGGCTGGTGCGCTGCGAGCACGCCACGGCGTTGGTGAAAGGCGAGCGGGTTCGCGCCGTCATCGGCGATTTCGTCGAGGTCGACGCCCCCGAGGGCCACGACAAGGGCATCATCGAGCGTATCTGCCCGCGCTCGCGGGAGTTCGTGCGCAAGGATCCCACCGAGCGGGCGCTTCCCCAGGTGCTGGCCGCGAACTTCGACCGCGTGCTCGTGGCGCAACCGCTTTCCGACATGAATTTCAAGCGCCTCGAGCGCGAGCTCGTGCTGGCCTACGAGACGGGCGCCGATGTGGCGGTGGTGCTGACGAAGGCCGACCTCGCCGAGAGCGACGAGGCCGTGCGCTCCGTGCGCGCCCGCGTGCACGATCTGGCCGGGCCTGCTGCGGAAACCGTCGTCGTGTCGGCCGAGGACCCTGCCAGCGTGGAGGCCGTGCGCGCGCTCGTGCCGCCGGGCACCACGGCCGTGTTCATAGGCAAGAGCGGCGTGGGGAAGTCGAGCTTGGTGAACCTGCTGGTGGGCGACGAAGTGCAGGAGACGGCCGAGGTGCGCGAGGGTGACGGCAAGGGCCGCCACACCACGGTGAGCCGCGAGATGATACGGGTGCCGAACGGCGGTTACGTGGTGGACATGCCCGGCGTGCGGGGCTTGGGCCTGTGGGACGCCGACGCAGGCATCGAGGCCGCGTTCGCCGACGTGGAGGAGCTGGCTGAGAGTTGCCGTTTCCGCGATTGCCGTCATGTGGACGAGCCCGGCTGTGCCGTGCGCGCCGCCGTGGAGTCCGGCGAGCTGAGCGAGGCGCGCTTCGCTTCCTACCAGGCTCTGCGCCAGGAAACCGTGCAGGTGAAGGAGCGCCGCGAGGAGGCGCGTCGCATGCGCGGCGAGAAAGCGTCCACCAGCGCCAAGCCTCGCGGCGGGAAAGCGCGCAGGAAGAAGCGCTGAGCGGCCGTCCGAATCGCTGACCTTTTTGCGTATCCCCCTCTTTCGTGATAAAGTCTGCGCGAGCGGGGAGGGGCGGCCGCTTGGCCGCAGTCCGCCGGGGGAGATATGAAAAAAGTCAGCCTGAAGACCATCTACTTGGTCGCGCTTTCTGCGGTGTTCGCCGTGTCGTTTCTCATGTTCGTGCTGTTCGATCTGCAATCGCAGCAGCGGCAGACCGAGGCGGCCATGCTGGAGGAGGCGCGCACGTTCGCGCGCGAGATGGACGCCGTTTGGCAATTCATGGACATCTCGCAGCCGGTCATCAACACCACGTCGGACGGGATATATGAATTCAAGGGTCTTCATTGCTCACGCGTGGGCAAGAGCGTGGGTAGGTTGTTCTCGAAAGGCAGCGACTACACCATCCGCTACACCAACTTCAACCCGCGCAACCTTCAAGACGAGCCCGACGCGTTCGAGACGAAGGCGCTCGAGAAATTCAACGCCGACGCCGCGGTCACGGAGCATTACGGGGTAACCGACTTCCAGGGGGTCGAGCGCTTCCGTTACGCTCAGGCGCTCGAAGTGGACAAGAGCTGCCTGGAGTGCCACGGAGAGCCGGCGGGCGAGATCGACATCACCGGCAAGGCGAAGGAGGGTTGGACGCTCGATTCCGTGGGCGGCGCCATCAGCATCGTCATCCCGCTCGACCAGCAACAGCAGGCCATGCGCGACAACGTGGTGCGCGACGTGGCGTACTTCCTGTTCATCACGCTGCTCATCGGGGCTGTGGTGTACGCGGTCACCACGTTCTTTGTGTTCCGCCCGCTCGATCGCATGAAACTCGCTTTCGCCGACATGGGCGAGGGCAGGCTGGCCGTGTCGCTGGACGAC
Source organism: Gordonibacter massiliensis (ex Traore et al. 2017) (assembly GCF_019731765.1). Lineage (NCBI taxonomy): Bacteria > Bacillati > Actinomycetota > Coriobacteriia > Eggerthellales > Eggerthellaceae > Gordonibacter > Gordonibacter massiliensis (ex Traore et al. 2017). The sequence goes on along the minus strand of NZ_JAASIO010000001.1, from coordinate 235,673 downwards.
GCCCATGCCGCCCGCGAGATCAGCCGGCTCATCGAGCGGTTCAACAGCACGGCGGCGGAGCTCCATACGATGTACGACCATCTGGAAGAGCAGGTTGAAAGCCGCACGGACGAGCTGCGGAAGGCGAACGCCGCGCTCGAGCGGCAGCGTGACACGCTTGAGCGCCTCAACGTCGAGCTGGCCAAGGAGACGCAGTTCAAGTCCGATCTGCTGTCCATGGTGAACCACGAGCTGCGCACGCCGCTCACGTCCATCATCACGTTCGCGCAGATTTCCCGCGAGGCATGTCCGCCCGACCGCGCGAGCGAGCGTCATTCGTGGGAGGAGATCGAGAAGAACAGCCAGATATTGCTGGCCATGATCAACGACATGCTCGATATCGCCCGTTCCGACGCGGGCAGCATCCGCACAGCGTGCGAGCCTATGGATTTGGGGGACATCGTGTCCTCGGTGAGGGGCACCATGACTCCGCTCGCCCAGAAATACGACGTGGCGTTCTGCACGCGCGTGGCGTCTGACGTGCCGCTCGTGAACGGTGATTTCGAAAAGACGCAGCGCATGCTGGAGAACCTGGCCAGCAACGCCATCAAGTTCACCCCCGACGGCGGCACCGTGGAACTGCGCGTCGACGTGGGCGAAGGTGGCGTGCGCCTGCGCATGATCGACGACGGCATCGGCATCGCGCCCGAGGACCACGAGCGCATATTCGAGCGGTTCTTCCAGGTGGACAGCACGTCCACGCGCAAGTACAACGGCAGCGGCTTGGGCCTGGCGCTCGTGCGCGAGTACGCGGCCGTGCAGGGCTTTTCCGTGTCGGTGGAAAGCGAGCTAGGGCAGGGAAGCACGTTCACAATCACCATACCGTCCGACGCGATCGTCGGCTAAAAGAGTGGGGCGCGCTGCTGCGCGCCCGGGGAGGGACGCACTATGTACAAGGTCATGCTCATCGACGACGAGGACAACCTGCACGAGGCTATCAGGAAACTGCTCGAGCAGAACGGCTACGAGTTCTGCGGCGCAAAGGACGGGGAGAGCGGGTTGGCGGTTCTGGCCGACGAGAAACCCGACTTGCTGCTGCTCGACGTCATGCTTCCCGGCATCAACGGGTTCGACCTGTGCCACCGCATACGCGAGGAGGGGCGGCGCATCCCCATCATCTTCCTCTCGGCGAAATGCGACATCGTGGACAAGAGCATCGGCTTCAAAGCGGGCGGCGACGATTACGTCACCAAACCCTTCAACGCCACCGAGCTGCTGCTGCGCATCGAGGCGAACATCCGCCGCCACAAGGACACGATCGAGTTCGCGCGCTGCTGCAACCGCGAGGGCGTGGCGCGCATCGGCGATCTGGAGGTGCACTTCGACGAGTACCAGGTGCTCGTGCACGGCAAGCCCGTGACGCTCACCACGAAGGAGTTCGAGATCGTTGCGTTTCTGGCGTCGAACCCCGGAAAGGTGTTCACGCGCAACCAGATTCAGGAGTACATCTGGGGCAAAGGCGAGGCCGACGTGAAAACGAACAGCATCACCGTGTTCGTGCGCAAGATCCGCGAGAAGATCGAGGAGAACCCCTCCGAGCCGAAATACCTGCTCACCGTGCAACGGGTAGGCTACAAGATGACCGATGCGCTATAGGATCGCCCGAGTGGAAAGGCGTTTCATGTTGCGCAGAGCAGATTCCTTTGATGGCAGAGCTCGCTTTCGGGAGCCGCAAAGCTAGCGGGCGCAGAAGGCGTAATAGATGTGCATATAAATCATTAATACGTGGTTAACAACTACTTAATCCAAATCTTATTTCGGGTTTATCGTAATTAGCCTCGAAGCTTTATAGAGTGGGATGCAACGAAAAGCTGGGGGAAGCGAATGGCTTTTCGAACCTTGCCGTGCGGGGGCGGTAACCCTCCCTCCTCGCTCCTCCGCAGGTGAGGCCACTCGGGTCGACGCGTGGAGTGTCGCAGTGAGCCACTCCACGCGTCGGCTTCGGCACAAGGACGAGAGGAGTATCGCATGACGGAAACGTCGAAGCCGCGCGGTTTCTCGCGCAGGAGTTTCATCAAAGGGGCCGCCGCTCTCACGGCAGCCGGCGCCCTGGTGGGCTGTGCGCCCAAGACGGACGACAAGGATAAAGTCGATTCGAGTATTGCCGAATCGCCCGATCAGATTTTCTCCGGCACGTGCCGCGGCAACTGCGGCGGCGGATGCTTCCTGAACGTGCATGTGCGCGACGGGCAAGTGGTACGCACCTCGGCGCGCGACATGCCCGATCCCCAGTACAACCGCATCTGCACCAAGGGCCTGACCCATGTGGGACGCATGTACGGCGCGAACCGCGTCATGTATCCCATGAAGCGCGTGGGCGAGCGCGGCTCCGGTGATTTCGAGCGCATCAGCTGGGACGAGGCGCTCGACACCATCGCCGAGAAGTGGAAGGGCTACACCGAGCAGTACGGCCCCACGGCCATCATGTTCTTCCTGGGTTCGGGGAATTACGCCGCCTTGAGCGGCTCCTGCAACAGCGTGGGCGCGTACCAGCGTTTCGTCAACGCCATGGGCTGCTCGTACTGCAGCCTCGATGTGGACGCCGCCGTGGGCTTCGGCAGCTCGCGCGCCACGGGCGGCATCGACCTGGCCAACGAGCTCACCGACCGCAAGAACGCTAAAACGCAGGTCATTTGGGGCAACAACCCTACGATCTCGCTCATGCACACCATGCACTTCTTCTTGGAGGCCAAGGAGAACGGCACGCGCTTCGTGGTGATCGACCCGGTGTACAACGCCACGGTCTCCAAGGCTGACTGGTGGGTTCCCGTGAAGGGCGGCACCGACGGCGCCTTGGCGTTGAGCGTGCTCAACGTCATGTTCGAGAACGGCTGGATCGACGACGACACGCTGCGCAACAAGACGAACTGCGGCCTTCTCATCAAGGAGGATGGAACGTTCCTGCGCATGAGCGAGCTGGGCGTCGAACCTACGAAGGGCGACCCCGATCCGCTGACCGGAGAGCCTACGGTCATCGATCCGCCGGCAGTGTGGGACGGGGCCGCGAGCAAGGCCGTCGCCTTCAGCGAGACGACCGCTCCCGCTCTCGAGGGCGTTCCCGACGTCAACGGCGTGAAGGTTCAGACGGTGTACGAGAACGCCATGAGCCACATCTCCCAGTACCCGCCTGCGACGGCGGCCGCGATCTGCGGTCTCACCGAAGACCACATCCGCGAGCTCGCCCGCATTTACCATGAGGACGGCCCCGTCACCACCGAGATTATGATGGGCATGAACCACTACCGCAACGGACATTACAGCGCTTGGCCCGTGTATCTGGTGTCGCTTTTGACGGGCAACGTCGGCAAACCCGGCGCGGCCATCGGCCAATCGGAAGAGTACCTGCCGCAAATGGTGTACTCGAACAGCAAGGCCGCCTGCTATCCGACGGACGCCTCGGGCAAACCGTGCCCGGGCCAGGCGAACCTCATCCACACGGTTCAGATTCAAGACGTGCTGGAAACGGGCAAGCTTCTGGGCCAGGACCTCACTATCAAGAGCGCCTACATCCATTGCTCGAACCCGGTGGTCACCATGTGCGACCACGACTACACGACGGGTTGGTTCGACAAACTGGAATTCGTGGTCGTGGCCGATATGTGCATGACGGAGACGTGCAAGCATGCCGACATCGTCCTGCCGTCCGCTCACTGGTTCGAGCAGGTTGATCTGGGATTCTTGTTCTCCTCCCATCCCTACTTGCTCTGGCAGGACAAGTGCGTCGAACCGCTTGGCGAGGCCAAGCCCGATTTCCAGATATTCGGCCTGCTGCTGGAGAAAATGGGCAAAGGCGAGTTCTGGAACATCACCGAGGAGGAGTACCTCGAAACCTTGCTCGACACCGAATATTGGAAGAGCGTCGGCTGCACGGTTGAGAAGCTGAAGAATGACAAGGCCGCCCGCATCTACCCGGAAGGCGACAAGATAGCGTCGGCCGAGGTGTTCGGCACGGAAACTGGGCGCATCAACTTGTACCAAGACAAGGTGAAACGCGCCTACGTATCTGCCCACGAAGTGGACGAGTCCATCGAACGAGGCCTGCACTGGGAGACGCCCACGTTCGCGGGCGAAGATCGCGAGTATCGCGCGACCTACCCATTCCACCTGCTGTCCGAGCACATGCGCACTCATACCCACACACAGTGGTGGGATTGCGAGTACGTGAAGGAATACGAGCCGGAGCCCATCGTGCGCATCAACCCCGACGATGCTGCGGAAATGGGCATTGCCGAAGGCGATGTGGTGAAGCTCTTCAACGATCAGGGCTTCGTGGTTATGAAGGCCGCTATCAACGCGGGCCTGCCGCGCAAGATGATAAGCTCCGCCCGTAGCTGGCAGATAGACGACTTCATCGACGGCCACTTTGCCAGTCTGCCCTCGAGGGAGTACAACCAAGTATGCGCGAATCAGGCGTTCAACGACGTTGCCGTCGCGATCGAGAAGATGTAGGGAGCGTGGTTGATCATGACGCGTTACGGAATGGCTATCGACATGACCCGCTGCTACGGCTGCCAAACGTGCGCCGCCGCATGCAAAGTGGCCAACAACCTGCCGAAGGATCTGGTGTACAACCGCGTGCTCACCGTGGGCGGAACGAGCAACGACTGCGCCGCGGGCACCTACCCCGACTGCACGCTGGACTTCCTGCCCATGCAATGCCAGCATTGCGATAAACCGGCGTGTTTGGCCGTGTGCCCCACGGGTGCCACGCAGCAGCGCGACGACGGTATCGTGTGGGTGGACAACGAACTGTGCATCGGCTGCGAGTCTTGCATCAAGGCGTGCCCGTACGAAGGCGTGCGCACGCTGATCAGCACCGAGCCCGAATACTACCTCGACGTCGTCGTGGGCGAGTTCGACGCTCCCACGCACAAGGCGGGCACGGTGGAGAAGTGCACGTTCTGCCACAACCTCATCGATCGCGGCGAGGTTCCCGCCTGCATGCAGCTGTGTCCCGCCCGCGCACGCCATTGGGGCGACCTCGACGATCCTGAGTCCGACGTTTCGCGGTACCTTGCGAGCCGTGAGGCCACCCGTCTGCAAGAAGAGGACGGCACGAGCCCGAAGGTCAGCTATATCAAGTAATCTGCCTTGCGCCGCCGCTCGAGCATCGTGCGGCGGCGCAAAACCGAAGGGTTCCGGCGGCGACGGCCCCGTCCCATCCCGCTCCGCGTTCGCTCGGACGGTGGGCGGGTTCGAACGAGAGGGTTGACGAGGGGAAAGGACTCCCATGAACGAGGACGAGGTGCGGTGCGCAGTGGGCTTTGCCGACTCGTGCGAGCTGCTGTCGGCGGCTTTCGCCTTTCCCGACGAGGCTCTGGCAGCGGCTTTGGCCGACGGGTCGTTTCGCGACGATGCCATTGCGTGCCTGTCCGACGCCGGCGCCCCCGAAGCGGCGCGCGATCGCGCGGATAGGTGCTTGGAGGGCTTTACGGGCGTCGATGCCGCTCACTTTGAGGGCGTGCTGCGCAAAGGACATACCATCCTGTACCTGACTCCCGGAAACGACGTGCCGGTTTGGCCGTACGAAGCGGCGTTCCGCTACACCGCCGAGAACCATCAAGGCGCGCCTTCGCTGTTCCGCTCGGCACGGACGCTCGACGTGGAGCGCCATATGCGCGAGGCGGGCGTGCTGCCCAAGAACGCGCGGAAGGAACCGAGCGATAGCGTGTGGAACGAGCTCTCGTTCTTGGCGTATCTCTACGGCAGCGCCGCCGCGGCCGTTCAGGAAGGGCGGGTCGACGACGCCGAGACATGGCGCGAACGGGCGGCGCGGTTCTGGGACGAGCACGCGTCGTGCTGGCTGCCGCTCTTCATGGACAAGACGCGGGAAGAGGCTCCTCGCCAGACTTTTGGCGGCGAGTACGCCGCGTTGGCTACGCTTGGCGAGCTCGTCCTCGACGAGGTTGGCGCCGACATCACGCGGTGGAAGAACCGAGGTTAGCTCATGGAGTTTCTTATCGTTCTAGCGGCAACGATCCTTGCCTGCTTCGCCTTGCGCAACCCGGTCAAGCGTTGGCCGGTGCTGTTCTATGTGTTGGCTGTGGCGTTGGTGATGCTGTTCATATGCGGCGCGTACGTTCCGTTGCCGCGGCCTTTGTGGTCGCTCCTGTTGGTGCTGGTGCAGAAGTGCATGCTGTCCTTGGCGCTGTTCGTGGTGGTTATGTACTTGGGCGTGTTCGCGCGCGAATCCAAGGTAGGGACATGGTTGCGACCTATTCGCGCCGAGCTTTCCATCGTTGCCTGGATTTTGTCACTGGGCCATATGACCATGTACTTGGTTTCCTATGCGCCTCGCTTGCTTGCGGGAAGGATTGATGGCAACGTATTGGCAGCGCTCGTTTTGGCTTTGGTGCTGTTCGCGCTGTTGTTGGTGCTGGGGGTCACGTCGTTCAACGTGGTGAAGAAGCGCATGAAGACCGGCACATGGAAACGCGTACAGCTCTTGGCCTATCCGTTCTTCGGGCTTGTGTACGTGCATTTGCTGCTTATGCTGCTGCCCTCGGCCTTGCGCGGCGGTGAGGCTGCGCAGACGAGCATCGTCGTGTACTCAGTGGTGTTCGGGGCCTATGCGGTGCTGCGCGTGGTTCGTGCCGTGCGCGACCGCCGAGCCGGTTTGAAAAACGAGGCCCAGGTGCCCGCATGATGCGCGCGACCGATACTGTCGATGCCCGGTGCTGCGTCCTCGCGGGGGCCTGCGGCCTGACGCCGCGCGAGTTCGACGTGCTCAGGCTCCTGGCGCGCGGGCGCAGCAGGGCGCGTATCGGCTCCGAGCTCGGTATCGCCGAGGACACGGTCAAAACCCACGTCAAGCACATCTACCGCAAAACGGGCGCCGCCTCTAAACAGCACCTGCTCGACCGCCTCGAAGCGGTGCCCCAAACGCTGTCGGCGTAAAACCCGCTGGCGCCTTGATGCCCCGTCAACTTTTGCGCCGCCCGGCGGATAAACGTTGCTATCAAGGGAGATACCGAAGTTGACGTCCTTTTGCTACCGTATTTGGCAACTCTTATTTTTGTCGGAGTTCTACCCTAAGAAATGTCGGGCTTTTATCCTTAGAAATGTCGAGATGCGCTTGCCAAGTTTCGCATGTGCTATACTTCGCAGCGGCTTCGTTCGGTGGAAATCTCGCGTTCTTCTCGATCGTTGTCCCGTGTTTGCATCGTTGGGCCCTGCACTCGCGGTTTATTCGTTGCCCAAAGCCCGCGGCCGATAGGCCGTGTGGAGACAAGGAGCATCCCATGAACAAGGGAAGATCGTCGTACGTCGCCCAAGCGGGCATGATCGCGGCCGTGTACGCTGCCGCCACGCTCGTCGCGCTGCTGCTGTTGCAGGGGCTGGCGTGGGGTCCGGTGCAGTTTCGTATCTCGGAGGCGGTGTGCGTGTTGGCCGTGTTGACGCCGGCGGCCGTGCCGGGGCTCACGGTGGGCTGCATCGTGGCGAACCTCATCGCGCTGGCCGTGAACGGCACGGGGGCGTTGGGCCTGTTGGACGTGGTGTTCGGCAGCTTGGCCACGTTCCTCGGCGCGCTGTGGTGCTGGAAGATGCGCAAACGCCCGAAGCTCGCGCTGCTCGGCCCCGTCATCGCGAACGCGGTCATCGTGCCGGCCTACCTTCCGCTTTTGCTGCAGGGCCTGGGCTTCTACACCATCCCGTTCACGAGCATCGCGCTGGACGGGGCGTACATTCCCATGTACCTGTTCGGCTTGGTCGCCACCGGCCTCGGCGAGGCGCTGGTCATGTACGTGCTCGGCCTGCCGTTGCTCACGGCGCTCAAGCGCTTCAACGTGGTGAAGCAGCCGGCGAAGGCCTCGCAGGGCTGACCTGCGTTGTGCTGGTTGCTTTTCCGGCTGCGCCGGAACGGGCGCTCTGGAGATCGCCCCTACGAAGGAAGCAAATGATCCGGGGAATCACCAGCGCGTGCCCCCCCCCTTCGCATATTCGGTGTAATCAGGCGGGGTCAGAGCCAAAGCGCGAACGGCGCGGTACAATGAATCAGTTTTGACGACGGCCGCTCAGGCGAAGCCGTCGGCTCGCCGATTCGAAGGAAGCGCATGAACCCGGTTATCGTCATACCGACATTCGTCTCTGCCCGCCGCCGCAAGGAAGGCGGCAGCGTGCTCACCACCTACGACCACGCCACTCCCATCTCGGCTCCGGGAGAGCTGCCGCGCCTCTTGCATTCGCTGCAGAAGGTGCGCGGTCTCGGGCAGATCGTGGTGCTCGTGGTGAGCGAGCCTTCCATCGAGAACCAGGCGGCCGAGAAGGTGCAGACGCAGGTGTCCCAGTACCCGTCGCTCAACGTGGCCGTGGTGGGAGCGCCAGAACTCGGGCTTATCCAGCAGCGCATGGAGCAGCTGGGCTTGGGCAAGCTGTCGAAGGAGATCGGCCTGTCGGGTTACGGGGCCATTCGCAACCTGGGCCTGGTGGTGGCGAACACGCTCGGTTTCGATTCCGTGGTGTTCCTGGACGACGACGAGGTCGTGGACGATGCCGACTTCTTGCAGAAGGCTATGTACGGTTTGGGCAAGCTCACGAAGAAGGGCATCCCCATATTGGCCAAAACCGGCTTCTACTACAACTCTGAGGGAACGTTTTTCTCGAAGAGCCAGGACAGGTGGTACAACCATTTCTGGCAACAGGGCAAGGCGTTCAACAAGATGATGGCGAAGGCCATGCGCGGCCCGCGCTTGTCGCGCTCGAACCACGTGTGCGGCGGTTGCCTCGCGCTGCACAAGGAGGCGTTCAAGCGCTTGTCGTTCGACCCGTGGATCGCGCGCGGCGAGGATTTGGACTACATGCTCGACCTGCGCATGTACGGCTCGGACATCTGGCTCGACAACCAGTGGAGCTTGCGCCACCTGCCGCCCGAGACCGAGAGCGAGGGAACGCGCTTCCGCCAGGACATCTTCCGCTGGCTCTACGAGTTCCGCAAGATGGAGTACAGCCGCACGCAGATCGACCTGTTGCAGGTGAAACCCTCGTCGCTCGAGCCGTATCCGGGTCCGTTCCTCGAGCCCGGCATCACGCGGCGCATCCGCCTGACGGCGTTTCTGCGCAGCCTGGCGCGTCCCGACAAGAAGGCCTACCGCAAGGCGGCGAAGGCCGCCACGGGCGAGGCCACCACGTATGCCCAGCGCAACTGCTCGAAGTACTTCGAGTTCCAGTTCGTGTGGCCCGAGCTCATGGCGCGAATGGAGAACGACCAGATCTTGCGCACGGCGTTGCTGAAGTCGGCGGCCCAGCGTCAGGCCGGCGTGGACGCTCCCCGTCAGGCTGCGGCGGCCGGTGCGGCGTCGGCGGGTATCGACCCCGGCGTGACGAGCGAGATCCGTCTGAACATCGCGGAATAGGCACGCGGGCAACGCAGGCTTGACGTTCGCGGAATTGACGCGCCTTTGACGTGCGCGTCTTGCTGTTTCCGTTACACTGGGACGCGTGCATATCGTTGATCTGGTAGGGAATTGGCAGGCGCGTCTATGGACATCTTTGCTACTTTCGTTTTACCCGCCCTCGTCGGCATCGGCATCGGCATCCTGTCGGGCATGCTGGGCATCGGCGGAGGCACGGTCCTGGTGCCGATATTCCGGTTGGCCTTCGGCATGAGCCCCATCATGTCCACGGCCACGTCGCTGTTCACCATCATACCCACGTCCATCTCGGGCGCGGTTTCGCACGTGCGGCACAAAACGTGCGTCCCGTCGCTCGGCATTGCCGCGGGTTTGGGCGGTGCTTGCACCTCGCCCATCGGCGTGTGGCTCGCCACGATATCGCCCGCATGGCTGGTCATGTTGGCCGCCGCGCTGATCATCGGCTATTCTGCGGTGAACATGCTGCGCAAGGCTTGGAAGATGAAGCCCTCTGCGGTTCCGCCGGCCTCTCGGCCGACGGAAGCTGCCGACGCTGCGGCTTCCCGCAGCACCCGATCTCGCGGCGATGCCGGAGACTTGCGTACCGAAGTACGCGGCGCCTCCGCCATCCCCACGATATCGGGCACTGCGGAAACCCTCGCTGACGTTGGCGGACCTGCGGCGGCTTCTCCGGCCGGTGCCGACGAGTCTACCAAGCTCACGCGCAAGCAGCTGCTCATCGGGGCGGCCATCGGGCTGGGCGCGGGCTTGGCCTCGGGGTACGTGGGCGTCGGCGGCGGGTTCATCATGGTGCCGCTCATGCTCTCGCTCGTGGGCATATCCATGAAGCAGGCCTCCGGCACATCGCTCATCGCCGTTATGCTCCTTGCCATTCCCGGCACTATCGAGCAGGGGCTGCTGGGCAACATCGACTACCTGGCCGGCATCGCCGTGGCGATCGGCTCCATCCCCGGGGCCGTCATCGGCGCGCGTCTCGTGCGCCTCGTGCCCGAGCGCACGCTGCGCTTCATCTTCGGCGGGTTCCTCATCGTGGCCGCCGCCGTGCTCGCGCTGAACGAGATGGGGGTTTTGGGATAAAGGGCGACGCGCCTCCCCGCCGGCTCAAACGAAAGAACGAACGCGGCAAAAGGCAACGGGGACGTGCATATCGCGCCGGTTGCTGGTAGGATGGTGCCCTCACCCTCGACGAGGAGGTTCGCCTTGCAACAGGTCCAACAGGATGCGACGGAGGCCAAGCCCGCGCTGCCCCGCTTCTTCACGCTGGAAATGGGCATGTTCACCATCACGGTGCTGGCCGGCCTCGTGCTCATATGGTCGTCCATCTCGCCGTACCGCAGCATCGGCGTGCTTATCGTTGCCGGCATCGTGTTCACGTTTTCCCTGGTCGTCGTCATTCGCCTGATCATGGACCCCGACTCGGTGCGCGCGCGCCAGTCCGACGCCATGCTGCGGCTGGCCAGCCAAACGCTCGACTGCATGAAGGACGGCATGACCGAGAAGGCCGCTCAGCGCATCTGCCAGTTGCTGTTGCCGTCCACGGCCGCCATCGCCGTGGCCGTGACCGACAAGGACCATATCCTGGGATACGCCGGCTACGAGGAGGCGGACAATCCGTCCGGCAGCGTCATCCGCACGCACGCCACGCACGCCACGCTCGCCGACGGCCGGGGGCGCATCCTGTTCACGCCCGAGGAGATAGGCTTCCCGTCCGGATCGTCCACCATCAAGGCCGCCATCATCGTGCCGCTCGTGGTGGGGCACACCGTGGAGGGCACGCTCAAGTTCTACTACCGCCGCGCCCGCCACATCAGCGAGACGCAGAAGTCCATCGCCGAGGGCTTCGGCCGGCTGCTGTCCACCCAGATGGCGGCCTCGGCGCTGGAAGAGCAGACGAAGCTCGCCACCAGCATGGAGCTGAAAGCGCTGCAGAGCCAGATCAACCCCCACTTCCTGTTCAACACCATCAACACCATCGCCTCGCTCATCCGCACGAATCCGGAGAAGGCGCGCGTGCTGCTGCGCGAGTTCGCCGTGTTCTACCGCCGCACGCTGGAGGACTCGGCCGACCTCATCCTGTTCGCGCGCGAGATGGAGCAGACGAAGCGCTACTTCACGTTCGAGATCGCGCGCTTCGGCGAGGACCGCGTGGCCATGGAAGTGGATATCGAGCCGGCCGTCGACGACATGATGGTGCCTCCCTTCCTTATCCAGCCGCTGGTGGAGAACGCCGTGCGCCACGCCATGCCCTCGGAGGGCAAGCTCACCATCGCCGTGACGGGCGTGGTCGAAGGCGACGACGTCGTGGTGTGCGTGGCGGACGACGGCGTGGGCATGAACGAGGAGGCGCGCCAGAACATCCTGCACCCCGAATCGTCCACCGGATGCGGCATCGCCGTGAAGAACGTTCACGATCGCATTTGCGGCTACTTCGGGTCGGGCACGCGCATGGAAGTGGAGAGCGAGCTGGGCGTTGGCACGAAGGTCACCCTCGTGCTGAAGAACGGCGCGTTGCGCGAGCACTAAACGACGCCGACGCCTGCGTGACCTGTGTCTTGACCGTGCGGCCCGCGCGCCGGTGCGACGATCGCGCGAGTTGACAAATCGATGACAAAATCGCCCTTCGCAACGTTCTGCGGTCGACTTTCCGCGCAACAAACGGTTGATGGGAGTGGGATCGTTCGTTGTTTGTCCCCCGCTCGGCATTTTCATATAGTGAAAAAGCCGAACGACATTCCTCGACGCTGACGCGCGAGGGGGAAAGGGGATTGCCATGTGCTTCAGACCGCCGGATACCACGTCGGGTCCACTCATTTGCCCAGCCTGCGGTAAGAAAATCGTATCGCCGAACTTCCGCCCGGTAACGTGCCCGTTCTGCAAGGAGCCGTTGCCGGGGCCCGATGCTCCGGCGGTGCCCACCATGCCCGGCGCAGCTCAAGTGCCCGGAGCTCCTGCGACGCCGCCGCAGCCGAAACCGCCCGCCCCGGGCGCATAAGGGGCAGTCAAGGGGGCCCAATCGTTAACCTGACGACCCTTATCAAGAAATTGCGAGCGCGACGACCGTCGGATAGACTGGGGAGACTATCCGCGGTCGTCGCGTCCGGGTACTGCACACATACGTTTTGGGGAAGACGAGAAGGTGTGGTCGCAATGCACATTGAGTACCTGTACTATTTCAAGGATTTCTCGCGGACGCTGTCGATATCCAAAACAGCCGCGCATTACTTCATGACGCCACAGGGGTTGAGCAGGGCTTTGCACCAGCTCGAGAAGGACTTCGGCGTCACGCTCATGACCTATCAGAACAACATGATCGCGCTCACGCCCGCCGGCGAGGAGCTCAGCCGTCGCATCGACGGTATCGTCGAGCTGTACGACGAGGCGCGTGGGTCGCTCACCGAGTACAAGCTGGCCGATATGGCACCGTCGAAGGGCATCGTGCGCATCACGGTGACCTCGTGCGTGTCGCAGTATCTTATCTCGCTGTTGAACCTGCAACGGCCCGGGCAGTTCTCGTTCGAGGTGAAGCTCAACGAGTCGAACATCTACCGCATCGTGCCGCACATCTTGTCGCGCGATCGGGAGGAGTCGTTCGGCATCATCTCGCTGCCCATGACGGAAAAGTACCGAAGCTACGTCGACGAGCTCGTGGAGGAGCGCGATATGGTGTACGAGCCGCTGTTCACCTCGCCGCTCGTGGCCATGGTGTCGTCGTTCTCTCCGCTGGCCAAGCAAGAAGTCGTGCGTCCTCGCGACATCGACCCCTATCCGGTCGCGCGCTACAAGGACACCGTGCTGGGCGACGCGCTCGACGACTACATCTTGGAAGACAACGTGAAGACGGTGACGAACGCCGGGTCGATCATCTTCGTGCAGATCTTGGAGCATCAGGCCGTGGGGTTCGCACCCAAGCTCGTCGAAGGCTTGCGCACGCTGCCCGACCGGGTGGTCACGGTGCCCACCGAGGGGTTCTTCAGCACGGAGTTCGGCCTGCTGGCCACGCCGGAGAACCGTGCGCGTCCGCATGTGGAGGCGGTGGTGAACTACATCAAGAAGACGGTGGCCGAAAAGAGCCTGCAACCCCGGTACCTCGACACGTACGAGCTGGTGTAGAAGATCTTCCCGGTTGCCCGTAGGGGCGCTCTCCAGAGCGCCCGTTCCGGCGCAGCCGGAAAGCGACCGCGGCTCGCGTTCTCGCGCTTTGCGCGAGCGGGCGCTCTGGAGAGCGCCCCTACACGGCAGCAGCGGAATCACGGCCTCGTTTATCGAGGTCATGGCGATCTATGCGCTTTTTCCACGCCTTCTCAATTCGTTTAACCGCCGCAACGAGCCATTGATCGACCGCCGCTTCCGCGCCGCGTATCTTGGGCGAACAAGGTTGACGCGGAGAGAGCGGGGAAAGGGGGAGCGCGCACTACCGCTCCAATTCGGCCGCATCGCGCCTGTCGATGCGGCAAGGGGAAATCGAATCTAGAGGAGGTTGATCGTATGGCAGATGCCGTCGCCGCCGGTGGTTCCGCACCGCCTGCAGCCAAAGGGGAGGGGCATGTCTCGGTAGCCGATCGTATGAATCGCATCCCGACATCGCCACATACGGCGCTTATCATCTTCTTCGTGCTCATGGGCTGGTTCGCCGAGACCATCGACCTGGGCGGCACCAGCTTTCTGATGCCGACCATCCGCGAGTACTTCGGCATGGATGCCGCCACGGGCGGATACTATTCGTCCATCTGCTTCTTGGGCATGTTCTTCGGCGCCATCGTCGCCGGCCGTATCGCCGACAAGGTGGGCCGCAAGAAGACCATCATCGTTTCGATGCTCATCTGGGGGTGCGCGGGCTTCGCGCTCGTGTTCTCGCCCAACATCTACTACCTGTTCACCATGCGCTTTATCCTGGGTCTCGGCCTGGGAGCCCAGTTCCCGGTCGCGCTCAGCTACCTGAGCGAGATCGTGTCGGGCAAGGACCGTCCGAAGTTCATGACGCTCTACCAGCTCATGACCCCGGTCGGTTTCGCCGTGGCGGGCGTGCTCACCGTGCTCATCCTGCCGCACTTCGACTGGCGCGGCGTGTACCTGGCCGAGGCCCTGCCCGCGCTGTTCATCATCGGCATCGTGAAAATATGTCCCGAGTCGCCGTTGTGGCTGGAGGCGAAGGGCCGCTACGAGGAGGCCGACGCCATCTGCACGAAGTTCGAGCAAGAGGCCATCGCGCGGCACAAGGAACTGCCGCCGGTTGAGATCATCGAGCGCACGAACGTCAAGGCGTCGTTCAAGGACCTGTTCAGCTCCAAGTACCTCAAGGTCACCGTGCTGTGCTTCTTCATCTGGTTCATTTCGATGTTCAGCGACTACGGCCTTACCACTTGGCTCACGACGATCCTCATCGAGAAGGGCTTCGACGTGGTGCAGTCCACCGGCTTCGTGACCATCGGCATTCTGGGCGGTATCCCGGCCTGGTTCTTCACCAGCTGGTCTGCCAAGAAGTTCGGGCGCAAAAAGACGTTCCTCATCGCCGGTTTGTGCACGTCCATCTTCGGCATCGCCTACGGCGCGTCCACCACGCTCGTCATGCTGCTGGTCACCGGCGTGCTTTACCAGTTCGGCAAGTATCTGAACGCCATGATGTTGGCGCTGTACACGCCCGAGCTGTACGAAACCAGCATCCGCACCACGGGCAACGGCCTGGCCACCTCGTGGGGGCGCATGGGTTCCATCGTCGGCCCCATCGTGTTGGCCGGCGTCATGACCAGCTTCGGCGTGTACGTGACCATGTACATAGCCGCCGCCATGGTCATCATTCCCGGCTTGCTGGTATTCCTGTTCGGTCCCGAGACGAAGGACAAGACGTTCTAGCCGCACGGCCCGCCGCGCGCTGCGCCCGTTGACGGAAGGGGAACGCCCTCGGGCGCAGGGCACGGTGGCACGCAAGGTTTTCTTCGCACGGCCCTGCCTGCGAAGCGACGAGAGAGATGAAAACGGAGGTACATCATGGAGAAGAAAGTCAGGACCGTCTGTTTCGACTGCCATTCCAAGTGCGGCGTCATTCTCACGGTCAACGACAACGACGAGATCGTGCGCGTCGAGGGCGATCCGAACAACCCGGTGAACGACGGCATCCTGTGCGTCAAGGCGTTCTCCGCGCAGGAGATCCACGCGCATCCCGACCGCCTCAAGTACCCCCTGAAGCGCGCCGGCAAGCGCGGCGAGGGCAAGTGGGAGCGCATCACCTGGGACGAGGCCCTCGACATCATCGAGAAGAAGATCCGCGAGACCATCGACCAGTACGGCCCGCAGTCGGTCATCATCTCGCAGGGCACGGGCCGCGGTTCGAACCACTTCCTCGACCGCCTGAACAACACGTGGAACGGCGGCGGCAAGGTGTGGCCGACGCACGTGTGCCTGCTGCCGAACCTGGCCCAGACGCATGTGACCTACGGGCGCATGTTCCACCCGCATGAGGCGTGCGACTACCGCAACGCCGGCTCCATCGTCATGTGGGGCACGAACCCCATCCGCTCGCGCCAGTACAGCGGCCTGCGCATCATGGACGCCAAGCGCAACGGCTCGCGCGTCGTGGTGGTCGACCCCGTGTTCCGCGACATCGCCGCGAAGGCCGACCTGTGGGTTCCCGTGCGTCCCGGCACCGACGGCGCGCTGGCGCTCGGCCTGACCAACCTCATGTTCCAAAGCGGCAAGTTCCTGGCCGCCGAGGAGATGCTCACCACGTGGACGAACGCCCCGTTCCTCGTGGACAACGAGGCCCGCATGATGCTGCGCGAGTCCGACCTGGTGGAAGACGGGTCCGACGAGCATTACGTGGTGTGGGACAAGAATGCCGGCGGCATTGCCATCTGGCGCCCCGAAAGCGAGAGCTTCGACCGCGACGGCGTGAAGCCCACGCTCATGGGAGCGTTCGAGGTCGAGCTCAAGGACGGCAGCAAGAAGACGTGCAAGACCGCCTTGGAAACGTACAAGGACGAGGTCGCCGTCTGGACGCCCGAGAAGGTTTCCGCCGTCACGTGGACCCCGGTCGAGAAGATCCTGGAGATGTTCGAGATCATCACGAACCCCACCGACGACAAGCCGTCGCTTCTGACCGCGTACCTGGGCGCTTGCATGATGACGTCGAACGCGCTGCAGTCCGGCCGCGCCATCACCATCCTGCAGCTTCTGCTGAACCCGCCGCTGGACGACAAGGGCGGCATCTACTTCAACACGTTCTGGGAGTTCATGCTCGACCCGAAGATCACCGCGTACGACCGCGTGCCTCCCAAGCTGCGCCTGGGCTACGACAAGCACCCCATGTACACGCAGGTGTACGGCAACGCCAACATCCCCAACGACGTGTGGGACGCCATGCTCACCGGCGAGCCGTGGCCCGTCAAGGTCATGATCTCCGTGGCCAACGACCCGTTGGGCTGCTTCGAGAACGCCACGAAGATCCACGAGGCGCTGCTGTCCGACGTGCTGGAGCTCAACGTGAACATGGACTACTTCATGACGCCGGGCGCCGAGCTTGCCGACATCGTGCTGCCGGCCGCGCACTGGTCCGAGCGCGTGGGCAACTTCGACGAGGAGCTCTATCCCGAGCCGTGCCCGTTCAACATCCCGCAGAAGGCCGTGAAGGCCCCCGGCGAGGCGTGGGACGACTGGGACTTCATGCGCAACCTGGGCAAGCGCTTCGATCCCGAGCTCTGGCCGTGGAACAGCTCCGAAGAGATGCAGCTGTGGCGTCTGAACGAGTTCCACCTCATTCCCAACGGCAAGGAGCCCATCACCGATTACGAGGTGGCGGCGAAGCAAGGCTACTTCATCGAGTACGGCGGCGAGAACCGCACGACGCGGCAGCATGAGAAGGGCCTCGTGAAGTTCCAGACGCCCACCATGCGCATCGAGGTGTACTCCGAGCAGATGCCCTCCTACGGCTACGATTCCCCGCTGCCCAGCTACAACGAGCCGTTCGAGAGCCCCTATTCCACGCCCGACCTGTACAAGGAATACGACCTGTGCCTGACCACCGGCGCCCGCGACTACGCGTTCTACCACTCCGCTTGGACGAACATCGCCCACCAGCGCATCCTGGAGCCGTGGCCCTACATCGAGCTCAACGAGGAAGACGCGCGTGAGCGCCAGATCTCCGAGGGCGAGTGGCTGTGGGTGGAGAGCCTGCGCGGCAAGATCAAGGCCAAGGCCCGCATATCCAAGGGCGTTATCAAGGGTGCCGTGAGCATGTGCCGTCCGAACTACAAGCACGAATGCAAGGAGCTCAACCTGCCCGGCTACAGCTGGAACGAAGCCAACCCGAACGTGCTGACCACGGCCGACGGATCCGACCCCGGCTTCGGCGCCGCCCCCATGCGCAGCAGCCTGTGCAAGATTTCGAAGTTCACCGAATAGCGTGACGGCAAAAGACATTCGACGAAGATGAAGGGATGAACCATGGCTAAGAAAATTGGCGTGCTCGTTGAGCTCGACTATTGCGTGGGCTGCTCCGCTTGCCAGCTCGCGTGTCAGGATTACTACCAGCTGCCCGTCACGGAAACGTACATGCGCTGCTTCCTGGGCAAGCCCGACGTGGTGGACGGCCGCCACGAGATGTTCATGTCGCCGTACGCGTACCGCCTGGACAAGTGCGCGAACTGCCTGGAGAAGGAGGAGGGCAACGCGCCGTGCGCGGCCATCTGCATCTCGAAGGCCCTGCACGTCGGCGAGCTCGAGGAGATGAAGCAGCTGGCCGACACCACCGAAGGCCATCTGGCGCTGTACCGCTAGCGTTACGTTCTCCGGTCGGCGCCGTCCGTCCCCCGCGGGCAGCGCCGACCACCTTTTCGCCGCCGGTGCAACGTGGTCGTTGCACCGGCGATCTCATGTTCTCGCAAATGCGTTAGGAGATGGTGGGTCATGACGTTCGCGTGCACCGATTGCTCGCGCTGCGGCAAGTGTTACGACAAGCACGGCACCTGCGCCGCCTGCGGCGGTGCCATCAACCTGCTCGACGATGCGTGCCCGGCTTGCGGCGAGCCTATCACCGACGACATGCGCGCCCGCGCGAAGCAGGCGTACCTGGACAAGAAGAAAGTCGAGCACGACCGCATCTTGGAGTTGGCCGCCGCCGCCAAGGCGCGTCGTGTGGAGCGCCCCGCGCCGGTGTTCCCGTGGGACGAGCCGAACAATTCGTGACCTGCGGCTTTCAGGGGAGGGGATGGAAATGCTGCACGCAGGCGTGGACATAGGATCGAAAACCGTCAAGCTCGTGGTGCTCGACGACGACCTCACGCTGCTCTACGAATCGTACGAACGCCATCTGTCGAACGTGCGGGAAACGCTGGGGTACACGCTCGCGCGCGCCCTCGTCCATTTCCCGAGCGAGCCCATGACGGTGGGCGTCACGGGGTCGGCGGGCATGCAGCTGGCCGATTTGCTCGACCTTCCGTTCACCCAGGAGGTCGTGGCGGCGCGCACGGCCATCGAGCGGCGCATCCCGCAGGCGGACGTCGCCATCGAGATAGGCGGCGAAGACTCGAAGATATTGTTCCTGACCGGCGGCGAGGAGCTGCGCATGAACAGCACGTGCGCGGGCGGAACCGGCGGCTTCATCGATACCATCGCCGGCATGCTGGATATGAACGCGGAGAAGCTGAACGTGTGCGCGCACGGCTGCCGCACCGTCCACGCCATAGCCTCGCGCTGCGCGGTGTTCGCCCAGATGGACGTGCGCCCTTTGCTCAACGAAGGCGTGCCGAAGGAGGACATCGCCGGATCGGTGTTCGACGCCGTGGCGGCGCAGTGCATTGCGGGTTTGGCCTGCGGCCGGCCCATCGGGGGAACCGTCGCGCTGTTGGGCGGCCCCTTGCATTTCCTGTCGGCGCTGCGCGAGCGGTTCAAGCTGCGCCTGGGGCTGGACGACGAGCATGCGGTCGTGCCGCCCGACGGCCACCTGTTCGTGGCCGAAGGGGCGGCGTTCGACGCGTGGGACGGCGAGGGTATGACGCTGGCCGCGCTCATCGAGCGGCTCGACGCCGCCCAGTGGGACCAGGACGCCACGCTGGAGAGGCTCGACGCCCTGTTCGCCTCGGAGGAGGAGTACGACGAATTCGTGCGGCGCCACGCCGCGCTCAACGCGCCGCGGGCGGACTTGAGCTGCGCCGAGGGCCGCGTGTTCTTGGGGGTGGACTCGGGCTCGGAGGCCATCAAGTACGTGCTCGCAGACGAGCAGGGGTGCGTGCTGCGCACCTATTACGAGCGATCGGCGGGAAGCGTGGTGGAGGCCGCGCAGGCGATGCTCGTGGATTTGTGGAAGCACCTGCCGCTGCGCCACGACGGCACGCTGGCCGTGGAGGTGGCGCACGCGTGCGTGACCGGTTACGGGGAGGAGCTGCTAAAGCGCGCGTTCGCCCTGGACTCGGGGGAGGTGGAGACGGTGGCCCACGTGCGCGCCGCGCGGGAGCTGGTGCCCGACGCCGACTTTATCCTGGACATCGGCGGGCAGGACATCAAGTGCGTATGGCTGCGCGACGGGGCGGTGGACGACATCGTGTTGAACGAGGCCTGCTCGAGCGGGTGCGGGGCGCTGCTCAGCGGCATGGCCTGGTCCATGAACGTGCGCTTCGACCGGTTCCTCGACGCGGCGGTGCGGGCGCGCCGCCCGGTCGACTTGGGCACGCGCTGCACCGTGTTCATGACGTCGCGCGTGCGTCACGCTCAGAAGGAAGGGGCTGCGTTGGGCGACATAGCCGCCGGGCTCGCCTACTCGGTCGTGCGCAACGCGGTGTACAAGGTCATCAGGGCTCGCGACGTGGCCTCGCTCGGCCGGCGCGTGGTGGTTCAGGGCGGCACGTTCATGAACGACGCCGTGCTGCGCGCGTTCGAGAACCTGTACGGGGCGGAGGTGGCCCGCCCGGCGCTGGCCGCGCACATGGGCGCGTACGGAGCGGCCCTCATCGCGCGCGACCGTGCCCGCGAGGGTTCTCGATCGGGCCTGCTCTCGCGCGACAAGGTCGAGCGGCTTGCCAGCAGCAAGCGCACCGAGCTGTGCGGCCGGTGCGGCAACGCCTGCCGGCTGACGATCACGACGTTCGACGACGGTGACGCGGTGCGCACGTTCACGGTGGGGAACCGCTGCGAGCGAGGGTTGGGCGAGGACGCCCCGGACAACGATCTGCCCGATTTGTTCGCATACCGGCTGAAGCGGCTGTTCGCGTACCGTTCGCTGCCGTCGAACGAGGCACCGCGCGGCGACATGGGCCTGCCGCGAGCGCTGGGCATGTACGACCTCTACCCGTTCTGGCACACGCTGCTCACGCATCTGGGCTTTCGCGTGGTGCCCTCCCGTTTGCCGGATGCGGCGCTGCGCGGCCGCGCGCTCGAGACCATCCCCTCCGAGTCGCTGTGCTTTCCGGCCAAGCTCATGCACGCGCACCTCGTCGACTTGGCCGAGCGCGGCGTGCCGGCGGTGTTCCTGCCGTACGTCGACGCCGAGAAGCCGGAGGGGCGATCCTGCCCGGTGCTCGCCGGCTATCCTTTCGTGCTCGATGCGAACGTGGACTTCGTGCACGAGCGCGGCATGAAGCTGGTCATGCCGCACGTGGAGGCCTTGCTCGAAGGCGAAAAGCCGGCTACGGGGCTCGCCCCGGCACTGCTCCAGGCGTTGCAACCCCTCGCTTCCGACCTCGACCTTTCCGAAGTGGAGCGGGCCGCCCTCGAAGCCGCGCGCGAGCTGGGCCGCTTCCGCCAGGACGTCGCGGATGCGGGGCGCGAGGCCCTGGCGTACATGGCCGAGCACGACGTGCCGGGCGTGGTGCTGGCGGGTCGGCCGTACCATGGCGACCCGGCGGCGAACCATGCGGTTCCGGCTTTGCTGCGCTCGTACGGGTTCGCCGTGCTGACCGAGGACGCGCTTCCGGTGCCGGAGGCGGGCGAGGGGTCCGACGGGCCGCGCAGCCGGTGGGAGTACCCCGAGCGCATCCTGCGTGCGGCGCGGTTCGCGGCCGAGCGCGAGGACTTGGAGTTCGTGATGCTGTACTCGTTCGGATGCGGGCTGGACGCCGTGACCGTCGACCAGGCGCGCGCCGTGCTCAAAGCGCGCGGGCGCTCGCTCACGGCGCTCAAGATCGACGAGATGGTGGATCTGGCCGCCACGCGCATCCGCGTGCGCTCCATGGTCGCCGCGCGCGAGGACCGCCTGCGGAGAGGGGGTGCGCGATGATCGTCGTGCCGTTCTGCTCGCCTTGGCATGCGCCGCTCGTCGAGGCCGCGCTTTCCGGCGTCGGCCGGCCGTGCCGTGTGACCTCGGCATCGGGCGAGGACGTGGTGCGCGCCGGCTTGGAAACGGTCAACAACGACGCCTGCTACGCGGCGCTGCTTTCCGCCGGTCGCGCCGTGTCCCTGCTGCGGGAGCGTCGCCGCGAAGCGGCCGGCGTCGCGGAGCCGGCGCGCGTGGTCGTGCCTGCGCTCTGCGTGTTCTGTCGGGGCGACGATGCGCCGTACCTGGTGGCGCACGCGCTCGATGCGGCGGGGTTGGGGGAGGGCGCGGGCGTGCTCGGCGCCGACGAGGCGCTGGACGCGCTGTCCCGCGACGCCCGGGCGGTCGCGCGCCTCGCCGACGCCGTGGCTTTGGGCGACGTGCTGTTGCAAGCCCGCTTGCGGGTTCGGCCGTATCTGGACGAGGACGACGCGCGCGCCTTCGACGACCTGCTTTCCTCGCAGCGCGAGGGGTTCTGCGCATCCCTCGCCTCCGATGAGCGGCTCTCGTTCGCGAGCGTTCTGGGCTCCTTCGACGCGGCGATGGACGGCTTCGGCGTGCCCGACCGCGATGGCAGGCCCGTCGTGGGCGTGGTGGGCACCCTGCCCGCCGTGTTCGACGAGGGCATGAACGCCGGGCTCGCGGCGTGCCTCGAACGCGAGGGATGCGAGGCGGCGCTGCCGTACTTGTTGCCGTTGGCGGTATTCTCGCTGCAGCAGAAGGACGTCGCCGAGCCGTTGCGCGAGGCGCTGGACGAGCGGTGCTCCGCGCTGAAGAACCGTGCGGCAGCCGGCTTCTCCTGCTCGACCGTGCAGGATCTGAAGCGCGCGTCCGCCGACGTGGTGCCCGGTCACGTGGTGCAGGGAGCCGGTTGGACCATCGCGGGCTATGCGCGGCTGTTCGTCCGCGCGGGCGTGCGCGACCTCGTGTACGCCCGCGCGTTCGGGTGCCTGGCGGGGCACGTGGCGGGCCAAGGGGCGCTCAAGCCCCTGCGTGCGCGGTGCGCAGCCGAAGGATCGGACGTCAACCTCGCCACCATCGAGTTCGATCCCGGCACGAGCGAGGTCAACCAGGTGAACCGCATCAAGCTTATGACCACCGTCGCGAAGCGCGCGGCGAAACGAAGGAGGAACCCATGAACCATCGCATGCGCTACCTTGCCACCGGCGTGCTGTCGCTGCTTTTTCTCGGCCTCATATACTCGTGGTCGAACTTCTCCGCTCCCATCGGGGAGGAGTTCGGGTGGGATCGGGAGAGCATGCGGTTCGTGTTCACCCTGTCCATCATCGCGTTCTGCCTCGGGGGCTATTTCGGGGCCAGGCTCAACGCGCGCCTCTCGTTCCGTCCGACCATGCTCATAGCGGGGGTGCTGTTGGTGGGAGGGTTCGCCTCGACCGCGCTCGTGCTGGACGCGGGCGGCCTCCCGGCGCTGTACGTGACCTACGGCGTGCTGTGCGGCGGCGGATGCGGCATCGCCTACAACGTGATCATCGCCACGGTGAACGCGTGGTTTCCCGAGCGCGTGGGGTTCTCGTCGGGCGCGCTCATGATGGGCTTCGGGCTGGGAGGGCTCGTCTTGGGCACGGCCGCCGCCGCGGGCATCGACCTGGCGGGATGGAGGACGGTGTTTCTGGTGCTGGCGGCGCTCATCGCGCTCGTGATGGGCGCGACGGCGCTCGTCATCAAGCCCGCTCCGATGATCGCGCTCGATCCGTCGAGCGACGACGGCTCGTCCGAGCATGCGGGCGAGCGGGCTGCGGCGGGCGCCCCGCAGGCGGAATCCGAGACGTCTATGGTGCGCACCCCGCTGTTCTGGGTTTACAGCGTGTGGGCCACCTGCGCCATCTGCGCGGGGCTCATGATCATCGGCGATGCGAAGCCGGCCGCGCTGGCCGTGGGGCTTGAAGCCGGGTTCGCCACGCTGCTTGTGGGCTTGGTGTCCACCACGAACGGGGTCGCGCGCATCGTGATCGGCGTGGTGTTCGACCGGTTCGGGCTGCGCGCGGTCATGGCGTCGGCGTCGCTGGCGGCCCTGCTCGGCGCGGTGGCGCTCACGTGCTCGTTCGCGCCGGGCACGCGCGTCCCGGCCCTGTTCGTGGCGGGCGCGCTGCTCGTGGGCTTCTCGTACGGCTGCGTGCCGGTGATCGCCTCCGCGTTCGCCCGGAGCCAGTTCGGGCAGAAGCACTACGCCGAGAACCTCGCGCTGGCGAACTTCAACATGGCGAGCGCGGCCCTGCTCAGCTCGTTCGCCGCCGGAGGCGCGCGTGCGCTCGGCGGCGTGGAAAACGGGGACTTCGCGGTGTACGCGGCGGTCGCGCTCATCGTCGTGGTGGCGCTCGCAGGGTTCGCGGCGTTCTTCCGGCTGCTGCGTCGCAACCAGGCGCGCGCCGTCGAACGACAGCGGTAGGGGCGCACGGTCATGCGCGGCGCGGGAGCGGCTCGCGGGAAGCCTGGCACTGAGCGGGGAGGGCGCATCGCGCTGGTGCAGGCCGCCGTTTGCTACGCCATCTGGGGCGTTATCCCGGTGTACTGGAAGCTGTTCTCGGCGATACCGCCTTTGCAGGCGCTGGCCACGCGCATGGTGTGGTCCTGCGCGTTCTCGATCGCGCTGTGCCTCGCGCTGCACGCGCGCTTCCTGCCGCTGCTGCGCGAGCGCCGCGCGTGGGCGACGTTCGGCGCTTCGAGCGTGCTCATCGCGGCCAATTGGGGCGTCTACATCTGGGCGTCCACGAGCGGGCACCTGCTGGAGACGAGCCTCGGCTTCTTCCTCAGCCCGCTCACGAGCATCGTGCTCGGGCTCGTGAGCTTCCATGAGCGGCTTTCGCGCATGCAGAAGCTCGCCACGGTGCTGGCCGCCTGCGGGGCCGTCCTGTTCGCGGTGGCGCACGGCGGGTCGATTTGGATATCGCTCGCGCTCGCCGCGACGTTCAGCGCGTACGGCGCCGTCAAGAAGCGCGGCGGCTACGATGCGCTGCCCGGCATGGCCGTCGAATCGCTGTTCGCGGTGCTCCTCGGTGCGGGCTTGTTCGCTATCGGCTGGGTTGTCCCCGGCTTCTGGGACGTGGCGCGCACGGCCCCCGACGCTTTGGCGGTCACGTCGGCCGCGGGCATCGCCGTGCTGTCCGTGGGCAGCGGGGTGGTGACGGCCGGTCCGCTCGTGCTGTACTCGGCCGCCGCGAACCGCGTGCCGTTGTCGCTGCTGGGGTTGCTGCAGTACATCAGCCCGACGATCGTCATGCTGCTGGCCGTGACGTGCTTCGGCGAGCTGCCCGACGCCTGGCAGCTGGCAAGCTTCGTTCTCATCTGGGCGGGGTTGGCCGCCGTGGCCTGGGAGACCCTTCGCGGGCAAAGGGGGCGTTCCATGTTCGATCGACGCGGCCGTTGACGGTTCGACCCTATCTTTCGCGCGGCTCGCGCCGTATAATGGGCCGCTGTGAAAAATCTCGCTGGCATACAGGATCGCATTCCGACGGGGGTCTACAAGCTCCTGCTGGTTGTGGCCACCATCATATGGGGCCTCAGCTTCGTGGTCATGAAAGACGCCGTGGACGTGCTGCAGCCGGCTTACCTCATCGGCTTCCGCTTCCTGGCCACGGGCGCCATCCTGCTCGCGCTGTTCTTCCGTCGCCTGCGCATCGCCTTCTCGCATGAGACGGCGAAGGATTACCTGGTGAAGGGCATCATCCTGGGCGTGCTGTGCTACTTGGCGTTCTGGGTGCAAACCATCGGGCTCGACCACACCACGCCGGGCAAGAACGCCTTCCTCACGGCAACGTACTGCGTCATTGTGCCGTTCGCCTGGTGGGTCATCGCCCGCAAGCGGCCCACGGCGTTCAACCTCGTGGCCGCCGTCATGGCCGTGGCGGGCATAGGCCTGGTGTCGCTCACCGGTTCGCTTTCCGAGCTGTCCATGGGCTTCGGCGATGCTATGACGCTGGTGTCGGCGCTGCTGTTCGCCGTGCACATCGTGTACGTGTCGAAGTTCTCCGAGACGAACGACGTGCTCGTGCTCACTACGCTCCAGTTCATCGTGGGCGGCGTGTGCGGCGTGGCGTACGGCGCCTGCTTCGAAACGCTGCCTCCGGCCGAGTCGCTCACGCCGGCCTTCTGGATGAACATGGCCTATCTCGTGGTGTTCGCTTCGTGCGTGGCGCTCGTCATCCAGAACGTGGCGCTCGCGCACGTGCCGCCGGCGCAGGCCTCGCTGTTCCTGAGCTTGGAAAGCGTGTTCGGCGTGCTGTTCAGCGTGCTGCTGTATGGGGAAGAGATAGGGCTTCGCCTCGTGGGCGGCTTCGCCCTTATCTTCATTGCTATAGTGGTGAGCGAAACGTTTCCGTTGAAACGCAGAGCGGACGACGACGTGCCCGCCGTGGCGCTGGAAACCCCCGGAGGGCCGGTGGTGTCCTTGGAGGCGGCGGTTGCGCTGGACGGCCGGGACGCCGGCGACCTGGCAGCCGTCGAATCGACGCAAGAGGAGGCATCATGGAGCAAGAGCGGAACAACATAGTCCTGATCGGCATGCCCAGCGCGGGCAAGTCCACCTTGGGCATCGTGCTGGCGAAGATACTGAACTATCAGTTCGTCGACGCCGACCTCGTCATCCAGAGCCAGTGCGACAAGACGCTGCAGAAGCTCATCGACGCGTGCGGCCCCGAGGGCTTCATCGAGGTGGAGAACGAGATCCTGCGCGACATCCAGGCCGAGAACTCCATCATCGCCACGGGCGGTTCCGCCGTGTACTCCGACGAGGCCATGAAGCATCTGGCCGAGATCGGCCGCGTGGTGTACCTGCAGATATCCTATGAGGAGCTGGTGCGCCGCCTGCACGACTTGCAGGAGCGCGGCGTGGTGCTCAAGGGCGGCATCGGCATGAGCCTGCGCGAGCTCTACGACGAGCGCAAGCCGCTGTACGAGCAGTACGCCGAGATCACCGTGAACATCGACGACCTATCCATCACCGCCGCGGCCCGCAAAGTGGCCGACGCGCTGCGCTAGGGACCCGTTGTGGAGCCGATCGAGGTCGCGCCCGTCAAGCCGCCGATCACCTTCGACGACTTGGACAAGCTCGACATCCGCGTGGGGCGCATCGTGCGCGTGGACGACGTCGAGAAGTCGAAGAAGCTCATCAAGATGACCGTGGACTTCGGCGCCTTCACGCGCACGATCCTCTCGGGCATGAAGGGGGAGCGCGACGACTGCAAGGCCGAGCTGGAGGGCCGCCAAGCATTGTTCGTGGTGAACATGGCTCCGCGCAAGATGGCCGGCGAGGTGTCCGAGGGCATGATCTACGACATCGGCTACGAAGACGGCATCCTCCCCGCCCTCGCCGTCCCCGAGCGCGAAGTCCCCAACGGCGTCCGGCTGGGATAGGCTGTTTCGGCTCCTCCGTCCTATTCATGATTGCGAAAACGGCCCGTGTTTCACGTGAAACACGGGCTTTTCCTTGCTTGGACCGGGAAAACAAATCACAATTCTGCTTTGCAAGAGCCATTGCGCACTTAAAGCGTTCAGCTTGTTTAGTCCTGCTGTACAAAAATCACCGACATCCCCGTGTCAGGGAGTCTCTCGAGGCGACCTCTCTGGTTGCCGTTCTCTGCGACCTGCGGAAACTCGCCCGACTCTTGCAGGGACGGGCTTCGAAGGTTCTTGGCGGCGACCTAGGGTGCGGGGGCATCGGTGATTTTTGTGCAAAACGGAGGCGCTCCATGCCGAATTGCCGTTGATG
This sequence comes from Gordonibacter massiliensis (ex Traore et al. 2017), assembly GCF_019731765.1. NCBI lineage: Bacteria > Bacillati > Actinomycetota > Coriobacteriia > Eggerthellales > Eggerthellaceae > Gordonibacter > Gordonibacter massiliensis (ex Traore et al. 2017). The sequence continues at coordinate 208,300 of NZ_JAASIO010000001.1, read as the reverse complement.
CGGTCAGGTCGGCCCATTCGCTGCAAAGCCGGTCGGCGTTCGTGGAAGCCTCTTTGCATGCAAGAACCGGTTAGCTTTCAAGCACTTCGGATAATGGCCGATCTCGTCGCTTTGCGAGCGTTCGTGCCATGCGGAATGCCTGTCGCGATGGGCGGTCAGTGACGTTCGTGACGAAGAGATCGAAGACTTCCTTTTAAAAAGAAGACGCCTGCCAGATCTGGCAGGCGTCTTTGCTCCGGTTATCGCGTTTCACTCTCAGCGTGCTCTACGCCTGAGCCCCGGCCGTGTCGGAATCCGGCTGGTTCATGGGGTCGATGGGCGGGATGTCCCAGTTGTCGCCGGGCAGGTGCGGCTCCATGGCGTCCTCGTCTCCAGCGGCGCGCAGGCGCTCGAAATAATCCTTCGTCTCCTTCACCACCACGCCGGACAATGCGATGAGGGCGATCATGTTCGGCAGCGCCATAAGGCCGTTGAAGATGTCGGCGATGGTCCACACGGCGGCCACGGTCATGTAGGGGCCGATGAACACGGCGGCGATGTAGAGCCAGCGGTACACCTTGACGGCTTTCATCGAGCCGTTGCTGAAGTACTCCAGGCAGCGCTCGCCGTAGTAGTCCCAACCCAGGATGGTGGTGAACCCGAACAGCACCAGGCACGCCATGAGCACGAACGACACCACGTCGCCGGGAATGAACGGCAGGCCCGCCTGGAACGCGGCCGTGGTCACGGCGGAACCCTCAAGGCCGGGAATCTGGTACGCGCCGGTCATCACCAGTGCGAGGCCGGTCATCGTGCACACCACGATGGTGTCGAGGAACGTGCCGGTCATGGACACGAGGCCCTGGCGCACCGGCTCCTTCGTCTGCGCGGCCGCCGCGGCGATGGGCGCGGAGCCCAGGCCGGCTTCGTTCGAGAAGATGCCGCGCGCGATGCCCTTCTGCATGGCCACGATGATGGCGCCCAGCATGCCGCCGGCCGCCGCCTGCAGGCCGAAGGCGCTCTCGAAGATGGTGACGAACGCGCCGGGCACCTTGTCGAGGTTCGTGAAGATGAGCACGAGCGAGAAGCCCACGTACAGCACCACCATGGCGGGGATCACGCGCTCGGACACCTTCGCGATGCGCTTCAGGCCGCCGATGACCACCAAGCCCACGAGCAGCGCCAAGATGAGCGAGCCGATAACGGTGAAGATGGAGTAGTCCATGCCCAGGATGTTCACCGTCACGTTCTTGTCGGGGTCGAAGAACCCGGTGAACGCCGACGAGATGGAGTTCACCTGCGTGAACGTGCCGATGCCGAACAGGCCCACGCACATGCCGAAGAACGCGAAGATCTTCGCCAGCCAGCGCCAGTTCTTGCCCATGCCACGCTCGATATAGTAGAACGGGCCGCCCAGCACGTGGCCGGTTTTCTTGTCGATGCTGCGGTACTTCACGGCCAGCAGACCTTCGGAGAACTTCGTGGCCATGCCGAACAGCGCGGCCAGCCACATCCAGAACAGCGCGCCCGGGCCGCCGGCCACGATGGCCGTGGCCACGCCCACGATGTTACCGGTGCCGATGGTGGCTGACAGTGCCGTGCACAGCGCGCCGAAGCTCGTGACCTCGCCGGTTCCGTCCTTCTCGTTCTTCACCATGTAGCGCAGGGCGCGCGGCAGTTGCCGGAACTGCACCGCGCGCAGGCGCACGGTCAGCAAGATGCCGCCGAACAGGATGAGCACCATTAGCGGCACTCCCCAGATGAAGTCGTCTATGGCGACGAGTCCATCGTTGATAACGCTGAAAAAGCTTTCCACCAGTTTCCTCCTCGATGCGAACACGTACGTGCAAGTTCAGCGCAACCCGTTGGGATGGGCGGCCGTTCTGGAGGATATGCGGATGAGGAAAAGCGCGGGCGCGCAACAAGCTGGCAGCTTTGCTCTGTCCTTTTGCCTGAGAGTTTCAGCGGGCTGTTCGACCGCCTTGCCCCTTCGGCACCCGTGAACGGGATTCTCCAGAGGCCCCTCCTCGTCCTGTCTCATGCGATCCAGAACGTATCAACGGGGTGACGCTATGAAATTGTGCCGGCACATTGTAGCAAGTAACCCGCCGCTTGTGAACGCCTTTGTTGCTCGAAGGCCGCTTCTTCGCTTTCCGAACGGCCCGGTTTACGGGGCGCGATTGCGCGCGCGGTGCGAGAAGGCCCGGCGAAGCGCGCGGTAGGCGGCACAGGGGAACTCGGAGGCCGCTCTGCTCATTACGCTTCGGTAACGCACTCCCTTCTGCCCGCTAAAAAGGGGGAACGCGTTCGTATTATGGTGCTGAACCCAGTAGGCAAGTACGGTCGCCTTTATCTTTCCTCGAACGAGGCCACAGCCTCGAAAGCATACGAACCTCGCTCGATTTCGCGATTTTGGCGCTGCGGCGCACCCGTAACGATTTGGCAACGGCGCGCCCGACAGCTTGGGATGTTCTTGGCGTTCGATGAAACGTGCATTTTGATTTCTGGATGGGAGAGGCTATGGTCAATACGAATTCTGTTCAACTTTCGGCTCCAGGCGCTTCAAGGCTTTTTCGGGGAAAGGCATTCGCCGTTCTCCTTTCCGTTGTCATGTGCTGCGCCCTCGCTTTCGGTGCGCCGGCATCCGCGAACGCGGCCGGTGCGGACGAATGCGCTCCTCTATCGGACGTTTCGGGCGCCTCTGTCGAATCGGGGGTGTCGGCGGTCTCTTCCGTGCGCCCATCCGATCAGGCGATCGACGATCCAGCCCGTTTCGATTCCGATGTTGAAGAGCTTGCCTCAACGAAGCAAACCCCGAGCGCCGAATCTCAGGGCATTCAGGACGCCCAGCTCTCGACCGACCTCGCAGCAACAACGGGAAGCGCGATTCCCGGCGGTGCGGAGGCTAAGCCCTTCGCCGTTTCCGGCAGCGCCTCGCTCAAAAAGGTGGATGCCGACAATCCGGCGACGACGCTTGCGGGCGCCGTGTTCAAGCTGGAATACAACTCGAACGGCGATTGGGTGGTCGTGCCCGGTTGCGAACGCTTGACGACCGACGCTCAGGGTTTGATCGACGTGGACGGTCTCGCATTGGGCGAGTATCGTTTCGTGGAGATCGAAGCTCCAGCGGACTACGAGCTCAACGAGACGCCGATTCAGTTCGTTGTGGATGGATCTTCCACTGAGCCCGTCGGGCTCGTGTTCCCCAACGAGAAGAGCCCCGTGCTGGGCGACGTGGTGTTGAAGAAGGTGGATGCCGACGATCCTGCGAGCACGTTGTCCGGGGCCGTGTTCAGGCTTGAGCAGCGGGCAGCCGATGGATCCTGGGCGGCGGTCGCCGGCTGCGAACGGCTCGTCGCGGATGTTGGCGGCATCGTGTCCGCCACAGGTCTTCCGTTGGGGTCGTACCGGTTCGTGGAGATCGAGGCGCCGGCTGGGTACGAACTCGACTCCACCCCCTTGGAGTTCGAGATAACGGCCGACTACACCGTTCCTATCCAGCTCACCTTCGCCAACACCAAGACGCCGACCCCTCCGACCCCGCCTGCCGTGCCGCCTGCTGCGGACAAACCGGTCGCCAAGTTGGCGACCACCGGCGATGACGTGTCGACGGCGCTCGTTTCGGGGCTTGCCTTGGCCGCGCTCGGCGGAGCGGGCGTTTTCGCGGCGCGTCGCAAGCGTCGTTAGCCGAATCGTCTCCGGCGGCAGGCGTAAGCAGGGCTCCCGTCAGTCGCCGGAGATGATCTCAGCGTTCTTCTTGAGTTCGGCCAGCACGTTCACGAACGTGTCGATGTCGTGCTGGTCGATGCCCTCTATCAGGCGGTTCGCCGTGTCGACGGTGAGCGGCAGCACGGTGCGGATAAGCTCGTGGGCCTTCTCGGTGGTGCATACCACATGCGCTCGGCGGTCGGTCTTGTGCTTGTTGCGCACGATGAGGCCCTTGCGCTCGAGCGTGTCCAGATAGCGCGTGATGGTGGCTTGCTCTTTGTGCGTGAGCAGGGCCAAATCTTTTTGCGAGAGCTCCCCGGCCTGGTCGAGCTGGTTTATAAGGTTCCATTGACCGGGAGTGATGTCGTAGGGTTTGAGCGTGGTCTCGAGAGATTTGGTTATGCAGCGCTGCGCGTCGTACACGAGGTAGCCTATCAGGCGATTGTGCTTGCTCTCCATGCTGAACCCTTCTGATGTGCGCCGGACGGCGGCGATGCGCCGTCGCGAAGGTTGTGCGCATCGCGCCGGGCAAAGGGACGGGCGATCGCGCAAAGGGAAGGGCACGGTCGTTCGGCACGGCGTTTCGCGTTCTCTCAACCTACAAGAAACCATAAGCGGGCCGCCCTCGTCAAGAAACCAAAAGCTTTTCGGTCGAATCTCCTTGCCGACCTCGTTTCGTCGGCCACGGCTCAGCGAAGGTGGACCATGCCATTGCGTGGGCCAGGTTGTCGTCGCGCGCTGTGCAAAGACGCGTCGTGGAGGCTCAGCCGCGAATACCGCATCCGCCGTCAAATCAGGATTGGTCCAAGCCGACGGCCCTCTATGTCGATGGCGGTTTGACAGCGGACGACGGCTGCTCGGCGCAAAAATCACCGACGTCCCCCTGTTTGGAAGCCCCTTTAGGCGACCTAGATGGCTGTCGTTTTCGCCACCTGCGGAAACTCGCACGGCTCTTGCATAGTTGGGCCTCGGAGGTTCCCGGAGGCGGTCTTGGAGCGGGGGCGTCGGTGATTTTTGTACAAAACGGTGGTGCTCCGTATCGCGTTGCCATTGATGTGATCGGGTCGGTTCGCTCGCTGCGAAGTGGGTCGACTCACGTGGAGGTTCTTTGGGATGCAAGGGGGGCGAAGGGCCATTCGGAGTGGGTCGTCAGCAACTCCGCAGAGTTCTCTCATCGGAATCTCCCCAAGGCGAGATCAAGAGAAAAGACCCGACAAAGGCTGGAACTAGTGCAATGAGGCGGTTGGCTTTCAAGCGCTTCGATTCGAGCGGCCAAATGTCGCGCAGGTCAACTGCGGTTCAATGCAGGGAGGGTGTCTTGCCTCGTTGAGCGAAGGTCGACAAGGTTGCTTCTTTGCCATCTTTGACTCTGGACGCTTGGTCTTTCGCTCCCTATTCAGGGCGGAACGTTGCGCCTCAATGCCGTGTTCTGTTTTGCACGCGAGCTAAAACCTCTCGAGGCGGCAGATCAAGATTATTCTTCGTTTTTACATGTTGAACTAATAATTGCAGTAAATATAATTAGCACTGCAAGTAATTTGCCGCAAGGAGGAGAGGGAAGCGCGCGAGGGGCGCGCACACTGCGAGGGGCGAGCGTGCTGGCGAGCGCACTGCGAGGTGCGAGCGCACGGCGCACACACCCCGAGGGGCCGGCACCTAGTTACTTTGCTCGATCCCAGCATCCCTGTTTGCGCGTCGTTCGCGCGTTTTCTCCTGCTCCGTCGCGGCGAATCTTGGCGACGAGATCAAAAGGAGGAGGAGAGATGTCACTTAAGATGAGCCGCCGAGGCTTCGTGAAGGCCTCGGCCGTAGCGACCGCCTCGACGCTGCTGCTGGGTTCGCAGGCCGGGGCTGCCTTCGCGGACGACGCGGCAGACGGCGCAAAAGCGACTTCGTCCGACGACGTGAAGATCATCCCGAGCGCGTGCCGCCAGTGCTACGGCCGCTGCGCGCTTTTCGGGCACGTCAAGGACGGACGCCTGGTGAAGATCGAGGGCAACCCCGACCTGTTCAGCGAAGGCACGCTGTGCGGGCGCTGCTTCGCCATTCCGCAGGAGCTGTACAACCCGCTGCGCGTGCGCTACCCGCAGAAGCGCGTGGGCGAGAAGGGCTCCGGCCAGTGGAAGCGCATCACCTGGGAAGAGGCCTACGAGGAGGCCGCCAAGCGCTACACCGAGATCGGCGAGCAGTACGGCTGGCACACCATCGCGCACCAGTACGGCACCGGCCGCGACATGCTGCAGTTCCAGGCCATCAACAAGCTGTGGCTGGAGCTGGGCAGCACGGCCACGTTCGGCGTGGGCAACCTGTGCTGGGTGGGCTCGTACTTCACCAGCCAGCGTTTGTACGGCGACGAGACGCAGTACACCGGTTGGGACGGCAACAACACCGACTGCATCCTCATCTGGTGCCGCCAGGAGCGCAGCCGCGGTTACTACGACTGGCTGACCGTGAAGCGCGCGCAGGAGCGTGGCGCGAAGGTCATCTGCGTCGACCCGCGCTACACGTGCACGGCCAGCAAGGCCGACATCTGGCTTCCCATCCGCCCCGGTTCCGACATGGCGCTCGTGCTGGCGTTCATCAACGAGATCATCCACTCGGACAAGTGCGCCGAGGACTTCGCGCGCTTCTACACCAACGCCCCGTTCTTCATCGACGAGAAGGACGCGAACGGCAACGGCACGGGCTACCAGCTGCGCGAGTCGCTCATGAAGGAAGGCGGCAACGAGGAGCTGTACCCTGCGTGGGACGAGGCGCACGACCAGCTGATCTTCTGGTCCGGCGACTGGCAGAACAAGAAGGGCGTGGGCGGCGAGAAGGCTTTCCAGTGGCTCGACGAGGCCGGCAACATCGTGGCCGACGCGAAGCCGGCGCTGTCCGGCAGCCATGAGATCAACGGCAAGACGTACCGCACGAGCTGGGACATCCTGGTGGAGCACGTCACCCCGTGGACCATCGAGCGCGCCGCCGAGTTCTGCGAGCTGCCCGAGGACAAGATCCGCGAGGCCATCCAAACCTATATCGACGCCAGCCCGCACGCGTGCTTCACGCGCGGCCAGAAGGTGGAGTTCTCCATCAACACGTCCGGCATCTCGCAGGCGTTCACCATCATGATGGCGCTGGCCGGCAACTTCGACACGAAGGGCGGCCAGAACATCGGCCGCGAGCCCGCCACCGGCTACGACTCGTTCATGTTCGACGTCGTGCCCAACCAGCAGGGCCGCATGGGGCAGCGCCGCAAGGAAACGGCCATGAACATCAAGAAGCTGTCCGTGTGCCAGAACACCGGCTACCAGCAGATCCTCGTGGCCGACGACGCCACGGGCGAGCTGCGCGAGACCACGCAGAACTCCGGCGGCCAGGTCATCTACGGCCAGCAGGGCGGCTTCGGCGCGGCCACGACGAAGGCCATGGCGCAGGGCGACCCGTTCCAGATCCACGGCTACTGGCAGCAGACCTCCGAGCCCATCCTGTCCATCGAGGGCGGCAAGGAGATCATCGAGGGCTTCAAGAACCTGGACTTCTTCGTGAACGTGGACCTGTACATGACCCCCTCGGGCGAGCTCGCCGACATCATCCTGCCGGCCGCGCACCCCAACGAGGTTGACCGCGTGGAGTGGGCGCACTCCGGCCACGGCTACCCCACCAGCCACACGTACCTCATCCGCCAGCCGTTCCACGAGCCGCTGGGCGAGTGCAAGGACGACATGGACATCTGCTTCGAGTTCGCGAAGTACATGGACGTGGACATGTACTGGAAGGACAAGTACGAGTTCTTCGACTACATGGTGAAGGGCCCCGCCACGCTTCCGCCGCAGCTGTCGTGCTCGAGCTTCGAGGACTTCCGCGAGCGCATCAGCGTGACCGGCGTGGAGATGGCCACGGTGAAGCAGGCACCGAAGTACGAGACGGGCTTCATGCGCAAGACGAGCGACTTCAAGCCGGGCTTCAACACGATGTACCGCGGCAACAAGATGGGATCGGTGTACCGCTTCCCCGGCACGAAGACGCCGGACGGCAAGGTGATCCCGGCGCATCCGCAGTCCGACAACGGCAAGATGGAGATGTGGTCCGAGGACCTGCTGCTGTACGGCAACGGCCCGCTGCCGATGTACATCGAGCCGCCCATCACGAAGCTGTCGCGCCCCGACCTCACCGACGATTACCCGTACACGCTCATCACGGGCGGCCGCTCCCACGCGTTCTTCCACACGGAGTACCGCAACAGCCCATGGATGCGCGAGGTGCACATGTTCCCCACCGTCGACATCAACCCGGCCACGGCGGCCGAGCACGGCATCGAGCAGGACGACTGGGTGGTCATCGAGACGTACGTGGACAAGATCAAGCAGCGCGCGAACCTCACGGAGGCCATCAAGCCCGGCATGATCCACGTGGAGCACGACTGGTGGTTCCCCGAGCGCGAGGCCACGGACGACCTGCACGGCGCCCTGGACTCGAACTGCAACATCCTGTTCGAGAACAACGGCCCCTACGACCCCGCCGTGGGCACCGACAACTTCGGCGGCCTGTGCAAGATCTACAAGGCCGAGGACGGCGCGCCGAAGAACATCTGCATGAACGAAGACGACCTGAAGATATTCCTGCCTCTGAGCGCCGAGCAGATCGCCGCCGACGATCAGCAGGACGGCGTGTCGCAGGTGACCGTGAAGGGAGGTGCGAAGTAGCATGACGCGCAACATCATCGCAATCGATCTGGATAGCTGCATCGGGTGCCACTCCTGCGCCGTGGTGTGCAAGCAGGAGAACAACGTGGGCCTGGGCACCTACTACAACAAGGTGCTGACGGTGGGTCCGTCCGGCACGTACCCCGACCTGGAAATGTACTACCTGCCCGTGGCGTGCCAGCACTGCGACAACCCGCAGTGCGTGAGCGTGTGCCCCACGGGCGCCAGCTACAAGCGCGAGGACGGCGTGGTGCTGGTGGACCACAGCAAGTGCATCGGCTGCCAGTACTGCGTCATGGCCTGCCCTTACGGCGTGCGTACCTACGACGCCGACAAGGACAAGGGCGTCATCGAGAAGTGCACCATGTGCGCGCACCTCATCGACAAGGGCGAGAAACCGGCGTGCGTGAAGCACTGCCCGGGCCAGGCGCGCCTGTTCGGCGACGCGGACGACCCCGAGTCGGACGTGTCGAAGATGATCGCCCGCAAGAGCACGCACAAGCTCAAGGACGTGGGGAACCATCCGGGCGTGACGTACGGCTTGGACCGCTTCTCTTGGAAAGGGGATGAGTAAGCATGGAAATCCAGTGGCCCCTTTTGATATTCAGCGTGTTGTTGGGCGTGACCTCGGGATGCTTCGTGTTCCTGGGCGTGGGCGAGCTCAAGGGCAAGTTCAAGGACGTGCGCTTCATGGGCGCGTTGATCGCGCTCGTGTGCCTGGCCGTGGGCGGCTGCGTGTCGGTGTTGCACATGGGGCACCCGGAGCGCGCGACGCACCTGCTGGGCAACCTGGGCTCCGGGCTCTCCAAGGAGCTGTTCACCGTCGCCATCATGGGCATCGTTTCGCTGGTGTACCTGGTGCTGGCGAAGAAGGAGTACCCCGGCGCGAGCAAGGTGTTCGGCGTGCTGGGCGCGGTGCTGGGCTTGGTGCTGCCGGTGGTGGCCGGCGCCTCGTACCTGATCGCGGCGCGTCCCGCTTGGGATAGCGCGGCACTGCCCCTCATGTTCCTGGGCGGCGGTTTGGCCATGGGCATGACGCTCATGGCGGGGCTCGTGCTGCTGCGCGGCAAGGCCTCCGAGGAGGGCGGCTTTGCGTTGAAGCTGGCTCTGGCGGGCGTCATCATCATGGTGGTGACGTCGCTGGCCTACGTGATCTGGATCGCCGTGGCGCCATACCAGGCTCCCTCGCGCTCGATCGAGCGTTTGGTTGCGGGCGACTTGGCCGTGATGTTCTGGCTGGGCGTGGTGCTGGTGGGGCTCGTTGCTCCGACGGCGCTTGCGGTGCTGGCTTGCGTGAAGGCGACGAAGGGCGAAGGCGGCACCGGCACGGTGAAGCCGTCGACGCTGGCCGGGTATATGTTCGCAGCGTGCGCGTGCTCGGTGGTGGGCGCAGTGGTTTTGCGCGTCATCATGTACGGCGTGGGTACGAGCGTGGAGCAGTTCATTTACCGGTAAGGTTTGGTGGCGGACAGGTTGGTGGTTCAACCTGTCCGCGCCGGGCCTTGGCCGGGGGCACGGCGCTCGGGCAGTCCTGAGGTCGCGCGAACAGCCCACGGGGCTGTCCGGCTCCTGCGGAATCTCGCGGCGCACCCCCGGCCAAGGCCCGGCGCTACGCGCGGGGGTGCCGTACGTGTGACTGAGGGGAGAGGTTCAACCGGCGGGGTCGCCTGTTCGTTGAGGTGGAAGGCCTGGGAGTTTTGGATCATCCTGCGACGGCTTTCCCCGTAGGGGCGATCTCCAGATCACCCGGAGCGGCGACTCGGAACCGCAATCGCCATGCGGCGAGCGCACCCTTTTGTCGCAACTGCGCACCCGGTCGGTTTTCCGGCTTCGCCGGAACGGGCGCTCTGGAGAACGCCCCTACGGAAGAACGCACTCCGTTTCGCAACCGCACACTCGGTTGGGGGTACCCCCGTAGGGGCGGGCAGCAGCCCGCCCGGCGCGGCGACTCGGAACCGCAACCGCCATGCGGCGAGCGCACCTTCCCGCCGCAACCGCACGCCCTGCCAAAGGCAGAACGCGTGGCAAGTACCACCTTGCGTCGCAACCGCGTCATGCAAGCCCTGTTCGACCGCGTCCCGTGACGGAATGCAGCCACCCCTCCCCGCTGCGTTCCGTTACGGGGGACGGCCGATGACAACGAAGAAGGAGCGTCAATCATGGAAGAGGTCATGTCAGCCGAACTGGTGGAGAACCTGGTTGATTTCTGCGAGAACCGCGCCCGCGTGTACGCGCTGCTCTCGCGTTGCTACGAGAAAGAGCTGGACGCCGCGTTCGCCACCGAGTTGGCCGAGGCGGCGCGCGTGGAGTCGGACGACCCGGCGTTGGCCGACGGCTTCGCGGCGTTGCAGGCCGATGTCGTGACGTGCGATGACGAGCAGCTCGAGATGCTGGCCGTGACGTTCGACCGCGTGTTCTTCGGCATGGGGCCGCGCACGGCGCAGAAGGCGTTTCCGTACGAGTCGGTGTACACGAGCGAAGGCGGCCTCATGATGCAGGACGCCTACAGCCAGGTGCTGCGCGTCTACCGGGACGCGGGCTTTGCGAAGAACCCCGGCTTCACCGAGCCGGAGGACCACCTGGCCGTGGAGCTGGCGTTCATGGCGCTCTTGTGCGGTCGCGCCGTCGAGGCGCTGAGGGCCGGCGACGAGGCGGGTGCCGAGCGGCAGCTGCGCGCGCAGCGGTCGTTTCTGCAGGATCACCTGCTGAACTGGATCGAGCGTTTCATCGGCGATATGCGGAAAGCCGCCGAGGACGGGTTCTACCTCGATCTGGCCGCCTTCACCGAGGCGTACCTGAAGGCTGACGAAGCCGCCGTGGCGGAGGTGCTCTCCTAACGGAGGTTGCCGGAGGCTGCCGTTCGTTTGCAAGGGTGTATCGGCTTGGCAGAAAATTGCAGGTATGAACGATTTTCTGTCGCAATAGATTTGGGCGAACAGGCGTTATGCAATTTTTCGGGTCATGGAGGCGATGAAAATCGTTCATACCTGCAAAATCGTGCCAAGAGAGCAAGGGGCTCTATGTTAAACCGCCATCGACAGGCACCCGGCCAGGTTGTCATCCTGAGCGGAGGCGGCGAAAGCCGCCGGAGTCGAAGGATCCCGCGCGGCGGCAGCCGAAGCGCTTTCAGTTGGCACCGCGCGGGGTCTTTCGACTTGCTTCGCTCGCTCAGGATGACAGGGCGCGCGCATTCGCCCGAGACGACGGCGAGCGCGCTCCCTCGACGGCGGGCACGCATTCGCCCGGGACGGTGATGCGTTGGCTTGCGGAACGTCGATGGCGGTTCAACATAGGGAGCGAGGGGGTGTCCTGCAGCTCGTTCGGCTCCAAAGGAACAGGGGAGGGGTGGGGAGCTGCCCGCTCAGCTCGAAAAGAACAGTAAGGGCGGGGCTTGCCCCGCCCGGTGCGGTGATACGCAAGTGGGGAAGCAAGGCGGCGCGCAGCGGAATCAACCTGCTGCTCGCCATGCGGAACAGGTGTGAGCGGCCATACGCGCCGGGCGGCCTGCTGGCCGCCCCTACGGGGGCTCTCGTGGATAGAGGAGTGAGGAAACGATGACGGATATCACGCGGCGCGGGTTCGTGGCGGCGGGCGTTGCCAGCGTGGCGCTTGTGGGCGTGGGTGGGTTCGGCGCGGCAACGGGGCAGGTCGACCGGCCCTTCGTGCGCCCGCCGGGCGCGGAGTCGAACGTGCGCCTGGCGGCGGCGTGCAACCGCTGCCAGCGGTGCCTGCAAGCCTGCCCATACGGCATAGTCACGCCGGTGCCGCTGGCTGAAAGTCTGGTTGCGTACGGCACACCTACGCTTGCGTTCGAGCACGGGTACTGCGACTTCTGCATGCAGTGCGTGGACGCGTGCCCCACGGGCGCGCTTTCCTACGGCGGCACCCGCGAGCGCGACTTGGGCGTCGCCGTGGTGGTGAAGGACGCCTGCGTGGCGTGGGATTGGTCGGGCTGCACGGTATGCAAGGACGAATGCCCCGTCGAGGGCGCTATCACACTGGACGATCATGACCGCCCCGTCGTGCACCCCGATTTCTGCGACGGCTGCGGGCGTTGCGAGCAGGTGTGCCCTTCGGCATCGCTGCGCGCCTACGATGCGAGCGTGCAAAACAAGGGCATCGTGGTGGTGTCGCGTGCGAGCGAGGCGGCACATGCTGCAGGCTCTGTGACCAGCGAAGAGCTGGCTTCCGGGCGCTACGCGTGCGCATCCGATCCGTTGGCGGCCCATACCCAGGGCGTTCATCCGAACGGACCTCAGGACGGAAAGGGGGCCGGCCATGAAAACGCGTAAGCGCGCCTTGCGCATCGTCGTGGCGTTGGCGGTGCTCGTGGTGGCGGTGGCGTCGGCCCACTTCGGCGGCGCGCTGCCCGTCGGAACGCTCTGCTTGGCGTGCCCGGTGGGCTTCGCGCAGATCGCGGCGGCGTCGCAGAGCATCCCGTGGCATCTGCTTCCGGGCGTGCTGGCGGTGCTGGCCATCGTGTTTCTGCTCGGCCGCGTGTTCTGCTCGTGGGTGTGCCCATCGCAGCTGCTCAAGAACGTTTTCGGCGGCCACACGCCGCGCGGTCTTTACGGGCGCGGCGGCGAGGCGTGCGAAGAGGGTGCGCCGACGACCTGCGAAGAAGGCACCTCGGCGACGTCCGACGCTCCAAGCCGTAAAACTTCGGGATGCTCGGCCTGTGCCAAGGGCGCGCCCGGCATCAAGACGCAGGGCATCGTGTTGGCGGTGCTGCTCGTGGTGTCGTTCGCCGTGGGGTTCCCCGTGTTCTGCCTGCTGTGCCCCATCGGGCTCGTGTTCGGCACGCTGTGGGCCCTCAACCGCGTGTTCGTGCTGCTGCAGCCCGGCTGGGAGCTCATCGTGTTCCCGCTCATGCTGCTGGCCGAGTTGTTCCTGTTCAAGCGCTGGTGCGCGGCCATCTGCCCGCTGGGCTTCTTCTTCGGCCTGGTGGAGAAGGCGCGCACGAAGCTTGGATTCGGCGTGCGCCCGCAAGCGAGCTGCGCCACCTGCATCTCGAGCGAGGGATGCCGCACCTGTTCCACCGTATGCCCCGAGAACATCGACGTGGCAACCGCCGACGCTCCCACGCTGGAAGCCTGCACCCTGTGCGGCGACTGCCTGGAGAACTGCCCCACGAAGTCCATCAAACTCGCTTTCGGCGCCTCGAAGAGCGCTCCGAAGGCGCCCGAGGCTCCCGTCGCCGTTCCGGCGTCCGACGAGGACCTTGCCTCGAAGTCCGAGTAGCACTTGCTTGTTGCCAGGTATTCGGAAGCGCTGCTTGGCGCCGCCCCCGTGCACGGGGGCGGCATGAGGGGGTGCCCGGCGCCAACGTCGCCGGGCACCCGTGCGTCACTCTTGCCGAAGCGCCTCGATGGGCGTGAGGCGCGAGGCCCGATAGGCGGGGAAGATGCCGAACGCCAGGCCGATGGCGGTGCTGGCGGCCACGGCCACGCCTACGACGCCCCACGACGCCGCGAACGCCATGCCCATGCCTTCCGCCAGCGCGCCGAAGGCCAGTCCCGCCGCAATGCCCACGCCGCCGCCGATCAGGCTGAGCAGCAGCGCTTCTACCAGGAACTGCCGCAGGATGTCCGATCGTCGCGCTCCGAGCGCCTTCTTGATGCCTATCTCGCGGGTACGCTCCGTCACCGACACCAGCATCACGTTCATCACGCCGACGCCCGCAACTACGAGCGATATGCTCGCGATGCCGCCCAGCAGCAGCGTCATAGTCTGGTTGATCTGGTCGGACGCTCCCAGCATCTCGTCTTGCGACATGACGGAGAACTGGTTGGAGGGAATACCCTTCGCACCCGACAGGTAGCCGGTCAAAACCGCTTTCGCCAGCGGCACGCCGTCGTCGACAGCGGGACGCGCGTACACGGATTCGATTTTCGCGTCGCCGCCCAGGCTCGTCGCGGCGGTCAGCGGAACGAGCACGAGCCCGTCGGCGTTCAGGCCCATCGTCTGCCCGGTGCTCTCCAGCACGCCCACTACGGTGAACGGGATACCGGCTATCTTGAGCGTCTTGCCGACGCAGTCTGCCGTGCCGAACAAGTCGTTCGCCGTGTTCGTGCCGATGACGCACACGTTGGAGCGGTTCTCGCGATCCACCGACGACAGGCTGCGCCCTGCGGCGAGTTTCAGGTTGCGCACGGACAGGTAGTGCTCGTCGGAGGCTTCGACCATGCCGCGTTTGGTCTTGCGCGTCCCCGCCGTCAGATCGCCGCCCACGCTCTTCGACGGCGCGACCGAGCCGATGCCGGGCAGCGCGCGCAGGGCTTCCATGTCCTCGTAGGCAAGACCGTCTTCGTCGAAGACGAAGACGGATAGGATGTCGCCGCCCAGCGCCTTCATGCGCTCCTCCACCTGCCGGTTCGAGCCGTCGCCCATGCCCACGAGCACGATGACCGACGAGATGCCGATAACCAGCCCCAGCATGGTGAGCGCCGTGCGCAGCTTGTTGCGGGAGATGCTCGACAGCGCGGTTCTAACCGTTTGCACGCGTCGCATGGGCTTCTCCTTCCCGTTCCGCTGCCGCCCGCGCCACGGCGGTTGCCGGTGCGGCGTCGTTGCCGCCCACGGTGTCGCAAACCGCGCGCCGTTCGCCCTCGTGCCCGCGCTCGCTCGCGCCCAACCGCCCGTCCGCGATGCGCACCACGCGTTCGGCCTGCTCGGCCAAATCGGGGTTGTGCGTGATGAGGATCACCGTCTGCCCCTCGCGGTGCAGGCTTTTGAACAGCTCCATGATCTCGACGCTCGTGTGCGAGTCCAGCGCGCCGGTGGGTTCGTCGGCCAGGATGATCCTCGGCTCGCCCACGAGCGCCCGGGCGATGGCCACGCGCTGCTGCTGGCCGCCCGACAGCTGGCTCGGCAGACGCCGCTCGCGGCCTTCCAACCCCACTTTCGCCAGATAACGGCGGGCGGTGGCATCGGCCTCGCGCGGCCTCGTGCCGCGGTAGGTCAGCGGCAGCTTCACGTTCTCCAGCGCGGTGAGCGATCCCAGCAGGTTGAAGCTTTGGAACACGAACCCGATCGAGCGGTTGCGCAGGTCGGCCAGCTCGTTGTCGGCGAGCAGCGCCACGTCTTGGCCGTCCAACGTATACGTGCCGTCGTCGGGCACGTCCAGCAGCCCGATGATGTTCATGAGGGTGGTCTTTCCCGAGCCCGACGGGCCGACGATGGCCACGAACTCGCCCTCGTCCACGCAGAAGTCGATGCCGTCGAGGGCGTGCACCACCTCGTCGCCCATCGGGTAGCGTTTGGCCAGCCGCTCCATGCGGATGGTGGAAGAGGTGTCGCTCGCAGCGGACGAGGGGCGTTCCTTCGCGTGCGTCCCCGTGCTCTCCGTCATCATACCGCCGCCTCGCTGACCATGGTCGTGATCACGCCCGCCTCGCCGTCGGAAGCGGAGGGAACCTCGTTCAACACCACCAGGTCGCCCTCGTTGAGCTCACCCGTCACTTCGACCAACGTGCCGTCGGAGATGCCGGTGGTCACCGGCACGGTGCGCGTCGTGCCGTCGGCACCCTGCACCGTCACGGTTTTCGCGTCGTCGGCGCCCGACACGGCGCTGACGGGCACGGCGAGCACGTTCTCGGCCACGGCCACCTTCACGGAGAGCGTGGCCGACATGCCCAGCCAGATGCTGCCGTCGTTGACCACGTCCACCGTCACCGTGAACTTCGACCCGCTCGCGTTGTACGCGCCCACCTGGTTGATGTTGGAGATGACGCCCGCGCGCGGCGCCTGGTCGCCGATGGCGACGTCGACTTCCTGGCCCTCGGCCAAGCTGGCCAAGTCGCTTTCGGACACCGGCATCTCGATATGCACCGTGTCCACGCGCTCCACTTCCACGAAGTGCTCGTCTTGCGAGAGCTCCTCTTTGGCCTTGGGCATGGTGTAGGACTTCACCACCAAGTCGTACGGGGCGACCAGGGGGTCGCCGTACGTGTAGGACACGAGCGGCTCGCCGGCTCGCACGAGCTTGTTCAGAGGGGCGTCGAAGCTGGAGAAGTAGCGCCATTTCGCAGGCTTGAGCTTCTCGGTGGCGCTTCCCTTCACCTCTCCCGCGCCGGTAACGGCCTTCTCGATGGTTTCCCTGGTCACCGGAGCCGTCGGCAAGGGAGCCTCTTCGGCAGGGTCGCTTCCGCCCAGGCCCTTCAAGGCACCGCCGAAAGCCTCGTCGCCCGCGACGAGCCACCAGGCGGCCCCGCCCAGCGCCACGGCGAGCGCGAGGGCGAGAACGACAAGGCCGACGGAGGGTTTTTTGCGCTGTTGCACGCTATTGTTGGTCATGATCTGCCCCTGCCGTCCCTAGTTGCTGCCGTCGATGACCGCGACGCCGTCTTTGCGGGTCACGATGTCGGCGGTCGTTCCCTCCATCGATGAGCCGGACGACAGCTCTCCACCGCTCTGGAGCTCGATGTTCTCCTGCCCGCCGCCCAAGCCGCCGACGTTCTTCAGCACGGCCAGCCCTCCTACGATCACCAGCGCTACGGCCAGCACGCCGATGATGATCTTCATGGTCCTGGAACTCATACGGTCTCCTTCCCGTGTCGTTCAATGCGAGGGGCATCGTAGCGAAAGGCACCTTAAAACTTCCTGAAACGCCGACGGGTTTTTGCGCCGCCGGATCGCCGCCGAACGACGGCGTTCGTTTCAGCAACTTTTAAGGTGGCCGATGCTAGAATGGCCGCATGAAGATACTCATCATCGAAGACGACCGCGCCATCTCGCGCGCCATAGCCGAGGCGTTCGGCGATCGCTATGCCGTTGACCAGGCGTTCGACGGCGAAGAAGGGCTGTTCTTCGCGCGGCAGGACGTGTACGACCTCGTGGTGCTGGACATCATGCTGCCGGCAATAGACGGCTACGGCGTCATGGAGCGCCTTCGTGCGGAGGGCGTCGAGACGCCCGTGCTCATGCTCACGGCTAAGAACGCGCGCGACGATCGCGTGCGCGGCCTGCGGCTGGGCGCCGACGACTACCTGGCCAAGCCGTTCGATCGCGATGAGCTGGTGCTGCGGGCGCAGGCCATCATGCGGCGCAGCATGGGCGTGCGCACGCTCGATACCCTGGCGTTTCGCGGTTTGGTCCTCGACCCCAACACGAAGCGCGCCACGGTGGAGGGCGCTCCGGTCGCGCTCAAGGGCAAGCAGTACGATGTGCTGGAGTACCTGGTGAGCCACGAAGGGCAGCTCGTTTCCAAAACGCAGCTGTTCGACCGGGTGTGGGGCTTCCTGAACGACACGTCGTCGAACGTGGTGGAGGTGTACGTGAGCGCGTTGCGCAAGGCGCTCAAGGAGCACGGCTACGACGGCTTCCTCAAAACCATTCGCGGCGCGGGTTACGTGTGGACGGCCGACGATGAGGTTTGAGGAACGGCGCGTCCGCCGCATACTCGCTCGCAACACGCTGCTGTTCTTCGCGGCGTTCGCCCTTTTGTTCTCGCTGTTCGGCGTGCTGGTGTTCCAGCTGGTGAGCGCGAACGTGTACCGAACGGCCGATGCGCAGCTGGACGAGGTGCGCGATGTGGCGATGGCCGTTGCCGCC
This sequence comes from Gordonibacter massiliensis (ex Traore et al. 2017), assembly GCF_019731765.1. NCBI lineage: Bacteria > Bacillati > Actinomycetota > Coriobacteriia > Eggerthellales > Eggerthellaceae > Gordonibacter > Gordonibacter massiliensis (ex Traore et al. 2017). The sequence goes on along the minus strand of NZ_JAASIO010000001.1, from coordinate 190,373 downwards.
GATCCGGCAGGCGGCAGTGTGGGATCCGAGCCGTCCCTGGGGGCGAACGCCGAGATCCGCGAGGACATCGAGTTCGTTCCACGGAACAGCGGAACCGACGCCGCCGCCGCTTCCGCCGAAAGCATCATCATAACCAGCGAGGCTTACGTGGCTTCGAACCCCCAGCTCATTTACCTGTGGCGCAACGCCGAAGGGCAGCCGCTCCACACGGAGGGCCTCTACTCCGTCTACCCCACGTACTTCAACGACGTCCCCTTCGATCGGGAGAGCATCGGCCGGGTGTACGAAACTCGGGCAGGAGGGCATGCGTACCGGTGCGTCAACTACGTGGTGGAGGGTTCCGAGTCCAAAGACTACCTGCAGGTGCTCGTGAACGTGGACTCCGAGCTGGCGCTGCTCGACCACTTCACGAAGATGCTCGTCATCTATCTGGTTGCGGCCGTGCTGGGCGCGGCGGCGGCGAGCTACTTCCTGTCGCGCAAGACCATCAAGCCCATTGTGGCCAGCATGAACCGCCAGACCGAGTTCGTGCAGAACGCCTCGCACGAGCTGCGCACCCCGCTGGCCATCATCCGCGCCGCCCAGGAGCGGCTGCTGGCGGATCCGAATGCCCGCGTCGTGGACAAGTTCGAAGACGTGAACGCGGTCGCCGACGAGACGAAGCGCCTCGCGCGCCTCGTGGACGACCTTATGACGCTGTCGTCGGCCGACGCCCCTGTCCACGACGACCGCGAGATGGAGCCGGTCGACGTATCCGGCGTCGTGGCCGAAGTGGGCGACCTGTACGCCGACGTGGCGGAGGTGGGCGGCAAGACGCTGACAGTGGTTGCGCAGCCTGCGGGCGAGGCGCTTATCGATGCCGACGCGCTGCGGCAGGTGGTGGGCATCTTGCTGGACAACGCCCTCAAGTACACGGAGGAGGGCGACGTCGTGGAGCTGCGCTGCGAGGAACGCGCCGGCCGGGTGGCGGTGTCGGTTGCGGACACCGGCTGCGGCATCGACCCGGCGGATCGAGAGCAGGTGTTCGAGCGTTTCTACCGCGCCGACGCGGCGCGCACCACGCCCGGCAGCGGTTTGGGCCTCTCTATAGCCCGCGCCCTCGTCGAGCGCGCCCGCGGAACCATTGCGGTCGAGGGCAACGAGCCGCGGGGAACCTGCGTCACGGTTACGCTGCCGAAGGCGCGGGCGCGCTGACGATCATCAGGGCTGTTTTCCGCTACTTCTGCGAAGCCACCATCCACGGCTGGGCCCAGGCTTCGAAGTCGACGTACTCGGGCACGCCGTAACCCAGCACGTCGAACGACGTGGTGGCGCCGGCGGCCAGGTTTTCGGCGAAGCCGGTGTAGCCGCCCACGATGGCCCCGTCGCCGTTGCGCAGGATGATGCTCACGGCCACCTGGTCCATATCGGTGTCGGTGAGCAGGCTGGTTATCTCGCCGACGAAGTTCACGGTGCCGTAGCCGCTATCTTGGGCGGACACCCCGTCGACCTTGAACATGTCGATGTTCTCGTCGGAGTCCTGCCAGTTGTTGGAGCCCACGCTCAGCTCGAACTCCACGGTGGCCGGCGCCGTTCCGTTGCCGGCCTGCCCGCCCCAGGCCACTTCCTGGTCGGGACGCAGGGACATGAGCGTCTGCTGGTCGGACGATACCACGTTGCCGCTCTCGTCCTTACCCGTCACCTTGATGGTGGGGAACAAGGCGCCCTGGGAACCCTCGTTTTTAACGATGATGCCGTAATGGACGTATCCCTGGTCGTCCACGGACCAGCCGGAGTCGGTCACGGTCAGCTTGTTCTCCTTCGCCGGTGCGGCGTTCTGCGCGTCCTGCGAAGCGCTCGGCGCGCCTTCGCCGGATTGCTGCTGGTCGGCCGTGCCGCCGGAACAGCCCGCCAACGTGAGGGCCAGCGCCGCCGCTGCGCCCATGGCCACGATCTTCTTCATGGTGCCTCCTTCTCTTGCCCGTGTCTCTTTTGTGCGCGGGCACTCGATGAACGGTTGGAGCCTACCGCATGTGACCGCTTTCGTAGCTGACGTTGTCGGCAAGCCGGTGAACGGTCGGCCTGCGGAGAAGGAGTGAAGGGAGGGCGGTGGCGAGGAAGGAGTAAGGCGAACGGTGTTGGGAAACAGAAAAGCCGGGCGACCCTGAACAAGTTCCCGGCTTAGTCTAGTCAACCGATGCCGCCCGGCTAGGCGGGACGCCATCGATTGGCCTGATTGCATCACATCCGCACGACCGGTGCAGGATGTCATGTCTACTGCCCTTCGTTACCTTTTACCAGGTTTCGGCTATTCAAAACCGGTCGAATCAAACGAAACGCCCTGTAGGCATTCTGAACGAAAGGCCTACAGGGCAAAAGGCGGATACCGGCCTAGCGCCTGCGCGCGCGACGGCGCAGGGAAAGGGCGGTCATGCTTGCGGCGCAGAAAAGCGACAGGGCAACCAGGCCTGCGGTTGCGCCGGCAAGGCCGTCGCCTGTGGCAACGAGGGTGACAGGCGAGTTCACCGCGAGATGGAACGTCTGCGCAGTGGAGCTGTAGCGGTTGGTCGCCTTCACGGTGAAAGTGTAGGTGCCTGGGTCGTGCGGCGTGCCGGAAAGCTCGCCGTCAGGAGTCAGTGAAAGCCCGTCAGGCAACGCGCCCGCTTCGAGGCTCCACGACACGCCGGTTGCGTTGAGGGTGGAATCGACCACCAGAGCGTCGCTCGAGACGCTGTGGACGCTGGCGAGGGGGCTCGCGGAACCGGGGAGGGCCGAAGCATCCGTCGCCGGAGCGTCCTCGTCGGAGGTGAAGTGGAAGCGGTAGGGCTTTCCCGGCTCGGCTGCGGGGAGCGTGTCCGAGGAGACCGTGATGACAGGCGGGCCCACCACGGTGATCGTGTAATCGGCGGTGTCGATATCATCAAGGTCGTTTGCAACCTTGGCGGTGAAGGTGAATACGCCCTTGACGCTCGGAATGCCGGAGATGATGCCGTCCGGAGAGAGCGTAAGCCCCGCGGGCAGTTCACCGGTGGCTACGCTCCACGTTATGGGTTCGTCACCCGAAGCGGTAAGCTTCTGATGGTACGAATCCCCTGTCTTCGCGGTAGGAAGATCGGTGGTGGTGATTTTTGGAGGCACGTAATCCTCCCAGACAGCGTAAAGCGTGTTGCCGCCCGTTACGAAGGGAACCTGATCACCTGGCTTGTAGGATGTTCCCTTGCCATCGGACAAGGTGTTCCACTCCTTGAACCTCTTGTATTGGAATTGGGGGCGTGTGAACGTGCTTTCGGCCGCAGGGGCAGATGAGTCGCCGGACGCCCCATCGGTAGGCTTCATGGTTCCCGAGCCGCCGTTGGGTTCGTAGCTTATGCGCCCGCGCGTTGTGACGGAGACGGGCTCGCTCACCGATGCGAGCTTGTAGGCGGGACCCGCGTACCGGGCTCGGAGACCGTCGTAGGTTGTGAGGGGTTTGAGTCCCGAGAAGAAGCGGGAGGCCTGCCAGGTTTTGCCGTCGAGGCTGAACGTCGCGAACATGCCTGGATCCGGAGGGTTCTCAAGGAACATCTCGATCGTGTCGCCAGCCGTCGAGGAGGCACTCGTCTTGGGCACGAGCGGTGCGATGTTTTCGGCGTGCTGTCGCACGTAGACCGACCGGGGGCTTCCCGCGCTCTCGTAGTCGGCCTGTAGCCCGCTCGGCTCCACGCCGTTGTCGTAGGTCGCTTCCTCGATGCCGCGGACCCATGTGTCAACATATTCATCCCGAGGGGTGTCGGGAACCTGGGCCAGAAGGCTTCCGTTGCAGTTCTCCCCCAGATACACGACCGAAAGGACTGGACAGTTGAGGAACATGTCGGTTGCATTCAAGGTCGAGCCGCCGAAGTCATCGCGCAGATCAATGCTCTCAAGCGCCTGGCAGCCGGAGAACATGTTTTGCGCGTCTGTGATTTTGCCGCCGAAGTCATCGGGCAGCGTAATGCTCCTGAGCGCCGTGCAGCCGGCGAACATGTTTTGCGTATTCGTGATACCCTGGTCGAAGTCCCAATTGGGCAGGGTTATCGTCTTCATGGCGGCCATTCCGGAGAACAGAGATCGCATATCGCCTTGTGCGGTCACGCCTTCCTTAACGGCGATGTTCTCAACGAGGTTGGCATATGCCTGCCATCCCCGCGGGGTTCCGTCGTGCTCGCTCAAGCGCCCGCTTATGCCATTCGTCGGCTCTATCGTCAGCGTATTGTTGTTGTAGTCTGTGAGTATCCAGGTGCACTCGCCGTCGATGCCCGAATCCACAACAGCCCCGAAAGCCTGCGACGGCACCGTCGGAACGAGGCCTGCCGCTAGGACGAGCGCCAGAAGAAGAGCGAGGAGGCCCCTCCGAACACCTCGGGCTGCATCTGAGCCTCCATGCGACGCACGTGTCATCGCAGCAGGGAGGCCGAGCGGGTTATGCAGGTGACGGGGGGGGGGCGTGATTCCCATGGCTGCCTCTTCCTCAAGCTCAAAGTTAATCGTATCACTTTGATTTAATGCATGGATTATGGCAGGTTGAAATCGCTTTAGCAAGAGATGCGAGGCGTTCATGGGCCATCGGCCGATAAAGGCCGATGGCTTGCGAGTTTCAATGGTGCCCCCGGCGCGATTCGAACGCGCGGCACCCGCTTTAGGAGAGCGGTGCTCTGTCCCCTGAGCTACGGAGGCATGGCTGCTATTGTAGCATTACCTGACAACCTGTGGAGCGAGACGAACGATGCGTGGCGAGACTGCGAAAACGCCCGGGCACTGCCCGGGCGTTCGTTGCGTTCTTGGTTGTGCAGCCGGTGCTAGAACCGCAGTGCGCAGGTGAATCCCGACCAAGAGAGCGAATCGGTGTCGCGCACGAGCAGTCCCTTGTCGGGTGCGTGCACGTAATGCGTGCCTCCGTTGCTGACGGCGATGCCCACGTGCCCGTAGCGCCAAAGTACGTCGCCGGGGCGAGCTTCGGCGACAGAAACGCGCTGTCGCGCGGCGCTGTATTGAGACTCGCTCTGATGGGGCACGTATATGCCCACCTGACGATAGGCCCAGGTGACCAAGCCGGAGCAGTCGAACGAGTCTGGTCCTTCTGCGCCCCACTCATAGGGACAGCCGATACGGCTCATGGCGAAATCGGCGACTGACCCCTGCGAGGGCACTTCGACGCCGTTGCCACCACCGCCGCTCGGCGTGTTGGGAATATCGGAGTCGCCGCCGTTGTTTCCACCTTGGTTCTGCTGCGCCTGCTGCGCTTCCAGTTCGGCCTGTTTTTGGGCGGCTGCTGCCGCGGCTGCCGCACGCTGCTCTTCTTCAAGCAGGGCGCGCGCCTCGGCATCGAGCGAGTTCATGAGTGCGTCAGCCTGTGCGATCTTGGCTTCGACCTCGTCTTTGATGGTCTTGGCCTCGGCGGCCTTGTCGGCGGCTATCTTCTCCTGCTTGGCGTACTCGGCCTTCGAAGCCTCCACGCTTTCGCGCAGGTCTTTCGTCTCGGCGACCATCTGCGCGTCGTTCTCGTTGAGGCCGCTCAGAATATCCCAGTTCTGGGTGAATTCGGAGAACGTCGTGGCGCCCATGAGGAAATCGAGGAACGTAGCGGACCCCGAGCGGTACATGCTGCGGGCACGGGTGCCCAAATGATCTTGCAGGTCGCCGATGCGGGCGTTCGCCTCGTCGATCTTGACCTGCTCGGCTTCCATGGCTGCGCGCGCGGCGTTCTGCTCGTCGAGCGCGCCGTAGTAGCGCTCGGCGGCTGCTTCGAGATCGACGTTCAGTCCGACCAGCTGGTTGCGCACGGCATCGGCTTCGGCTTGCTTCTCGGCGGCGGTCACGGCGAACGCGGTCGAGGGGCAAGCGAGGGAAGCGGCGGCTACGATGGCAGCGCCGCCGACGAACGAGCGCCGGGAAAGGGCGGGTGCGGGCTCTTGCATGCGGTACCTCCTTGATGGGCCTGGGGCATGGTTGAGCGAATGTGCCCTATATCATAGCACGCAACCCATACATGACGAAAATGCACGTCAAAAGTCCAGATACAGGGAGGGACGTTGCGGTGCTGGTTAAGTGCGCTAGCGGCGTCGTTCGGTGGTGCGGTCGTCCATGGCGAAGTCGGCCATGCTGGATACCCAGAGCATTTGGGGGCTCATGACATGGGGCGACGCATCGGCGAGCGAAGGAAGGCTTTCGCGGGTCCAGTCGAGCGCGGCGCGCCGGACGGCCGCTTCCGATTCGTAGCGTTCGGGCTCGCTCAGCCCCAGGCGTTTGGTGAACAGCACGGCGGGGAAAGAGCGCTGCGCGTTGGCGGCGATGGTGGCCGTGTTGTTGTATATCTGCTGCTCTTGGGAGATGGCGCTCATGGCGGAATCGAGCTCGGAGCTCGCTTGGCGGCTGGCGGTGCTGGCCACGAAGGCTGCATCGACCTCCGCCGCCGCGTACACGCGCTCGACGGCTTGCACGAGCCGGTCGTCGGCAGCTGCGGCAGCAGGAGGGTTGTCGGCCTGGATGGCAGCGCGCGAGGCGGACTCGACGTCGTTCAGCGCCCGGCGCAGCGGCGTGGATGCATCACCCGATTCACGCGACGCCTCTTCGTCTTTTTCGACGGCGGCCACGAACGTGGGCACGATTTCGATCCCGTGCCGCCTCAGTTCGTTCAGATGGTGCCAAGCGGTTTCGACATCGCGCTGCTGCGACTTCAGATTCGCTAGGGAAACCAGGCAGACGGCGACGACGATGACGGCTGCGAGGACTAGGGGAATAAGGACGTGATTCATTCCGAAGGGCCTTTCGAATTCGCGGGCAATCCACCCAGTGTACGACGCTGCGGGGTCGTATGATCGAACGTGCATGCAGCTGTTGTTGCGATGGCAACTGCTCGACAGGGCGTATGGGCAGAACTTGTCGCCCGACAACGAGAAAGCCGCCAATAGGCGGCTTTCTCGTTGCTTGCTCTTGCAGTTAGTTCGTCGTGCCGCTGTCTGGCGTGGGGGTAGGCGTCGACTGTTTGAACACCACGGTCACGGCGATGCTGTTCTTCACGTTGCTCACGGTGAAGCTGCCGCCGCTGGGGGACACGGTGTAGGAGTTGCCGTTTGTATCGGTGATGGATGACACCGTGTAGCCGTTGTTGGGCGTCACTTGGAACGTGATGCTACCGCCCTCGTCAACCTCCATGGACGTCGGGGACACGTAGCCGCCCTCACCCGAAACCGAGGCGGTCACGGTGAAGCTGGAGGGCTTTGCCTTCCCGGTGCTAACCACGATGTTAACGGTCTCGCCATCCTTGAGCGTCTTGCCTCCCGAAGGGTTCTGGCTGATGACCATGTTCTCGGCGACAGTGTCGCTGGACGCATAATCCGTCGTAACGTTGAATCCAGCGTTGTTGAGTGTGGCCACGGCATCGCCTTCGTACTTGCCTACCACGTTCGGCACTTCGGAGCCTTCGGAGCCGAGCGACGGATAGTATTCGATGGTGTCGCCCTTGTTGACCTTGGTCCCTGCTGCAGGGTTCGTTCCCACAACAAGGCCCTTGGCAACAGAGTCTGAGTATTTGCCCTCGCCTGCGCTCGGTATCAGCCCCTTGTCCTTCAGGGCCTGCTTCGCCTCTTCGAGTGATTTGCCCGTTAAATCGGGAACGGTGATCTGCTCGATGCCCTGAGACACCACCACGTTGATCTTCGAGCCCTTCTCCCGTTTGTCGCCGGCCTTGGGGTCTTGGCTGATGATCTTGCCCGCTTCGACCTTTTCATCGTACTTCTGGTCGGCCGTGCCCATTTCGAAGCCGGCGGCCTTCAGCTCGGCCGTGGCCTCCTCGACGGTTTTGCCCGTCACGTCGGGCACGGGGTCGCCCGTGGCGAAGCCGCCCATGAGGGCGTACGCCGCGATGCCCACCACGGCCAGCGCGGCGATGATGCCGATGACGATGCCGATGGTCTTCTTGTTGCTCTTCTTCTTGCCGTCGTCCACGCGGAAGTTCTTGCCGCCGTTCGGCGTGCCCGCCGGCTTCACGCCGTTGCCGCCCATGGCGGGCATGACGGCGGTGCCGTCGGCCACGGCCATAGGGGGAACCACGCCGCCCATGATGGCCGTTTCGGCGCTGGTGAAGCTGCCCGCGTTCACGGGACGCCCGGCCAGGTAGTCGTTCAGCGCGTAGCGCATGTCCTGCGCGGTGGCGAACCGCTCGGCGGGGTTCTTCGCCATGGCGCGCATGATGATGGCCTCGAGGCCGGGATCGATGTCGGGGTTGATCTCGCGCGGCGGGGCCGGCAGGTCGTTCACCTGCTTCATGGCCACGCTCACGGCGTCGGGACCGTCGAAGGGCAGCCTGCCCGTGGCGGCCTCGTACAGCACGATGCCCAGCGAGTAGATGTCGCTGGCGGCGGTGAGCTCCTTGCCCTGCGCCTGCTCCGGCGAGATGTAGTGCGCCGTGCCCAGCACCGACGACGTCTGCGTCATCACGGAGTTCTTGGCGCGCGCGATGCCGAAGTCCATGACCTTCACGTTGCCGTCCGGCTGCACCATGATGTTCTGCGGCTTGATGTCGCGGTGGATGATGTCCAGGTTGTGCGCCACGGTAAGGGCTTGGCACACCTGCGAGCCAATCTCGGCCACCTTGCGCTGGTTGATGGCACCGCGCTCGTTGATGGCCGTTTTCAAATCGCTTCCGCGTACGAATTCCATGACGATGTAGTACGTGCCGTCGTCTTGGCCCCAGTCGTACACGTTCACGATGTACGGGCTCTGCAGGTTGGCGGCCGCGGCAGCCTCCTGCTTGAAGCGCTGGGTGAAGTTGGGGTCGGCGGCGTACTGGGGCAGCATGACCTTCACCGCAACCAGGCGCCCGAGCACGTTGTCCTGTGCGCGGTACACCTCGGCCATGCCGCCGATGCCGATGCGCTCGGTTATCTGGTAGCGGTTGTTGAACACCCTGCCTGTCATGTTTCCGGTCACGTTTCTGCTCCTTTAGGTCACATGCTCATGGCGGTATTGCATAGGGTTGATACGATTGCCATAAGCATACCTTATTTACAAAAGCCCTTGCACCTGCAAGGCCGTTTTCAACACATTTTGCGCCCGCTCGGTGCCCGTGCCCTCGGCGGCGTCCTCCAAGTTGATGGCCACCACCACGCGCGGGTTGTCGGCGGGGGCCATGCCCACGAACCAGCTGTCGTTGCTGTTCGTTTTCTCGGCCGTGCCCGTCTTGCCGGCCACTTCCACGCCGTCGATGGCGGCCGCGGTGCCCGTGCCGTTCGTGACGACGCCCTTGAGCACGTCCTTCACGCGGTTCGCCGTCTCTTTGCTCACGGCCTGCAGGAACTTGTTGGGCGTGGCCGTGAAGCTGCGTTCGCCGTTGGCGTTGTAGATGCCCTCTACCAGGTAGGGGTTCATGATGGTGCCGTCGTTGGCAATAGCGCAACCGACCATGGCCATTTCGAGCACCGTGGCCTGCGGGCCGGCGGGGCTCTTGTGGTTCATGGGGTTCACCGGCTCGCCGGCGGCGGCCCAGGCGGTTTCCCAGGTGGTCATCTCATTGGGTTCGGGCATGAGCGACATGAGGGCGGTGTCCAGCGTGAAGTCGATGTCCTTGTTGAAGCCGAACTTCTCGGCTCCGTCTACGAGCTTTTGGGCGCCCATATCAACGCCCAACTGGGCGAACGCGGTGTTGCTCGACAGCTCCGTGGCCTGGGCGAGCGTGATGTTGCCGTAATCGTTCTTATTGAAGTTCGAAACGGTGCCGTTGCCTATCTCCATGGTGCCGGGCGACGAGAACACGGTGTCCTCCTTCGCCACGCCGTCCTCGAGCGCCGTTGCCAACGTCACGATCTTGAACGTGGAGCCGGGGGCGTAGAGCGTTTGAATCGCGCGGTTCAGCAACGTGCTCACGCCGTCGGGGTTGGCATTGGCCTTCTCGATCTCCGCCGCGAAATCGGCCGCATCGTACGTGGGCGAGGAGGCCATGGCCAGCACGGCGCCCGTATCGGGGTCGAGAACCACGCAGGCGCCTGCGTATCCCGAGAGCGCGTCTTGCGCGGCTTGCTGTATCTTGGAGTTCAGCGTGAGCGTGACGTCGTTGCCCACGCCGCCGATGCCCGCCAGCGAGTTCAGCACGTCGGTCCAGCTGGCGAAGTTCTGCTGGCCCTTCAGCGTGTCGTTCTCGGCGGCCTCGATGCCGGAGGTGCCGAACTGCGTGGACGCGTAGCCCACCACCTGGCTGGCCAGATCGCCCGCCGGGTAGACGCGCTCGTACGTGCCATCGTCCTGCTGCACGCTCTGCGCCAGCACCGTGCCGTCGTAGGTGGAGATGGTGCCGCGTTCGGTGCGCGCCTCCTTCGCTAGCGTGTGGTTGTTGCCGGGCATGTTCTGATAGTAGTTCGCCTGCACCACCATGATGAGCGTGAGGTTCGCCACCAGAAGCGCGAACAGCACGGACAGGATGAGTATGGCGTGCGTGAGCCGCTTGCCCAGCGACACGCGCCCCAGCACGCTGTTCGCATGCAGCGAGCTGGTGGCGCTGGCCACCTCGGTTTCCACGCCGGTGCCCTCGTCGCCGCAGCGCAGCAGGAAGCCCACGGCGATGAAGCTGGCCAGAAGCGACGATCCTCCCTGGCTGATGAAGGGCAGCGTGAGACCTGTGAGGGGGATGAGCCGGGTGATGCCGCCCACGATGATGAACGCCTGCAGCACGATCATGGTGGTGAGGCCCACGGCCACCAGCGAGCTCACGTCGCTCTTCGCGCGCGCCGCCGTCACGAAGCCGCGGATGGCCAGGCACAGGAACAGCAGCAGCACGCCGGCCGCTCCCAACAGGCCAATCTCCTCGGCGATGGCGGCGAAGATGTAGTCGCTCTCCACCACGGGGATCTGCTCGGCCAAACCGCGACCGATACCCACGCCGAACAGGTCGCCGTCGGCTATGGAGTAGATGCCCTGCACCAGCTGGTAGCCCGTGTTCTGCGCGTCGGCGAAGGGGTCGAGCCAATTGTTCACGCGCACCTGCACGTGGCCGAACGCCAGATAAGCGCCCACGCCGCCGATGGCGATGAGCCCCAGACCCACCACCAGGAAGAACTTCTTGCCGGTGGCCACGTACAGCATGATGAGGAACAGGAAGAAGAACACGAGCGCGCTGCCCAGGTCCTTCTCGAACACGACGATGACCAACGCCACCAGCCACATGAGCAGAAGCGGCAGCAGCACGCGGATATCGGGCAGGTTGAACGGGCCCACGCGCCACGTGAACACGGAGAGCATCTCGCGGTTCTGCGCCAGATAGCCTGCCAGGAACAGCACGATGACGATCTTCGCGATCTCGCCGGGTTGGAACGAGAATGTGTTGCCGATGGACAGCCAGATGCGGCTGCCGTAGATCTCCTGGCCGATTCCCGGCACCAGCGGCGAGAGCAGCAGCAGGAAGCCCACGATCATGAGCGTGTACTTGTACTTGGCCACCTTGTCTAGGTTGCGCACCAGCACCATGACCAGCACCATGCAGGCCACGCCCAGGAACAGCCACATGACCTGGCCCAAGGCGAGCTTGGGCGCCAGGCGTTCCACGAAGCAGATGCCTATGCCCGAAAGCGCGAACACGATGGGCAGGATGGCCGGGTCGGCCTTGGGCGCGAACTTGCGGGTGGCCAAGTGGGCGATGACGAACGCGGCGAAGATGCCGATGGGCACCCCGAGCGTGGTGGCGTCCAGGCTCTGCCCCTTGTTTATGGCCAGCATGGCGAACAGCAGCACCACGAAGGGCGCCGCCACGCACAGCAGGATGAGCTCGATGTTGCGCCGCGTCATGCGGCACCGCCTTGGGTGCCGGCGGAAGCGGACGGGTTCGCGTCGGGCGAGCCGTTGGCGCCGGCACCCGTCGCGGTCGAGCCGTTGGTCGAGGCGCCGTCTGCGGTCTTGTCGCCGGCGGCTGAACCCTGGGCGCTCTTTTGGGCCTCGCCCTGCTTCGCTTTGGCGTCGATGTCCGCTTGGTATTCCTTGACCAGCTCTTCGGCGGCTTCCACGCTGTCCACGCGCCAGCCGTCCTTCAGCCGTTCCTGGAACCCGGGCTGCAAGTCGCTCACCGCCACGTCCGTGGATTCCACCAGCTCGGAATAGCTCAGGCCGAACACGTTGCCCGGCACGCCGCGGTAGATGGCCACCTTGCCGTCTTGGTCGATGAGGTAGGCGGCGTTGTGCAGGTACTCGTTCGTGCCCCAGGCCGTGGCGCCCACGATGGCGGCGAACAGCACGAGCACGAGCGCGATGCTGAATTTCGTTTTGCGCGCCATCTTCTTGCGGCGCACCTCGGCGAAGCCCGTGACGTCGGCCACGATCACGGTGACGTTGTCGTGGCCGCCGGCCGCTATGGCCTCGTTCACCAGCTGCGATGCGCAACGCTGCGGGTCGCGCACGCGGGCCAGCACCGATTCTATGTCCTGGTCGCGCACCATGCTCGAAAGGCCGTCGGAGCATACGAGCAAACGGTCGCCCGTCTCCACGTTGATCTCGTACAGGTCGGGCTGGGTGTGCGGGTCGCTCCCCAGCGCGCGGGTGATAACCGAGCGGTTCGGGTGCGTGCGCGCCTCCTCGGGCGTGAGTTGCCCGGCTTCTATCATGTCGGCCATAAGGCTGTGGTCGCGCGTGAGCTGTTGGAGCTTGCCCTGGTGCAGCAGATAGGCGCGCGAGTCGCCCACCTGGGCCACGATGAGCCGTTCGCCTTCCAGCATGGCGGCGGTCACGGTGGTGCCCATGCCCTCGCGTCCGCGCCCTTCGTGGGCCGCGTGAATGATGGCGCGGTTCGCCTCTTCCACCGCGCGGCCGAGGGCCTCGGGGTCGGGATGGGCCGGCGCTTGCTCGGCCAGCACGTTCACGGCAATCTCGGAGGCCACCTCGCCGGCTGCGTGCCCGCCCATGCCGTCGGCGACGGCGAACAGGGGAGGCGTGACGATGAGGCTGTCCTCGTTGTGGTCGCGCAAGCAGCCGATGTCGGTGCGGCTGCCGAACGTGGTGGTGGCGCCTTTGCGCGTGTGCGGCGTCGACTTGTACGAGCGTTCGGCGGCCATTAGGCGAACCTCACGCGAATGGCCACGTCGCCCACGTTGACCACGTCGCCGTTCTTAAGGGCCACCGGCTCGCCGATGAGCTGCCCGTTCACGGCCGTGCCGTTCGTGGAGCCCAAATCTTCAACGAACAGGTTCTGCCCCATGAGGGAGAAGCGCGCGTGGCGGCCCGACACGTAACCCGCGCCCACCACGATGTCGGCTCCGGGGCTGCGGCCCACGATAACGGGCCCGCGCACGACGATGGACACGCCGCGCAGCTCCTTGGGGCCGCGCTCCACCGACAGGTTCCACGTGCGCTCCTTCTTGCGTTGGCCGCGCACGAGGCCGATGCCGGTCTTCATGATGGCGAACAGGAACAGGTACAGCAGCGCCACGAACAGCAGGCGTCCGATCAGCAGTACGACGTCGATCACGAGTGCACTCCTCGCTCTATGCGGTCGGAAACTATCATCCGCGCGTCCTCCTGCGTCACTGCGCCTGGGTGAACACGAAGTTCGTCATGCCGATGGTTATGCGGTCGCCCTCGTACAACGGCTGGGTGGCTATCTCGGCGCCGTTGACCAGCGTGCCGTTCGTGGAGCCCAAGTCGGTGATGGTCCATACGCCCTGGGGCTCGAAGCGCAGCTCGGCGTGGGTGCGGCTGGCGTTGATGTCGTTGACCACGATGTCGTTCTTCGACTCGCGGCCCATGAGCAACCGCGACGTCGCCAGCGTGTAGGTGCGGTTGTTCGTGGTGTCGATGAGGCTCGCGCGCACCGCGCGCTGGTCGGGCACGGGGTTGGCCTGTCCGGCTCCGCCTGCGAACACCACCGTGTCGGCGGCGACGGGCGCCCCTGCGGGGGCTTGGGCGGCATAGCCGGCTGCGGCTCCCGCCGCGCCTGCCGCGACTGCGGCTCCCGCCGCCGCAGCGCCGTTGGGGATGGGCGCGCCTTGCGAGCGGCCGTTCTGGCGGTAGTCGTCGAAGTCCTGGCTGTCGAACGTGTACTCGCCGTAGTCGATGGAGTAGTCTATCTCGTCTTCGGGCACGTAGGGCAGGGGCGGCTTGCCGTTCTGGTCGAAGTCGTCGTATCCTGCGGCTTCATCGAAACCCGCGTCGAGGTCCTGATAGGGCTGGGGCTGGGCATAGGCGGGCGCGGCATCCGCTGCCGGATACGCAGCTCTCGGTTGACCCGTTGGGGCGATCTCCTGATCGCCCGCTCCGGCGTAGCCGGAGAACGCGGCGCCGTTCGCGCCGTAGCCGGGCGCTCCGTATCCGCCGGCGGGCGCCGCAGGCTGACCGTAGCCGTAGGGTTGGGCCGGAGCCGCGCCGTAGCCGGGCGCGGGGGCCGGTGCGCCGTAGCCTGCCGGAGCCGCCCCGCCGCCGATGCCGTAGCGCTGCATCTCCTCGGCGCGCAACTGGGCGATGATGGGCGCGGCCACCGGCTCGGCGATGACGTCGAACTTGCCGTGCTTCAACCCTTCGTCCACGATGAAGCGCACGAGGGGCTGCCCATCCATTACCAGCCCTTCGTCGGCGGCCTTCGCCGCCAGGTACGTCTCCGTTTCCCCGGCCAGCGTGGGATAGTAGCCGAACAGGCGCTGGTCGTCCTCGGGGTTCACGAGCACCGTGTAGAGCGTGGGGGCGTACTGCTTTCCGGCGCCCACCATCTTCTCACGGCGCATCTGCTTCTCGGCCTTCTTGGCAATCTGCACGGGCGAGATGGGGGCGTTGACCATGCGGTCGGCCGCTCCCTCGAACGTGTCTTCCATCTTGCCTTCGAACCTCGAAAGAAAGCCCATCGTCGTGTCTCCTTATCGCGCGCGTCTCGACCGGTGAAGTTGCCTTGCGCGGTCGCAGTGCCCCGCGTGCGCGATCGAGCGCCGGCAGGTTTCGCGCGCCTGCATCGCCGGCTCGCGTGCCGTGCGCGCGAGCGTGGTCGTCGTGTGTCCCTGCATATGACTATGCAATGCTCCATCTTGCCATAAAGCCCTGCTATTCTGGGCGTCCTTTACGCAATCGTCATTAATCTTTAAGGGGGATACTCGGATGCGGGTCTCGTAGGTCGAGGCGCGGGGGCGCGAGTGCGAGCGGATCAATGGCGGGAGAGGGAACGGCTTGTAGCTGTGCGATGCTCGTCTTAGGTTCTTTTCGGTTGACCTCCCTCAACGTTTGATCGGTTTTTCGACCTGCTGACCGTGTACGGGTGATGGGTTGTCTGCGTCCGGCTTATTCGGGCGAAGCGAGCCATGAAGCGAGGTCGCGCACTTCAATCCCCTCGTAGGTGTATAGATCATGATGCGTATTGGCTAAAACAATCTTCGGATAAGCGTCGCGAATTCTCAGCAGAGGGTCGCACTCGCGCTCGAACGTGCCCTTGTCCGAGATGTTGTCGCTCACCTGGATGTAGCGCTTTTCTCCGCGCCGCATCGCCACGAAGTCGATCTCTTTCTCGTAGAGCATGCCGGCGTATACCTCGTAGCCGCGACGCATCAGTTCGATGGCCACCATGCTTTCGTAAACGCGTCCGTAGTCCATGTTTCTGGTGCCCAGCTTGGCGTATCGGAAGGAATGATCGCTCAGATAGTATTTGTTCCCAGACGCAAGGTAGCGTTTCCCCCGCGTATCGTAACGGCGTACCCTGTAGAAGGCGAAGGCGTCGCAGAGGTAGCCTAGATAGGAGCCGACTGTTTTGTCGCTTGTTTTGGAGCCGACGCGGGATAGCGTTTCGGCGATACTGTTTGATGACGTGACGTTCGATACGTTGTCCATCAGGAAATCCGCAACGCGGTCGAGCGCATCCACATTGCGGATGCCGTGCTTTTGCCGAATGTCTCGAACGATGAGGGTGTCGAACACGTCGGCGACATAGGAGTAGCGTGTCTCGTCGGTTCTGTAGGCGTAGGAGCCGGGCATACCGCCTTCGATCGTGTAGCGCGCGAAGGCGTCGGTTGCGTCGTCCAACTCGTAGTAAAGCATGAACTCCGCCAAGGAGAATGGGAAGACGGGAAGCTCGAAGGTACGCCCAGTGAACAGCGTTGCGAGGTCGCTGCTCATAAGGAAGGCGTTCGAACCGGTAATGTACAGGTCGTACTTTTCGGAGGCGTGCAGGCTGTTGATGGCCTTCTCGAACCCTTTGCACATCTGGATTTCGTCGATGAACACGTAGTTTTGGGTTCCCTCGATATATTGGCCTTCGATATGATCGCACAAAGCACGATATTCTAGCAGCGGTTCGAATTGAACAAGGTTGAAATTAACCTGGATGATGTTGACTTGCGGGTCGCGTTCCTGCACCTCTTGGGCAAACATCTCGAGAATCTTTGACTTGCCGCAGCGGTGCACGCCGGTGATCACCTTGATGTCGGGTGTCCCTTCAACCTCGGCGAGCTTCGACAGGTAGCCGTTTCGGCGTATGAGCTTCATGGCGCTCTCCTATTACGAGAAATTCAATATCTTGTATTTTCTCGTAATAGGAGAATATATGCAAGGGAGACTAGCGAGCAAAGTAAAAGGAAGTAGGTTCGCGGGCTGCATTATGAGAGATAATTCGATGAGGAGACGCGCCTTCGGGGCTACCGTTCTTACGAGCGGTTTGCCAGCGAGTCTTCGTCGCCCTGCTCGGGCCGCTCGGCTTCCGGTGCCGCTTCCGCTTCGCCCGCGGCTTTCTTCACGGCGCGCTGCGGCAGGTACTCGCTCACCACGATGCCGGCGAAGATGAGCGCGAAGCCGGCGAACAGCGGCGCCGTGAGCAGCTCGCCCAAGAACAGCACCGAGAACAGCACGCCGAACACCGACTCCGTGGCCAAAAACAGCGAGGCGGGCGCCGGGTCCACGTGGGCCACCGCCAGGTTCTGCAGCAGCAGGGCGACGCACGAGGCGAACACGGCCAGGTAGGCCAGGCTCGTCCACGTGTCTGCTCCCAGCTCGGCGAAGTTCGGCAGAGGCTCGAAGGCGAGCCCGGCCGCAAGGCCCAGCACGCCCGCCACGAGGAACTGGATGACGGTGAGCAGCGTCATGTCGCAGCCGGGCGCGAATTTCGACGTGTATATGACATGGAAGCTCAGGAACAGGGCGGACAGCAGTGTGATCAGGTCGCCGAAGCGCAGCGAGAAGCCCGCGCCGCTCGCGAACGACACGCACCCGACGCCCGCCACGCACACCACGGCGGCAGCGATGTTGAAGCGCGTGGGTCGCGGCCCGCGCAGCGCCCATCCCAGAAACGGGATGATGACGCAGTACAGCGAGGTGAGAAACGAGCTGTTCGACCCCGTGGTGTCGGTGAGCCCGGTGGAGTTGCTCCAATAGGACAGGAACACCAGCACGCCCAAGACGGCGCCTTTGCGCAGGTGGTCGGCATCGATCCTCTTCCTGAAGCGGGGCAGCATGATAATGCCCAGGATGATGCCCGCGGCCGTGAAGCGCACGCCCACGATCCAGGCGGGCGGGAACGCGTCAACCGTCGACTTGATGACCACGGTGCCCAGCCCCCAGATGGCCGCAGCCACCAACAGGAACGCCTTGTACGTCCAAAGCGGCAAAGAAGCGGATGTTTTCACGATGCGGGCCATAGCCGCTGCATCATACCACGCCCTTGCTAGTTTTCAGCTTGCTGTTGAATCAAGGAGTCAAGTCGTGCTCGGAGACGCCGCATGCTACGATGGGGCGGCTGTAACGACGAGGAGGCGAGCCATGCCCACATTCCGCGAAGTGCTGCGTGCGGCCGAGATCACGCTGCGCGACAACACGTCCGGCCATCGCATGCACGAGATCGAGAGGATACTGCGCGAGCACCACGCCTTTTCGGGACTGACGCCCGAGAAGGCCACGGCCATCCTGGAGGATCTGGGGCCCACGTTCGTGAAGATGGGCCAGATCGCCTCGAACCGCAGCGACGTCATTCCCAAAGCCTACGCCGATGCGTTCAAGACCCTGCGCGCCAACGTGGCTCCCGTGCCGTTCTCGGTGATCGTGGACACGATAGAGGCGTCGCTGGGGCATCCGTGGCGCGAGACGTTCGCCGACATCGAGGAGCAGCCGCTGGGTTCGGCGTCGGTTGCCCAGGTGCATCGCGCGCGGTTGGCGCAGGGGCTGGGCGACCCGGTGGCGGCGGGCGCGCAAGAAAAGCGGCCTGCGGCGGGGGAAGCGGCTGGAGGCGCGGGCGGGGACGCGGAAGAAGACGCGGGCGACGATTCCTCTGGCGCCGCAGGTCGGAGCGCGGGCGAGGATTCCGCCGCCGACGCGGCTGCGGGCGTTGCCGCCGGGGCCGCGACGGAGCAAGGGACGGTCGTGGCCGTGAAGGTGCGCCGACCCAACGTGGTGGAGCAGATGGCCGAGGACATCACGCTCATCCGGCACGCGCTGGCCCTGGCCGATCTCACGCACGTGCCCGACGGCATCATGCTCACGCTGGGCGATTTGGTGGACGAGCTGGCTCGCACCACGGCCGAAGAGGTGGACTTCTCGGTGGAGCTGGGCAACCTGCAGCGTTTCGGCGCGGAGCTGGCCGACCAGCCGCACGTGGAGAGCCCGCGTCCGTACCCCGCGTTCAGCACCGACGAGGTGCTGGTCATGGAGTACGTCGACGGCGTGCACATCAACGACGTGCCCGCGCTGCGCGCCCAGGGAGACGATCCGGCGGCGCTGGGGAGGCGGTTGGCCGAGAGCTACGTCACCCAGGTCATCGACGACGGTTTCTTCCACGCCGACCCGCATCCAGGCAACATCCTCGTGCGCGGACGCGACATCGTGTGGATCGACCTGGGGATGACGGGGTCGCTCTCGTCGTCCGAGCGGGCCATCGTGGGTCGCTTGTTCACCGCCGTGGCCCAGAACGATGCGTTCGCGCTCAAGGACGCGCTGCTTGCGCTGGCCAAGGCGCACGGGCCGGTGGACCACGGGCTGCTGCTCGGCCAGATAAGCGCGCTTCTGGACTCGTATGCGTCGGCCGATTTGGCGGACATCAACGTGGGCACGGCCCTGCTCGACGTGATCGAGGTCATGCGCACGCAGAACCTCACGCTGCCGCCGTCGCTCACCATGCTTGCGCGCGGCATGATGACCATCGAGGGCGTGCTGGTGGACATCGCGCCGGAGGCGAGCGTGGTGGAGATCATATCCAACCACGTGAGGCGCCAGATGCTCAACCTCGACGCGTTGGAAGCGAAAGCGAAGAGCCTGTTCACCGCCACGACCGCATCCGCCGAGGCGGCCACGCGCCTGCCGACGCAGGTGTCGCACACGCTGGACATGCTCGATCGCGGGCAGGTGAAGGTGGGCGCCGACCTGCACGTGCCGAGCGACTTCACCGCAGCGCTCTACTCCGTGAGCGGCATCGTGGCCATGGCGCTGATCTCGGCCGGCCTGTTCGTGGGCTCCAGCCTCATAGCGCAAACGGCCATGCAGCCGCAGCTGCTGGGCGTGCCGCTGCTGGGCATCCTGGGGTACCTGGGCGCGTTCGTGCTGGGTGTCTACGTGATCTGGCGCGTCCTGCTCACCCGCCACCAGCAACGCAACGACGAGAAGGTGGAGTAGGCGGGTTCCGGCGGCCTGCCGGCCGCCGGAACGACTCGACGCTGCGGCCCGCCCTCGCACCCGATCTCGCGGCGATGCCGGGAGATCGGATACCACGGTGTGCGATCAATCCTTGTCGATGTCCGCCAGCGTCATGACGGTGCCGTGCTTCGTTTCGAAAGAATCGTTGCCCGCATAAACGACAGAGCGATGCTCGGGCGGCAGATTCGCGAGCGATGCAACGGACTCGAGGGTTGAGAACTGGCTCGGTTTGTACGTTGCCGACGATTTTATCTCCCAAGCTTGCGACAGCATACCGTTCTCGTCAATGAGAAGATCGACCTCTTTCTGGTTGGCATCCCGCCAGTAGTACAGTTCCGGGGATCTTCCTTGGGCGAGGATGCGTTTCATCAGCTCTGCAATGACAGCGTTCTCGTAGAGGGCACCGCGTTTTTCATGCTGCCTGAGCCTTTCGGGGGCCTGGACGCCCAGGAGGTTGCAAGCCAAGCCGGTGTCGTAGAAGTACAACTTGGGCCGTTTCGCCAAGCGCTTCCCGAAGTTTTTATGATAGGGGGGAAGGCGAAAGACGAGATAGCTGGTCTCTAGGATGGAGAGCCATTCTCGCGCGGTTTTGACATCGATGTCGCACGTGTTCGCCAAGCTCGTTATGTTCATAATCCCGCCGATGTTCGCGGCGCATGATCGTACGAAAGCATTGAAGGCCGTAAGGTTTCGTACCGATCCCAGCTGGCTGACATCGCGATCCAGGTAGGTCTGCACGTAATGAGGGAAGTAGTCGTTGGGATTGATGTCTCGGTCGTAGATGCGTGGGTATCCTCCGGTCCACATCCAGTCCTCGATATCGGAGGGGCTTTTGCCGGCTTCGGCCAGCTCGCGGTAAGAGAAGGGGAGCAGCTTGAATACGGCGACGCGACCTGCGAGCGATTGGCTGATGTGCTGCATCATGAGGAAGTTTTGCGAGCCGGAAAGGATGTACTGGCCAGGATCCCCGGTTTTGTCTACCGCACTTTGCAAATACGAGAACAGGTCGGGCGCGTTCTGGGCTTCGTCGATGACAACGTGGTTGTCGTAAAGTTTGAGGAACGAACGCGGGTCGTCGCAAGCGAAAGCACGCACATCTGGGTCTTCGAGCGATACATAGCGATATTCGGCAAAGCTTTCCTTCAACAAAGTCGATTTTCCGCTCTGCCGAGGTCCCGTTAAAGAAACGATGGGGAATTTTGCGGCCATGTCCAGCATTTTCGATTCTATCCTGCGTGGAATCATACTCCGCCCTTTCCCTATCATCTTGCCTACTCCCCGTTCTGCATAAAGTCTACTCCCCGTTCTGCATAAAGTCTACTCCCCGTTCTGCATAACATGTTGCGGTTGAATGCGCTAAGCGTGGCTGTCGGAGTCACAGTAGCTGCAAACCATTTTTCAGTGTCGATTTTTTAAACGGGTTGCGTCGTTGCCCTTCGATGATCGGTTGGTGCGTTTTGCGCGTTTCGCGCGAGCCTATGCGAGCACGACGATGGCGGCGGGGTCCTTCACGCGCAGGGCGGCCGTCTCCATGATGCGGAACGTGTGGTTGAAATCGGCCAGCTCCAGGTAGCCCACGGAGAGGTCCAGGCCCAAAGCCAGGTCCAGGTACTCCGGCTCGGCGCACACGAGCACGGCCTTGCCGGGGCCCATGACGCTGGTCATGTACACGTTGTCGCCGATGAGCTTCTGGATGCGGTCGATCTCCAGCATGCCGGTGTTCGGCTGCAGACGCTGCAGGTCGAGGTACAGGTCGGGCGCCACGACCAGCGCGTAGCGGCCCAAGTAGCCGTTTTTGGCAAGCTGCGACACGGCGGCCGCCACGTCGGCGAAGCCGTTCTCGCCCTTGCTCCAGTCGCCCTTCTTCACCTTCGCGGTGCCCTTGACGGTGAGCAGGCCCGCGGTGCCGAGGGCGGCGTTGCCGTTCAAGATCAGGTCGTCCTCGCGGCGCGCGGCCTTCTTGGCGGCGGCGATGGCGGGGGCCAGGTCGAGCGGCATGCCGGTTTGGGCAGCCAGCTCCAAGTCGCGGCCGAGCAGGGTGAAGTCCTCGTAGAACAGCGGAAGCTCCAGCTGCGTGCGGCCCACGATGCGGCCGATGCCGTCCTCCAGCACCTCGCCCTTGCCCACGCCGTCCACGGCGACGGTGGTGGCGCCCGCGCCCAGCGGCCCGTAGGTCTTCAGGAAGCGGCGGCAGGTGAGTTGGTTGCGGGCCGTGCCGATCACGGCGTCGTCGATGCGGGTCCACAGCTCGACCGACAGATCGGCTGAATCTCTAGCCAGGTAATCCATGGTGAATTCCTTTCGCTCGATGAAAAAACAATTGCGGAAAAACGATTTGCTGCGCGCAACGTTCGGCAGCGGTCCGGCAGCGATCGACGCTCGCCCCGCGCTTGCGAGAAGACCGAAGACGAACGAATGTTTCACGTGAAACATTCGGCGCGCTGTGTGCGACCTAGGTGCTGCGTGCGGCAGGCGTGTCGTGTGCGACATGTGCGCCGAGCGTAACATGCGTGCTGCGCGCCCAAGCGAGCCCCGCGGTCGCGTGTTCGCCGCGGACGAGACGCCCGCGGCGAACACGCTGCAAGCGAACAGCATATCGCTTGCGCCTCGCACGCCCGTTATCGGCTCGCCGTCTTGCACGCGAGCAGCGAGCACCTCGCGTGCGGCGTGCGCAGCGCTTCTCGCTTCGCTTACGCCAGGTCGCCCACGGTGGGGGCGGCGGCGGGCTTGGCGGGTGCCGGGGCGATCTCGCCGTCCGTCGCGATGCCCAGGTCCTCCAGCATCTCCTTCACTTCGCCCTCGCCGTCCAGGAAGAACTCCGTCTCCTTGGGGTCGAGATGGCGCATGAGGGTGATGAGCTCTCCCATGTGGGCCTTCTCCTCGTCGCGGATGTCGCCGAGCACGGCTTTGGCGGCGGGATCGTCGGTGGCCAGGTAGTGGGACTCGTACAGGTAGATGGCCTCGAGCTCGCCGGCGATGTCCAGGCGCAGCGCCTGCATCAGCTCGGCGTTGGTCATCTTGCGGTCGACGTTTCCGGCGAACGGGTTGGCAAAACTGGGCATGGTGTTCCCTCTCTTTCGATGTGCCGTTCTCGGCGCAATCGGCCCGGTTTTCGGAGGTACGGCGTGCTTTCCGTATGCGAGCGACGTGCCAAGCGGCGGTTCGTCTCTTACCTTTACCGATATGGTACTCCCGATGTCAGCGAATGTCTCGAAAAATGATGCACCTTATTGAGAATTTCTCTCAATAAGCACAATTCAACCGATTGGCTCGGCCGCTTCGTCCTGCTGCTTCGCCAGCCGTCGGTAAGCCAGCACGCCCGCGCCCACGAGCACGAGGGTAACCGCCACGGTGACGGCTGCCACGCCGTAGTTGCCGTCGCCCAGCGCCCCTGCCGCCAGCGTGGACGAAACCACCGAGGGGATGCGTCCCACCGCAGTGAGGGCGACGATGCGCCACACGGGGCTCGAACCCAGGCCGGCCACGTACGTGAGCAGGTCCTTCGGCGTGCCGGGAATCAGGAACACCAGGAACAGCAGCAGTTCGAAGCGTCGCGCATCGCGCAGCCAGCGCATCGAGGTTATCTTCTCGGGAGGGAAGAACAGCCCCACGACGCGCATGCCGAAGGCGCGCACGAGCAGCATGACGATGGCGGTTCCCAGCGCGCTCGACACGAGGCACCACAGCGTGCCCTCCCAAAACCCGAACGCGTAGCCGGCCGCCAGCTCCAGCGGCTCGCCGGGTAGGAACGCGAACACGATCTGCGCCGTGTTGGCCGCCACGAACAACACGCGGCCGAGCGCTCCGGTTTCATCGACCCAGACGCGGAAGCGGGAGGCGTCGCCCACGAAGGCGAGCAGCTCGGGGCCGAAGCGCACGCACAGCGCGGCCAGCACGACGGTGATGCCCGCTAGGCAGGCGATGACGGCCGCGCGCTTGCGGACAAGCGCGCGGTGCTCGGCGGCGGTACGCTCGCTCGACGGAGAAGCCGCTCGCGCCGCCGCAGCGTCGTGCGCAACCGGAAACGGGCGCGACGCCCGCGCCGACTGCGACGCGGGTCGCTCTCCCGCCGGGTGCGGTTCGCTCGCGGCAGCCGGCGAAACCCCTACCGCTGTCGCGATGCCGTGCGCAACCGGAGTCGTGCGGGGTGTGCGGGCCGGGCGAGGCGCAAGGGGCGCGCGGGGCGTGGCGGTGTCTTCCATGCGATGCTCCGTTTCTCGGGTGCGTTCGGTACGCTTCCGATGCTACGGGGCAAATATCTACCGCTTGTCAACGGCAGGAAAATTCATGGCAAAGCGCGCCGTCGCGCGTGCCCCGCCTTCGGGTCGGTTGTCCAGCTCCAGGTTTCCGCCGTGCTTGTCGCAGAGCAGGGCGGCGATGTTGAGCCCCAGGCCGAAGTGGTCCTTCGACGGCGTCTCGCTGAAAAACGGCGCGCAGCCATGCGCCAGAGCCTCGGGCGAGAACCCCGGCCCGTCGTCTTCCACCGCGAGCACGAGAAAACCGTCGCGCACATCGAGCCGCGCTTCGACGCGCGCCGCGGCGAAACGGGCGGCGTTGCCCACAAGGTTTTCGACGACTTCCTCGACGAGAGAGCGGTCGACTGCGAGGGTCGGCCGGTCGGCGTCGCAGCGCGCGCTCACGTAGAGCGCGAAGGCGACGCGCTCGGCCCGTTTGGTGCCGTGCGTCGCGTCCGAGCCGTTCGTTTGCCCCTCCGCCTCGCCCGTTCTGCGGCAGAGCGTGCGGCCGATGTCCTTCACGGCTTCGGCCACGGCGTCGAACGGCTGCACGGCCGGCTCGGCAACGCGGTCCTCCAGCTTCTGCAGCCCGCTCATCGCCGCAACGTAGCGCTCCAGGCGCTCCACCTGCGCCGATAGCGATTCAAAGGAGGCATGCATCTGCTCGGGCGACGCATCGCCCGACCGTACGCGCGCCTCCAGCAGCTCGATCTTGCCCTTTAAGATGGTGAGCGGCGTGCGCAAATCGTGCGCGAACGCGGCGTTGAGCCGCTTGCGCTCTTCGGCCGTGCGCCAAAGCGCGCGCTGCGACTCGGCGAGCGACGCGCGCATCGTCTCGAACGAACGGGCCAGCCGGCCCAGTTCGTTGCTGCGGTCGTACGACACGGTGAAGTCGAGGTCCTGGTCGGCTATCTTGGCGGCCGCGTCGTCCAAGACGGTTAGGCCGGGAGCAAGGCGCTTGCGGTAGAACCGGCGCGCCGCGGCGAAGATGCACACGCCGAACCACAGGGGGAACATGAGAAACGACAGCAGGCCGAACAGGGTGTTGAGCGCCTGCGCGCCCGGCGAGGGCGGCGTGTTCAGGTAGTATCCGATCGCCGACGTCATAAGCCCCTCCGTCGGCGATCCGTCGCCGCTCGCGGTTCCCGTCGCGAAGAACGAGGCGTAGGGGCTGTCGGGGTTTTCGGCGAGCCATGCGTCGAACCGGTCGCGCGCCCACGCGTCGTAGGCGGGCAGGTTTGCTATCGACGCGTCCGGGTAGAGGCCCTCTTTGCCGGATGCTTCGTCGGAACCGGAATCGACCGAGCCGGAATAGAGCGCGTAATCGCTCGCGTCCATGACGTTGGTGTCGTCGGACAGGTTCTCCCGGGCGATCGATTCTATGCCGTTGCGCATCGTCTGCACGAATGCCGAGCTGCCGTCGACGGACATCTCCACCGTGCGGGCGGGCACGAGCGCGTCGGCCTCCTTGTCGTATAGGTAAAGGCCCGCAACCTCGTAGGCGTCGGCGGTCGTCTGGTTCTGCAGACCGCCGAACAGCGATCCCGTCGCGGTGGACAGCACGAGCGCTGCCAACAGAAACACCAGCATGTACACCATGAACGAGGTTTTGAGCGAGGCGTTGCGCCACCGCTCCCTCAAACGGGTGAGGCGCCCGGGCCGCCTGCCTGGCGGCGGCGCGACGGGTTGCGGGGGCGGCCATGCGCTCGCAGCTGCCGGCATGTTCGGCGCGCCGGAACTTAGCGGCGCCGCCGGTGCGCCAGATCGCGCCGCGGATGCCGGCGTTCCCGCAGCGCACGGCTCTGCGCCTGGACGGCGTTTTCTCATGCGCGCCACCGGTACCCCATGCCCCACACCGTTTCCACGGGGTCGCGCTCGACGCCGGCCGCGGCCAGCTTGTTGCGGATGCGCCGGATATGCTCGGTGACCACCTGCGAGTCGCTTTCGTTCTCCCAGCCGCCCACGCGCTCGTGGATGCGGTCGCGGTCGAACACCTGGCCGGGATGCTTCGACAGGAACGCCACGATGTCGAACTCGCGGCGCGTGAGGTCCACGGGCGCGCCCGCCACCGTCACCGTGCGGGTTCGGTAGTCGATGGCCACGTCTCCGTCGAAGCGCACCTCGGCTTTCACCTGTTGGCGTTGGTCGCGTGCGAGATGGGCGTCCACGCGCGCGCCCAGCACGGCCAGCGAGAACGGTTTGAGCACGTAGTCGTCGGCGCCGCAGGCGAAGCCCTCGAGCGCGTCCACGTCCTCCACGCGCGCAGTGAGGAACAGGATGGGGCAGGTGAGATGCTCGCGCAAGCGGCGGCACGCTTCGAACCCGTCGAGGCGCGGCATGCCCACGTCCAGCAACACGAGATCCGGAGCGTGCGCGGCCTGTTCGAGCGCCTCCTGGCCGCTGCTCGCTTCGAGCACGCGAAAACCGCGACCGGTGAAGTACTCGGCCAGCATCTCCACGATATCGGGCTCGTCATCGGCGACGAGCAGCGTTGCTTGGCGCTCGCGTTCGCGCTCGGTCATGGTCGCGTGCTCTCCTTCGCTGTGTCGGTTTCGCGTCGCTCGCAGACGCTCGAAGGCCGAGCATAGCACGAGAATGTCGACAAACCATCAACGGCCGAACAGGACCGCATCAAAAGCCGTTGGATGCGCGGTTTCGCAAACGTCTCGTGCGAACGCTCGGCAGTCCGCCGGCGGGCAGATGCTCGGGATTACGGTGGGGAGGTCGACTAGCCCTCTGCGCGCTGCTTCACCACCAGCACGGGCGCCTTCGCCTGGCGCAGCACGTGGCTGCTCACGCTGCCCAGCATGCCGCGCAGGGCCCCCAGCCCGCGCGATCCCATGATGATCAGGTCGCAAGCGTGCTCGTCGGCATAGGCCACGATCTGCTCGCCGGGCACCGTTTCCTCCAGAAGCTCGATGGTGATCTCGTTCATGAGGCCCTTGAGCATGCGGTCGATCTGCTTGTGCAGCGCCGCGTCGGCCTCGTTCACGGCTTCGTCGTAATGCGCGTGCAGCAGCACGGACGACAGCTCGTCGGTGGTGTTGCGCCCTTCCTTTTCCAACCGCTCGATGACCAGCTGCTCCGTGTCGATGATCTGGATGATGCGCAGCGCGGCCCCCGGGTCCTCGCGCGCGTAGCGCACGGCCTCCGCCAGCGCGGCTCGCGCCGATTCCGATCCGTCGTAGGGAACCAGGATGTTGTCGTACAGCATGGACGCAGCCCCTTTCCGCCAGGCGCCGTTTCGGCGCGCGGTTATGTTGCGTTCAGTATAGCAGCAGCGTCCTGCGCCGTGTGCCGATGCGCCTCCACGGCACGGGGCGCGGGGTCGGGGGCTGCGCGTTCATGCGGCGCGCAACACCGGGAGCGGGGCGTGGGCTGCCGACGGATGCCCCGCGCCTGGCTGTCGCGGGTGGGCGATCATCTGACGGTCGCTTCGGCGAAGCCGGAAGCGCGGTGCCGCCTAGGACGCCACCAGCTCGAAGCTCGTGCGCCCCTCGGCTTCGAGCAGCGTTCGACCGTCCTTGACGAAGCGGAAGCGCGCGGGCACGGCGGGACTTTCGCGTATGGGCCGCTCCATGGAGCCCTGGGCGGGCGCCTGCAGGCGGTGCCCCTCCGCCTCGGGCAACTCCACCCGCAAGGACATGTCGCCTTGCCTCACCTCAACCAGCGTGTCGTTGGCTTTCACGATGCGCACGCCGCGGTACGTGGCGAATCGGTGTTCGACTCCCGCGATCCACACCACACCGATGCAGCCGGTGAAGCGCATTCCGGCCAAGGGTATCTCGGCCAGCGCGAGCATGACCGAGGCCGCGCAGTCGAAGTCGCAGCTTTGGATCCACGTGTACCCGCGGGGGAAGCTGTGCCCGCGATCGCCCTCCATGTAGCCCTTGCCCTTGTCGAAGCGTAGCGTGCGGCCGTTGATCTCCACTTGCCCGTCCACGCGGTGCCTCATGCTGAACACCGTGTGCTTCGTCTCCATGGGAAGGAAGGCGAACGGTCCCATGATGTCCGAGCGCAGCGGCGCGAGCTCGCGGTAGAGCAGGCGGCCGGAGAGGCGGATGCCCGGCGCGTCCACGTCCAGCATCATGCCGCGCGGCGAGAACAGGCTTCTGCCCACGCGCATGCTGCGGTTCCTGGTCAGGCGGAAATCCTCCAGCTCGTAGGGCACGTAGCGCGATCCGTTCGCCGTGACCACCTGGATGAAAGCCTCGTCTTGGGCGCGACCGGGGATGACGGCGAGGATGTCGTCTCCCTGCTGCTGCTTCATGTACCAGCCTTCGTAATACGGTTTCATGCGCGCTCCTCGCGTCGGGAAGCGACGATGGTACCATCCCCAACTCCCCGGTACAGCGAGTGTCACGCGCCCGTTCATGAGGCGATGACGCCATGAAATGAACATTGTTCAGAAAAGGCTTGCATTCCTCTGCGTCACGACTATAATGAACGCCGTTCAGTTTAAATGAACGATGTTCATTTTCGAAAATGCCCGCGTTCGGAGCCTGCTTGCGCAGAGCCCGGCCAACGAAAGGAAGCGATCGACCATGTCCATCCAATTGATATTGGCGACGGCCACCATCAGCCTCGCGCTCGTGTTCTACACCATCGGGGTGTTCGACGAACGTCGGCACTCGCTCACGAAACGCAACCTCGTTCTGTTTTGGACGGGCTTCGCCTTCGACACCACCGGCACCACCATCATGACGCTCATGGCGCAAAGCGGGGGCGACGCCGCCTTGGGAATGCACGCTGCTTCCGGCGTGCTCGCCATCGTGCTCATGGCCGCGCACGCCACCTGGGCAACCGTCACGTACGTTCGGGGCAGCGATCGCGCCAAGCAGCGCTTCCACACGTTCAGCATCGTGGTGTGGCTGTTCTGGCTCATGCCGTACACGCTGGGCGTTCTGCAGGGCGTGCCCATGCTGCATCTGGCCAACCTGCAGGCCGGCATCGGCTCCCTCGTCGTGGTGGGCGCCGCCGCCCTTCTGGTCGTCCTCACCGCCCTGCGCGGGCGCAAGCGCCACGCTTCGCGCGGGTAACGCCCTTTGTCAGTCGCAACGGCCGCCGTTGCGGATCGAACGCGACGGCGGCCGCAAGCGGCGAGTGGGGCCATGCGAGTGCGGGAACGCCGGCAAGGGCACGGCAGGTTATTTGTACACGACGAGCACCATGCAGCTCATAAGACTGTCGCCCATGCCGCTGGGGGCTATCTGCATGTTCACAATTTCGTAGCCTTGCTTCTGCATGAACTCCAGCACGCCGTTGAGGATGCGGGACGTGTTCTTGCGACTATAGCCGCCCGCCAGCTCGAACGCGCCCGCATGGACCGTTCCGTCCTTCTCCTGAAGGCTCATGTTGTCCAAGTACACAGCCAGCTTCTCCAGCGCCTTGTCTTCCGCGTTCTTTCCCATGTTGATAAGTCCCATAATGATGGCTCCTTTTCACTCTGCGATCTGCTTGCTATCAGCGTTTTGCGACGATCGCTTCGCCACAGCCGCCGACGTGCCGATACGAAAGCGCGCTTATTGGGCGCTTGACTATGATAATGCCCGGGCTTTGAAGATAACCCTGCCGTTGAGCACGGCCGCGCATGTTGGCGTTCGTTTCGTTTGGAGGGGTGTTCGTGCGCATGATCTCGCGTTTTGCTTGCGATTCGGTCTATGATTCAGATAGGGGACGCTTCGCGTGCGGTGCACGTAGAAAGGGGGCGGGTCGATCATGGTGGTCGAAGGAGTGCTTGCCGACTGCTTTCCTTGCGAGGGCGTCGAATTCGATGGGGACGAGCTCGAGCAGGCATCGGGTGGCATCAGCTACCCGAACCAGGTTGTTTTCTATTGCGCGAAATGCGAGGAAGCGAAAACGGTTTTAAGATCTGGCCTCGTTTTGGTCTGTCCCGATTGCGGCACGCCGTTTGGCACCGCGCCTTCTCCCGTTAACCGGCCGTAGCATCATTGGTGCGCTTGCGGTGGATTCCACCCTCTCGGCGAAATTTGACCGTTTTTTACCCGACGCGAAAGAGTAGGCGGCTTGGCCATAAATGAAGAAAGCGCCGGAGGTAGGTGATAACTCACCGTTCGGGCGCTTTGCTAAGTACATATTACAGCGTAATCACCGAATGTCAATCACGGTTCCGCTACGGTTCACATGAATCAGACGCTTGATCGCTCTGACCTTCGCGCATCCGTTTCTCAGCTCGCGTTCTATGATCGTATCGGAAGCGCCTTTCATGCGTCGGGAGTCGAAGACGATATTCACCGCCTGATGACTCGCCTTGCGAAGGTTGCGTTCGATAGCCTTTGGATTGATGGCTTTAGGCGCTTTAATTTCCCATTCCACGCCGTCGATGATCACGTCTGCAGAGGTGGTTCGGTATTCCTCGCTGCGGCGGATGAACTCCACCGTCATGCCCGCCATGGCGAGCGCCTTGGCGGTCTCGTATTCGTGCGGCCAGACGTTGAGGTCTGGCGCGATGATGATTTTTCCTTTGGGTTGTTTCATGAGAATGATTATAGATGAGCTGCTCTTGACTCGTACTAGCTAATTCTACTTATCGCCCTTATCCAGCCATCTATCCGGGTCTAAATCGCCCAAAGCGCCTAGCGAGACGTCCAAGCCGTCGGCGATGCGGCAAAGCAGGTCAAAGCCCACGTTGATATGCCCCGCCTCGATGTCGCTCAAGTACGACTGGGCCGTGCCCACCATACTGGCGAAGCGCTCTTGGGTGATGTTCTCAGCCTCGCGGTAGGCTCTTATGCGCGATCCAAGAAGTTCTTTTCTAGATTGAGCATCCATATCTGCACACGATATGAAGTAACCTATAATCAAATATCAGTGATCACTGATATTTGTGATGATTGATTTAAAACCGACATGGTTCAGCTGAGGGGGTTGAGGTGCGAGACGATGAATCGAAGGCCGCTTCAAGGGGCAAGGCTGAATGTGCGACTAGTTCGTTGCGATCTTATAGAGATGGAGCTTGCGAATCGTCGAGCTACCCAATGCAGTCGTTGAAATGCTGTCCATTTTGCGGCGGGGCGCAATGGTCATGACAACGGGTGAACACGATTCGCTTGCAAGCGCCATGAATGAACTTGTTTGTAAAATCAATGCCCGTAACGGCTTTGACTGCAATAACGGCTGAGGTTCTGCTTCCCTCCCTTACCACAGGCTGCGGGACGGGCTGTAAGTCCCTTCGCCTATGGAAAGCGAGGGAAGCAGAACCGGCTTGGGGCCTTCGTAATCCCGCTACGTCTCGTCTGCTAGATCGCTGACCTTTACGCCTAATCTTTGGCTATTCGGAAAGAAAACAGGCCAGACGATTTTCACCATCTGGCCTGCACTTTTTCTGGAGCCAACGAGCGGATTCGAACCGCTGACCTACGCATTACGAGTGCGTTGCTCTACCAGCTGAGCCACGTTGGCAACACGGCTTCTTTGCGAAGCGCGAGAATGAAGTATACCGAAAGGCGCTTCCACCTGCAAGAGGTCGACGCGCAATCCTCAGATTTCTTGGCTGCTCGATGCAGCATGCTCGGCTTACGGGAAGCATGCGAGCATTCCAGACGAACCGCCGCCGATGTCCTTACGCCGGCGGGAACCGCACCACCAGGTACAGCCCCGCGATCACCACGGTCAGCAGCATGATGGGAAAGCCCGTCTTCAGGAACTGCACGAACGTGATCTCGTGGCCGTGCTTCTTGCTGATGTCGGACAGCACCACGTTGGCGCTCGCGCCGATGAGCGTGCCGTTGCCGCCCAGGCAGGCGCCCAGCGACACGGCCCACCACAGGGGCGTCACGTCCATGCCGGTGGACTCCATGGCCAGCAGGATGGGGATCATGGTGGCCACGAACGGAATGTTGTCCAAGAAGCTGGAAATGACGGCCGACCCCACCAGCAGCACGAGCATGGTGACGAATACGTTGCCGCCCGTCGCCCCGATGAGCGCCTGCGCCAGCATCTCGATGACGCCCGTCTCCGCCATGGCCCCCACGATGACGAACAGGCCGGCGAAGAACGCGAGCGTGGTCCACTCCACGTTCGAGAGCGCTTCCTCGATGCTCTCGCCCGAGATGAGCATGATGATGCCGGCCGCGCCGAGCGCGATAACGCTCGATTCGAGCCCCAGCGCACCGTGAGCCATGAAGCCCACCACCACGAGCCCGATCATGACGTAGCTTTGCTTGAGCAGGCGCTTGTTCTTGATCATCGCATGCTCGTCCAGCTCCATGATCCGCGCGCGATGCTCGTCGTTCACGTGCATCTTCCGACCGTACAGGAAGTAAAACACCGCCAGCACGGCGGCTAGGATGATCACGACGGCCGGCGCGTCGTACAGGATGAAGTCGAAGAACGTGAACCCGGCAGCCGAGCCGATCATGATGTTCGGCGGGTCGCCGATGAGCGTGGCGGTGCCGCCGATGTTGGACGCGAGGATCTCGGTCATGAAGAACGGGATAGGATTCACGTCGAGCAGCTTGCACACCGTGAGCGTCATGGGCCCAATGAGCAATACCGTGGTCACGTTATCCAAGAACGCCGACAGCACGGCCGTGAGCAGCACGAACAGCAGCATAACCTTCCAGGGATCGCCCTTGGCCAGCCGTGCGCACTTGATGGCCAAGAATTCGAACATGCCGGACAGCTTCACCACGGACACGAACAGCATCATGCCCAAAAGCACGCCCAGCGTGTTGAAGTCGATATGCTCCATGGCGGCGTCGAACGACAGCACGTGCAGCGCCAGCACCACCATCGCGCCCACGATGGCCGCGAGCGAGCGGTGCAGTTTCTCGGTCATGATGGCCACCATGACCACGACGAACACGGCGACGGATACGATTTGGCTAACGTCCATGCGAGCTCCCCTGCGAACCGGGCTATACGATGTCCCTCGCGGCTGTTCGACCGCTTGAAAGCGGTCGGCTCGCCCAAGCGACCAGATTCCCCCACTATACCAATATCGCGGTTCGAGCAACAGGACGAATCGCCGCGCGCATGAGGTTGTCCGCGACGTGTCTTCGGAGACGCTCAACGGACGGGTCGGGTGGGTGAACGGTCTCAAACAACCGCCCTCCAAGCCGATCGCAGAGGTCGACCCTGTTGGCCTCTGCATGCTGCCGGACGAAATCGGCGCGGCTTCGGCGGCCGCCGTGCTACGACAGCGGATATTGCATGAGCTCGTCGATGGTGATGAAGCGGTAGCCTTGCTCCTTCAAGCGGGGCAGGGCGGTTTTGAGTGCCTCGATGGTTTGCGAGCGGTCGCCGCCGCCGTCGTGCATGAGGACGATGGCGCCCGGCCAGGCTCCCATGAGCTCGTCGACGATGGCCTGGGGCCCCGGACGGCGCCAGTCGTTCGAGTCGATGTTCCAGCCGATCTCCGCCTTGATGAGCGGGCCGATGTTCTTCACCACGTCCTCGCCGAAGTTGCCGCCGGGCACGCGTACGATGCGGCTGGCCTCGGTGCCGGTTGCGGCTTCGATGGCGGCGTATCCCTTCTTTATCTCGTCCACCTGCTCTTGAGGCGTCATGTAGCCCAGGTTCACGCTTTGGCCGCTGCCCGAGGCATGGTCGTAGGAGTGCGTGCAAACCTGATGTCCCTCGGAAACCGCCCGCTTCACGAACGAGGCGCCGTCGTCTCGTTCGATGCGGTTGCCCACCGTGAAGAACGTGGCCTTCGCGTCGTTGGCGGCCAGCACGTCCAGCACCTCGCCGGTCTGTTTGCCCCAGGGGCCGTCGTCGAACGTGAGCGCGATCACCTTGTCGTCGCCCACGTTCGGCGTGACGTTGCGACACACCATGTCGCTGGGCTCCTGCGTGACCTGCTCGGCCTTGATGCCGGACGTCTTGCCGGTCTTTGTGGCTTTGACGCCGTCTTTGCCTTCGCCTTCCATCACGTGGATGGCTCCGGTTCCCTCTTTGACCGCGGTCCAGGGGATCGTTTCCTCCACGGCGTCGGACGGCTCTTCGATAGGTCCGCCGTTGCCTATTTCCACCACGTCGCCCGAGGCCAGCTTCTTGTCCAGCTCCTCCACCACCGCGCCGTTGACCGTGGCGTAGAACGGCTTTCCCTTGCCCGCCTCCAAAACGCTGCCGTCCACGGCCAACAGGTCTCCCGGTTGGGGCTTGATGCCGCTGGCGGACAAGGCGTCGGCGAGCGTCTTGCCGCCATGCACCTCGATGCTGGCGCCGTTGAGGGTGATGTTGGCGGGGAGGCTCTGCACGAACAGCACAACGCCGAGGACAACGGCGGCCACCACGCCCAAACTGACCAGCACTCCCGCCACGCGTCGGCCCTTGCGCTCCGGCTTTTGCGATATGCGCAGATAGCGGTCGCGGTCTTGGTAGGGGGTTTGGCCGGGAGCCGGATGCTCCTCGCGGCTGCGCCCGGACGGAGCGTCGCTCGTCCTGCGCGGGCGCGTCTGCGCGTTCGGCGACGGAGAATAGTGCTGGCTTCTACCCTGCTGGGGGATGCGGCCCGAACCCTGTCGGGGAACTCGGCCCGAGTTCTGCTGCGGAATACGCCCCGAATGGGTCGGTCTGCCCCCGCCGCGCGAGGAGGGGTGCGCGATCGGGCGCCCTGCTGCGCGCTCTTCCGCCGTCGAGCCCGTCCGTTCGAAGCCGCGTCCGCTGCCTGAATATGAGCCGCCTTCGCGGGCACGCCGGTTTTCGGAGGCGCTGCGGCGCGCGCTGTCGGAGCGCGCCCGATCCGGTCGGGGCGTTAGCCCTCCGTTCGCGTTGCGCTCAGAGCCTTGACCGTAGTTATCATGCATTTCCGCTCCCATGGCGATCGAACGTACACGTGCCTGTCGTTAATCGTCTCCTGCGTATTCTATCGGAAAACGTGGGTAAAAGGCCCGTGCGGAGTCGTTCCGCCGCGAGTGGCCTTGTGCTTGCCGGCAATTTAACACCATAACACTACCAAACCAGCACCAAGAAGGCCTCGAGATGCCTTCTACTGAAAATTGTATGGAGGGAACGCGGTGGCGTTCCGCAGCGGATTCGGCCGCTCCGGGCGAAAGGGTTATACTGGGGCGCGTCTCGAACCGAAAGGATTGCCCATGGGCTTGCAGTTCGCCGCCGCACGCGCCGTCAGCGCCGTGTCCACGTGGGGGTTGAAGCACGTGTTCCACCGTCCCGCCGCGAATTTTCCGGGAAAGATCGCCCTGTACGTCGACCCGCGCGTCATCGCCGACCTCGCGCCGCGCTTGCGGAAGGGCTCGGTGTGCGTGGTGGGCACGAACGGCAAGACCACGGTGACGAACCTGCTGGCCGACGCGCTTGAAACCGCCGGTCAGCGCGTGGTGTGCAACCGCACGGGTGCGAACTTGGACTCCGGCGTGGCCACGGCGCTGCTGCACGCCCAGGAGGCCGACTGGGGCGTGTTCGAAAGCGACGAGCTGTGGCTGGCGAAGATCCTGCCGCATTTGCAGGCGAGCTACGTGGTGCTGCTGAACCTGTTCCGCGACCAGCTGGACCGCGTGGGCGAGATCGACCGCATTCAGGAAAGCATCGCGGGCGCGCTGGCGACCTCGCCGAACACCGCGCTCGTGTTCAACGCCGACGACCCGCTGTGCGCGGCCATCGCCGAGCGCGTGGGCAACCCCACGATAGCCTTCGGCGTGGGCGAGGACCTGCACCTGCCGCAGAACACGGTGGCCGACGCGCAGATGTGCCAGCGCTGCTCCACCATGCTGGAATACGATTACCGCCAGTACGGCCAGCTGGGCTCCTACCGCTGCCCCACGTGCGGGTTCGCGCGCCCGGCGCTGGACTGCGAGGCGCGGGACGTGCGGTTGGGGGCCGACGGGCTGGCCTTCGCCGCGCACGGCCCGAAGCGCGACGCCGTGCTGAAGGCGGCGTTCAGCGGCGCGTACATGGTGTACAACCTGCTTGCCACCTGGGCCGCGGCCGATCTGGTGGGCGTGGCGCCCGAGGCGCTGCAGCGCGCCATCGACGCGTTCGATCCGCAAAACGGGCGCTTGCAGGAATTCTCGGTAATGGGAAGGTCCACCCTGCTCAACTTGGCGAAGAACCCCACGGGCTTCAACCAGAACATCAAGATCATCCTGCAGGACGAGGGCCCCAAGGCGGTGGCCTTCTTCGTGAACGACAAGGAGGGCGACGGCCGCGACGTGTCGTGGCTGTGGGACATCGACTTCGAGGAGCTGGCCGGTCAGCCCGGCCTGCGCGTGTTCGCGGGCGGCATCCGCAGAAACGACGTGCAGGTGCGCCTGAAGTACGCCGGCTTGGACGCCGCGCTGGTTGACGACGCGGCTGGGATGTTCGCGCAGCTGGGCGGTTTGCCGGCCGACGCGCGCGCCTACGTGATCGCGAACTACACGGCCCTGCCCGCCGTACATGCCGAACTGGGAAGGCTCGCGTCCGAGGAGCCTGTCGCAACCCGTGAACCCTCCGTGCCTACGGCATCCAACCAGCCTGCAACCCGCGAGCCCTCCGTAGGGGCGATCTCCAGATCGCCCGGCGCGGTGCCTCCCGATGACGCAGATCGTGCGGCAAGCGCACCGAACGCTTCCGACCGGGCGTCGGCCGCCGCAAACGCCGGTTCCCAGCATCCCGCGGACGGCCAGCAGGTCGCCCCTACGGCGATTGCCGACGATGCGACAGGTTCGGGCAGTCGGGCCGGCACTGCGGCGCCCCCGCTGGTAATCGCGCACCTGTTCCCCGACCTGCTCAACCTGTACGGAGACGGCGGCAACGTGAAGGTGCTCGAACGGCGCGCGCTCGATCGCGGCGTTTCCGTGGAGGTTCTTCGCGTGAACCATGGCGAGCACGTGGATTTGACGGGCGTCGACCTGGTGTTCTTAGGAGGCGGTCCCGACCGCGAGCAGCGGCTCGCCTCCGAGGGGCTCATGGGCATGCGCGACGACCTGCGCGCCTACGTGGAAGACGACGGCGTGCTGCTGGCCATTTGCGGCGGTTACCAGATACTTGGCCACGAGTGGCTTTTGGGCGAGGAAGTGGTGCGTGGTCTGGGGTTGGTGGACATGACCACCGAGCGCGCTCACGGTGGGTCGGGCAATCGGCTCATCGGCAACATCGTGCTGCGCTCGCCGCTCGCCACGCGCCCGGTCGTGGGCTACGAGAACCATGCGGGACGCACGCACCTCGGTGCCGGTGTGGAGGCGTTCGGCGAGGTGGCGTCCTCCACAGGCCACGGCAACAACGACGATGACAAGCGCGACGGCGTGCTCTACCGCAACGTGGTGGGTACCTATCTGCATGGGCCGCTGCTGCCGAAGAACCCCGAGGTGGCCGACGCTTTGCTCGCCCGCGCCCTCGAGCGCCGTGCCCGCCGCACGGGAATGCCGACTCCCGTTCTGAGCGCGCTGGACGATGCCGTGGAGAACGCGGCGAACGAATACGTGTGCCGCCGGCTGAATGTGGGGTAGCTCGGGCTCGTCGCCGTGCCGTGCTTGCCGCACCGACGGCAAGCCAGCGTCAAAACCCGAGATGGGAATCGAGTCTATGGCTTTTTCCTAGAAACGCCGGCCAGCGCTTGCCCCTTCGCGTTCCGCCCGTCAAAATGAACGGTTATGAGTAGCAGAAGAAGCAATCAGCGCCGCCCCGTCCGCCGGTCGTCCGATTCCATCGGTGTCGACGGTCGCCCCGACGAGGCTTCCCGCAACGGTGCGTACACGCGCCGCGACTCGTTCGACCCCTCGTCCTACGGTCGGCCGACCGCTCGTACGCGCAATGAGGCGCGTCGCGACGACGACAGCCCCTACACGCGCCGCGTCTCTCAAGCCGAGTACACCCAGCGCCGCAAACGCGCAAAGCGCAAGCGCATTGCGCTCATCGCCGTCGTTGTGGCGGCCGTGCTGTGCCTCGGCGGTGCCGGCGCGGCGTTCGCGTACTACCAAACCGTGTCGAACAACCTGCACGAGGGCATCGACGCCGATCTGCAGCGGGTGCTCAACGAGGCGGGCGCCGGCCAACCCTACGAAGGCGGCCCGTTCTACATGCTGCTCATGGGCACGGACGGCTCCTCCGACCGCGAGGCTTCCGAGGAGTACGCGGGCGACCAGTTCCGCTCCGACAGCATGATGCTCACGCGCATCGATCCCCAGGGCAAGAAGGTCACGCTCGTGTCCCTCCACCGCGACACGCTGGTGGACATGGGCGAAAACGGCCAACAGAAGCTCAACGCGGCGCATTCCATCGGCGGCGCGGCGTACACGGTGGAAACGGTATCGAAGCTTGCCGGCGTTCCCATCACCCATTACGCCGAGATCAACTTCGACGGCTTCAAGGACATCGTCGACGCGCTGGGCGGCGTGGAGGTGGACGTGCCCATGACCATCGACGACGAGGACGCGGGCGGCTACGTGGCTCAAGGTCCGCAAACGCTCAACGGCGACCAGGCGCTCATCCTCTGCCGCGCGCGCCATGCCTACGACGAGTTCGGAGACGGCGACCGCTACCGCGCGGCCAACCAGCGCCTCGTGCTATCCGCCATCGCCAAGAAGATACTCTCGTCCGATGCGGCCACGATGGTCAACTCGGTGCAGGCGCTCTCTCAGTACGTGACCACCGATTTCGGAATCGGCGACATCCTGTCCATCGCATCGGGGCTGCGCGGGCTCGATCCCGAGAAGGACATCTACACGGCCATGGAGCCCACGACCGCGGCCTACATCAACGGAGGTTGGTACGAGTACCTCGACACGGCCGCGTGGAAGACCATGATGTCGCGTGTCGATCAGGGCTTGCCGCCCACCGAGGAAGACGAGGTGGACGAAACGTCGGGCACCGTGCTCGCCATCACCGGATCGGGCGCGGCGAACGCGGAGAAGCAGGCTTCGACCTCCGGCTCGACGGCGAAGAAGACGAGCGCGGTCACGGTCAAGAACGGCAACGGCTTGGCGGGCGCGGGCGCCGTGGCGGCCGAGAAGCTGGAGGCTTTGGGCTACACCGTGGAAACGGGCAACGCCGAGAGCTTCGACTACTCGCAAACCATCGTGGTGTACGAGCGCGGCGACCAGGCCACCGAGGCGCGCGAGATCGCGAACGCCATCGGCGTGGGCAAAGCCCAGCAGAACTCCGGCGCGTACGCGTTCGAAGGCGACTTCCTCGTCGTGCTCGGCGCCGACTGGGAGGGATAGGGCCTTCCCCTGCCCAGCCCACGGGCCACTTGGCGAAATTCAGCCTTTCGGGCCGATCTATCGAAGCTTATAGACCCTGTAGAGGGAAGCGCGGCTCCGGCATTCCACCGTAGAATGATCCGGCAATGGTAAGGGGATCGCCGCCGCGCCTGGAATGCGAAGGGCTGCGCGGCGTCTGCGAGAAGGGTGCCGCATGTACGAGGAACTCTACGAGGATCTGCCGGATGTCGATCGGTACTGGGAGAGGCTGGGCCTTGATCGACCGAAGAGCCCGTTGACCAAGGACGATCTCGACCGGATCATCTTCGCGCACCAGTGCAGCATCCCCTTCGAGAACCTGGACGTTTGCGACTATCACCGACCCATCTCGCTTGGCATACCGGATTTGTTCGAGAAGATCGTCGCAGGCAAGCGCGGAGGCTACTGCTTCGAGCTCAACGCGCTGTTCGACGCGCTTCTCAAAGACGCGGGCGTCGAGACCATGCCGTGCTTGGGGCGCAGTTTGAAGGACCGCGGCTACGTGTACCCCATACTGCATCGAGGCATCATCGCGACGCTGGACGGGCGGCGCTACATCGCCGAGGTCGGTTACGGCGGACCCACGCCGGCCTGCGCCATCCCCCTTGTCGACGGAGCGGAATTCGAGTCGCGCGGGCAGGTGTTCCGCGTGGAGCTGCACGATTCGTGCTGGTGGCACGTTATCTACTGCGGAAGCGCCGCGAAGCTCGCGGCTGCGAAAGAGGGCGGGGAAGCCGTGGAGCCCACGCCGGTGTTCGCCCTGCTCGACGCCCCGGCGGCCCTCACCGATTGCGTGCCGCTTTCCTATTACTGCTCGACGCACCCCGACTCCGTGTTCACGCAGCGGAGGATGGTCAACCGCCGCACGGAGGACGGCAACGTGTCCATCACCAAGGACCGGTTCGTGCGCGTGACGGCCGAAGGCAAGGAGACGCGCATCGTGGAAACGGACGCCGAGTTCCGCACACTGCTGGAAGCATACTTCGATATCGTGCTGCCCGACTAGCCGCTGCAGCCGTCGGGGCTCTTCGCCAAGCCCCCTTTGCGCAGGCGGCCGGCATGCTGGTCGGGTTCTCCAAGCACGGTAGACGTTTGGCCGGGGCTTCGATTCGAAGCCCCGGCCTTCTTTCTGCCCGACTAGCCGACGGTCGTCTTGACTTCGTCTGCAATGGCGGTCCCCGTAGGGGCGATCTCCTGATCGCCTGCTCGCGCGAAGCGCGAGAACGCGGCCCTCGGTTGCTTTTCCGGTCCCCCGGAGCG
The DNA here is from genome assembly GCF_019731765.1 of Gordonibacter massiliensis (ex Traore et al. 2017). Lineage (NCBI taxonomy): Bacteria > Bacillati > Actinomycetota > Coriobacteriia > Eggerthellales > Eggerthellaceae > Gordonibacter > Gordonibacter massiliensis (ex Traore et al. 2017). The sequence goes on along the minus strand of NZ_JAASIO010000001.1, from coordinate 150,175 downwards.
GGCGATCAGGAGATCGCCCCTACGGGGGAACCGGCGCGCCCCCTTCTCTTCGCATGCGCTATCATGTGCCACGATGCAAAACGAAGGTGCGAGACGGGGTATTCATGAAATTCACGGTGGTGGCGGTGGGGAAGCTGAAGGAGCGGTTCTGGACGGACGCCTGTGCCGAGTACCTCAAACGCCTGCAGCCGTATGGGAAGACGGTGGTGAAGGAGGTCGCCGACGTCGATCCCGCGCGGGCGGGGGGCGTCGACGCGGCGCGCGAGCGCGAAGGCGCCGCGATCCTGGCGGCGCTTCCCGACGCAACGCACGTGGTGCTGCTGGCCATCGACGGCAAGGAGCGCTCGAGCGAAGGGCTCTCGCGGCGCATCGACGCGCTCAAACTGGGGGGATCGAGCGATATATCGTTCGTCATCGGGGGCTCGGACGGCGTGAGCGAGGCCGTGCGTGCGCGCGCGGACGAGACCCTTTCGTTCGGTCCCATCACGCTTCCGCACAACCTGGCCCGCGTCGTGCTGCTGGAGCAGCTGTACCGCGCCCAGAAGATATCGCGAGGCGAACCGTATCACAAATAAGGGACCGACGCTCCGCTCGAGTGCGTCGAACCTTCTCGGTTCGGTCGCTTAAGGAGTGAGAGCATGTTTTCGCACTGCTATAAGTGGCATGAAGCGGCCGCGTTTGCTATAATGCAGGCGGACCGCAGGGAGCTGGTAACTCCCCACGGCCCTCGAATCGCCTAGGCGGTTTGGTCTTTGTTACGGCTCCCTGTCCTTGCGGACCGGGAGCCGCTCCAGTATTACCGCGGCAAGGTACACCGCACTGGCTATCAGCTGAAGCACCGCCGAAATCAAAACCAAATCGGTCATGGTATCCACCTCCCTCCGCAAGGCCCTTCAAGAGGGGACATGGGTGGGAAGGGGTGTGGCACCGCGCCGCCTTTGCGCTCCGTGGTTCCTATCCTACCTCCGCAACCTTGCTGGGCGCCCGTAATCCGGCCGTCGCGGGACCGCGTCGACCTTGCAAGAATCTAACGTCTCGACCGTCTAGACCTTGCATAAACTTTGCGCGCATCCGGCGCATCTCCGACGGATTTTCTTTTCGCCAGGTGGGAAGGGGGTGGCCACAACGCCGAGGTGGTCGACGTTCTTTGTTGGCGTCAACAAGCCCTTCATCTCCGCTATACTTGGTCGCAAACAGGAAGCGCCGTTTCGAGGGGCGGCGCGTGAAGGGAGGCAATGCCCATGCGCTTCATCTCGTGGAACGTGAACGGCTTGCGCGCCGTGATGAAGAAGGGCTTCGAGGACATCGTGTGCGAGCTCGACGCCGACGTCGTGGCCCTGCAGGAAACGAAACTGCAGGAGGGCCAGGCCACGCTCGACCTGCCGCAGTACCGCGAGTACTGGAGCTACGCCCAGAAGAAGGGCTACTCCGGCACGGCCGTGTTCAGCAAGCAGGAGCCGTTGCAGGTGCTGCACGGCCTGGGCAGCGACTACCTGGACGCCGAGGGGCGCATCGTCGCGCTCGAGTTTCCCGCCTTCTGGTTCGTCGACGTGTACACGCCGAACGCGCAGAACGAGCTGGCGCGCATCGCGCATCGCATGGAGTGGGACGACGCCTTCCGCGACTTCTGCAAGGGGCTCGAAGAGGGCGTGCTGCCCGCCGGCGTGCCCTTCGAGCAGCCGGCGCCGGGCGAGGGCCATCCCACGATCTCCGAGCTGCCGCTCACCGAGCCCGGCCGGACGGCCGACCCGAAGCCCGTGATCATGTGCGGCGACTTCAACGTGGCTCATCAGGAGATCGATCTGAAGAACCCCGGCCCCAACCGCGGCAAGGCCGGCTTCTCCGACGAGGAGCGCGGCAAGTTCACCGACTTGGTGGGCGCGGGGTTCGTGGACACGTTCCGTCACCTGCATCCCGACGTCACGGGCGCGTACTCGTGGTGGAGCTACCGCTTCAAGGCGCGGCAGACGAACGCCGGTTGGCGCATCGACTACTTCCTGGTGAGCGACGAGCTGGCGCCGAAGATCGAGAGCGCCTGCATTTACGACGAGGTCTACGGCAGCGACCACTGTCCCGTGGGTTTGGAGCTGGCCCTGTAGCGACCATCCTTCCGCGCCGCGCCACGAGTGCGGCCCGCTTGGCGCCGCCCAAACGCGGTCTGCCTTGTCTTGCGCCGCTTGCTCACGAACGCGCTCCGAACGCGTTTCGTCGCGCTTCCCGCCCTCGTGCGCGTTTCCGCACGCGGCGATTCCGTGCGCGACGCCCTCTGCGGGCGGGGCGGCGCAAGGCGTCGTGCTATCATGCATTCGACCAACGACGAGAAAAGACGGTTATGGACGCTGCGAAAATAGAGGCGGGGGTGCGGCTCATTCTGGAAGGGGTGGGCGAGGACCCCGACCGCGAGGGCCTGCGCGAGACGCCGGCGCGCGTGGCGCGCATGTACGAGGAGGTGTTCGCGGGTCTGGAGCAAGACCCGGCCGAGCACTTCGCCACCACGTTCGACGAGCACCACGAGGAAATGGTGCTGGTGCGCGACATCCCGTTCTACTCCATGTGCGAGCACCACCTGGTGCCGTTTTTCGGCATGGCGCACGTGGCCTACATCCCGGCGGCCGACGGGCGCATTTGCGGATTGTCGAAGCTCGCGCGCCTGGTGGACGTGTTCGCGAAGCGCCCGCAGGTGCAGGAGCGCCTGACTTCGCAGATCGCCGACACGCTCATCGAGCAGCTGCACCCCCAGGGCGTGATCGTGGTGCTGGAGGCGGAGCATCTGTGCATGAGCATGCGCGGCGTGAAGAAGGCCGGCGCGAAAACCACCACGAGCGCCGTCCGCGGCGCGTTCGAGCGCAGCCAAGCCACCCGCGCCGAGGCCCTGTCGCTCATATTCGCCCGCAGGGATTAATAGTGCAAGAGGAAAGGAACCAACCTATGAAGTGCGTCATCTCCGTTCTGGGCAAGGATCGCAGCGGCGTTGTGGCCGCCGTCGCCACGGCGCTGGCCGACTGCGGCGCGAACATCGACGACATCAGCCAGACCATCCTGGACGACATCTTCTCCATGACGATGCTCACCACGCTCGACCCCCAGGTCGCCGACTTCAACACGGTGCAGGAGCGCCTGGAGAAGGTGGGCGAGGACGTGGGGATGCAGATCATCATCCAACGCGAAGACGTGTTCCAGTACATGTACAAGATCTAGGGAGCGTCCTAGCCCGCATCCTCCACCAGCGGTTTCAGATCGCCGTAGCCTTCGGCGTCCATGTCGGCGAGGGGAACGAAGCGCAGGGAGGCGCTGTTGATGCAGTAGCGCAGGCCGCCCTTGTCGGCGGGGCCGTCGGTGAACACGTGGCCCAGGTGCGAATCGCCCACGCGGCTGCTCACCTCGGTGCGGACCATGCCGTAGCTGCCGTCTTCGCGCTTGACCACGACATCGGGGTCAATGGGCTTCGTGAAGCTGGGCCATCCGGTTCCCGAGTCGAACTTGTCGGCCGACGAGAACAGCGGCTCGCCGGTGGCGACGTCCACGTAGATTCCCTGCTCTTGGTTGTCGTGGTACGCGCCCGTGTACGCCCGCTCGGTGCCCGCGTTCTGCGTTACGTCGTACTGCTCTTTCGTCAGCTGGTAGCGTAGCGCCGGATCGTCGAGCTTCTGGTACCGGGTCGGGTCGAGCGAACCCTTGCCGCCCGCGTCGTCCGCGAACGCTTTCAGGCCCGAGAAGTCGATATGGCAGTAGCCGGTGGGGTTCTTGTCGAGGTAGTCCTGATGGTACTCCTCGGCTTCGTAGAAGTTCGCCAAAGGCTCGAGTTCCACCGCAAGGTTCTGCCCGACGTTCGCCTCCTCGCTCTCGAACGCTTTTTCAAGCGCGCTGCGGTCGGCTTCGTCGGTGTAGTAGACGCCCGTGCGGTACTGGGTTCCCACGTCGTTTCCCTGCCGGTTTTCGCTCAGCGGGTCGACGAGCCCGAAATACTGCCCGACGAGCGTCTCAAGCGATACGGCGGAGGGATCGTAGCGCACGCGCACCGTTTCGGCGAAACCGGTGTTACCGCGGCACACCTCCTGGTAGGTGGGGTTTTCAGTGGTGCCGTTGGCGTATCCCGAAACCGTGTCGGCCACGCCGGGCACGAGCGAGAAGTAGGCGTCGACGCCCCAGAAGCACCCTCCGGCGAAGTACACCTCGTGCAGGTTGTTTCGATCGATGTCCGCATGCTCCAACGGCAGCGCCTTGGCCTCGTTGTACGTGAGATCGTTCCCTAGGTTGGCAAACATGGGCGCAGAACCTCCTTCTCCGGTGTTTTGGGACGTGCAAGAAAGGCCGACGAGCGCCATGGCCGCCAACGCGGCGCATGAAACAACGAAGCGTCCGATACGTCCCAGCATGGCAGCCTCCTTCAACCTATTGATATCGTAGGATATTACTGCGATCGAGCTTCCTCGGCGGCCGGCATTCTAAAATGTAACTAAAATAACAACATTTATATACAAGACACGTTCAATGCCGATACTAACCGGTTGGGCCTGAGAACGAGAACCGGAAACTCTCTGACGTTACCGGGCCGTGAGGGCTCTGAAGCCGGTTTTTCCGTATACTGGCACCATGACCGAGACTTACAACGATAAGCATGCCGCACAGGATACGGCTTCCGACGGAGGCGCGGCAGCGGACGCGCCCGACGGAGCGCGGCCCCTTCGACAGCCTGCCGACGGCGCCTGCCTGACCGGCGATCCCGCCTGCTCGCCCACCGAGCGCATCCTCGAACCGGAGGTGCGGCACCATCATCGCCGCAGGCGCAAGTTCCTCGAGTTCACGCACTCGTCCACACGCGCGACCATGCTCATGCTGGCGGCGGCCGTGGCGGCCCTCGTCATCGAGAACACGCCGGTGCTGCCGTACTTCGCCTCGTTCTGGCACGATTTCGACCTGGGCTTCTCGCTGGGAAGCTTCGCGCCGCACCTGTCGTTGGAGCATTTCATCAACGACTTCCTCATGGCCATATTCTTCCTGTTGGTGGGCCTGGAGATAAAGTTCGAGCTCACGGCGGGCGAGCTGCGCAACCCGCGCAAGGCGTTGCTCCCCATCTTGGGCGCGGCCGGCGGTGCCGTGGTGCCCGCTGTCGTGTACACGGTGGTGAACGCGGGCAGCGGTTTCGAACAGGGCTGGGGCGTTCCCATGGCGAACGATATCGCGTTCTGCCTGGGCATCTTGGCGCTGCTGGGCAGCCGCGTTCCGGCGGGGTTGCGCTCGTTTTTGTCCACGCTCACCATCGCCGACGATATGATCGCCATCCTGGTCATCGCGGTGTTCTACACGGCCGACCTCGATATCGCGTGGTTGGTGGGCGGTTTGGCGCTGTTCGCCGGCGCGCTCGTCATCAACCGGCTGCACGTGTACGACCTCTGGCCGTACGTGCTCATCGGGCTGGCCATGTGGGTGTGCTTCCTGCTGTCGGGCGTGCACGCCACCATCGCGGGCGTGCTGCTGGCGCTGGCCATACCGGCGCAATCGCAGGTGAAGCTCGACCGGGCTCCGGGCTGGTTCGCGGCGCGGGCGCGCAAGGCCGACGAGCGCTACGATCCCGGCGAGCCCGACATCGTGCAGAAAGAGTACCTGGCGGAGCTCGACGAGATCGGCCGCGTGTCGCGCATGGCCATCCCTCCCATCACGCGCCTGGACTACCGCCTGCACATCCCCGTGTACTTCGTCATCCTGCCGCTGTTCGCGTTCTCGAACGCCAGCGTGGTGCTCGTGGGCATGGATCCGCTCGCCGTCATCACGAACCCCGTGACCATCGGCGTGTTCTGCGGCCTGCTGTTCGGCAAGCCGCTCGGCATCTTCCTAGCCACGTGGCTTACCGTGAAACTGCGCCTGAGCGATCTGCCGAAGGGCGTGGGCTGGGGGCATATCGCCGGCGTGTCCGTGCTGGGCGGCGTGGGCTTCACCATGGCCATCTTCGTGACGAACCTGGCGTTCGTCGACCCCGGCACCATCGCCGTGGCGAAGGCGGCCATTCTGGCGGCCTCGCTCATCGCCGGCATCGCGGGCTTCTTCGTGCTGCGCCACGTGACCGACGACGGGGATGCGGAAGAGACGGTTGCCGACGAGGAAGCGGCGCGGGAAAGCAAGGCGTGACGCCGCGAGAAAAAAGAGCGCCTTGGCCGCGGCGGGCCAAGGCGCTCTGCGCGGTGCGATGCGAGCGAGGGGCTAGGCCTCGTACACCACCTTGCCGCCGAGCACGGTCGTGGTGACCTGCGCGTCGCGGATGTCGGTCGGATCGTCGGACGCGAAGCAGTCGCGGTCGAGGATGGCGAAGTCGGCGAAGTTGCCCACCTCCACCGAGCCCATCTTGTCGTCGTCGTGGCTGAAGAACGCGGAGTTCTTCGTCCACATGATGAGCGCCTGGATAGGCGTGACCTTCGACTCGTCGCCCTTGGAGAGCGTCTTGCCCGTCGTCTCATCGAGGCGCGTGACGGCGTAGTACATGCCGAGCATCGGGCTGGGGGACACCACGGGCGAGTCGGAGCTGCCGCCGGCCAGGATGCCGTTCTTGAACATGAGGCCCGGCGACTGGAAGCGCTCGACCTGCTCGGGCCAGAACAGCGGCTCCTCGCCCATCTGGGACACGAGCGTCGGCTGCAGGCACACGCCCACGCCCAGCTCCTTCATGATGGGCCACTGGTCCTCGTAGGGCAGCTGGTAGTGGATCAGGTAGTGGCGCAGCTCCTTGACCGGGCGGATCTTGTTCGCTTCCTGGAACGCGTGCAGCGCGCGGTCCTCGCTCATGTCGCCGATGGTGTGGATGCCGAACTGCCAACCCAGCTCCGTGGCCTTGCACACGAGGGCGTCGATCTCCTCCTGCGTGTAGATGGTGTCGCCGTAGTAGCCGGGGCGCTGGCGGTACTCGCGGCGGTTCATCGCGGCGGTGAAGGCGGCGGTGATGCCGTCGAGCGTGACCTTGCAGCCGTTGAGCTTGAGCATCTCGTCGCCGAAGCCGGTGACGCAGTCCATCTCCTCGAGGCGGCGCAGGTTGTCCTCGAAGGAGCCGAACTGCGGGTCGAGGTAGAACATGAGGTTGGCGCGGTAGCTGAGCTTGCCCTGCTTCCTGGCCTCGTTGTAGATGTGCATCTGCTTGTAGTTGAGGTTCGCGTCGATGGCGCTCGTGATGCCGAAGGAGTTGAGGCGCTGCCCGATGAGCACGAGGCTCTCGAGGTGCTCGTCGTCGGTCAGTGCCGGCTTGGTCTTGAGCATGGGCTGGAGCGCGCCGTTCTCGTACAGCAGGCCGTCGAGCTCGCCGTCGTCGTAGTGGCCGATCTCGGCGCCTTCGGGCTGCGGCGTGTCCTTCGTGTAGCCGCACGCCTCGAGCGCGAGCGAGTTCGCGGCGATGGTGTGCACGGACATGTGCAGCAGGAATACCGGGTTGTTCGGGGCGACCTCGTCGAGCTCGCGGCGCGTGATGACCTCCTGGCTGTCCTCCCAGATGAGCTCGTTCCAGCCGTCGCCCTCGATCCACACGCCGTCGGGGGTGTTCGCGGCCTTCTCGGCCACGGCGTCGAGAATGGCCTGGCGGCTCGTCACGCCGTTGAAGTCGAGGTTGAGCATTTGCTCGCCGGTCCACTTGCAGTGCATGTGGCACTCGACGAAGCCCGGGGTGAGGATCTTGCCGGAGGCGTCGATGACCTGGGTGTGCTCGCCGATGAACCGCTGAACGTCGGCGGCCGTGCCCACGGCGATGACCTTGCCGTCCTTGGCGGCCACGCCGCCGTCTTCGATGATGGGGAAGTCGGTCTTGCCTTCCTTGACCTCGTCGCAGGTGATGGCGACGGTGTAGATCTTCGGATGCTGGATGACCAGATCGGCCTCGGGATACCACGTTTTCATGATGGGGCTCTCCTCTTCCGTTGTCGCTGTTCGCGAAAAAGCGGAAAGGACGTTCGCCGGCCTGCGACCGTGAAGCCGCATCGCCCGACAGCGTCTTGAAACCCTTGTATCATCCCCGTCGCACAGCATAGGAAAAAACGGTGCGGCGCGCCACCGTCCGGAAGGACGATATCGCGCGGGATTATCGTACTTTCGGCCGATTCTCAGCGGCCGGAGAACTAGGGTAGGATGTGCCCAAGCCAATCCTTCCTCGGTCCATCCATAGCGTGCAGAAACGACAGGCGCGATGCGCCGCCCTTTTCGTCGGGGGTTCTGCGCGGTTCTATTCATCGGATACGAGAGAAGGTGCCCTCGTGGAAAATACGATTGCCGACGCGGATACATCCGTCGTCGCTGAAACGCCCGCTTCGTCGAAAGCGTCCTCGACGGCAGGATCGCGCAAGGAGATCTTGCCGGCGTTCTGCATCACCGTCGTCGCGGCCATCGCCCTGTACGCTCTGATGAGCTACGTGCAGCCGATGCTCATGAACAACGACTTCATCTATGACTTCGGCACCATGATGACCGGCTGCATCGAGGGATCGCCCCTCTATCGCGTGGCCTGGTTCTTCGCCGACTTGACGGAAGGCTCGTTCATCGCGGCGCTTCCGGCTTCCATCGGCATGATCATCATGGGCTTCGTGGCCGCCGCCCTTGAGCGCAAAAAGTCGGCCCATGCCGGCACCGGCGTGGCGGGCAACGGCCACATCTTCACCACCATGTTCGTGACGACGTGCCTGTCGCTCATCCTAGGCCAGCTCATCTACGGCGGCCTGTTCGCCAGCGGCTGGATCCCCACGTTCGCCACCGTGCTCACCGTGCAGGTGTTCGTGATCTTCTACGGCGCCGACCTGAAGAAGGTGGCAACGTCGCTCATCTTGGGCACGCTCGTCACCTGCCCGGTGTGCTACGCCCTGCTCTACGGCATCGTGTCCCCGCTGGGTCTGCCGCTGTTCATCGCCGTGTCCGCCGGCGTGGCCGTCGTGGTGCCGCTCTGCTCGCTCATATTCCGCCTCATGCCGTGGATGACCATCCCGGCGCCGGCCGAGGCTCCCAACCCCACGGACCAGAACAAGAGCAAGTTCTTCGTGCACCAGATCTTCGGCGACATCGGTCAGCTGACCATCTGGGGCAGCTCGTGGGCGACCATCGGCATGTACGTGGGCGGCATCGTGTCGTGGATCATGAACCCGCTGCATCCCGCCTACGGCTCCGGCAACTTCCCGCTGCTCATTCTGGTGCAGGTGGTCACGGGCGCGCTCGCCATCCTCATCTGGTACCCGAAGTGGAAGAAAACCGGCATGGCCTTCACGTTCGCCGGCATCGTGTTCGCTTCCGCCATCGTGAGCACCTATCCGCCCAGCTGGGCCATCGTCATCCCCACCATTCTCATCGGCGCCGTGGTGTTCGCGCCGCTGGTGGAGTGGGTGCTCAAGGTGTTCCGTTTCAAGGGAACCTACCACCCCATCTGCCTGATACAGGTTTCCATCTTCACGGTGTGTACCGCATGGTCGTTTGCGGTCATGTACCTGGTCATGCCGATGCTCGCTTAAGCCTACTCGGTCGAGGCGCGCCCCGACAGCGCGCCCGACATTTCTACCCCCGAGCCCCCGCCGCCTTCAGTCCCCGCGGCGGGGGCTTTTGGCTTTTGGGGAGGAGGACGCGCGGGGCCGTGCGTTCGCTGGCGGGGGGGGGTCAAAGGCGCCACGACGCGCGCCCTCCGAGGTTGCCTCGTAGGGCAAGGGCTCTGCCCTTGCCGGCAACCCGCAAAACGCTGTTTGTTGAGCGACAAGGGCAGAGCCCTTGCCCTACAGGGTGGGGTCGGGTAATTCCGATGGCTGAGTGGAAAGCAGTGGGCGCGCGGTCTTCTCGGGCGGCCTCGGATGGCCGGGCGAAAGGTTTAGCGGGCGGTTTCGTGCAGCAGGGCCACGAGCGCCGTGCGGTTCGCTACGTGAACCTTGGCGAAGATGTTCTGGATGTGGGATTTCACCGTGGAGAGGCTGATGCACAGGCGAAGGGCGATCTGCTCGTTCGTGAACCCTTCGGCTATCAGCTGCGCGACGTCGCGCTCGCGTGCCGTGAGGGCGGACAGAAGGCCGCTCTGCTGTGGGGAGGAAAAGTCAGCGCTTTGGGCACTCCGCTCGCTCTGCTCGAAAAGCGGGGTGACGCGGACGGTGAACGCGCAGGCGTCGGTGGGATCGTCTTCCACCTGCATGCGGAAGCAGAGGCCTTGGGCGTTCGTGAAGTCCAGATAGCGGTCTTGCCCTTGAGCGGGGGTCTGGCTTGCCATGTCGAACGACGCCTCCCTTCATGGGGTTTCCCCTCCTTCGGGAGCGACCCGAAGGAGGGGAAGGGGGTGACACTTCGGTTTCCGCTTTCTTGCGAAACTTCAGCTTGAAGCATTAGAAACCTAACGTGAATGATGCGCTCATGTTCATGCCCGTCCCCTGTTCACCTCCTTGCCACGTTCCTTCCTCGGAAATGCCGGGCATGGCGCATGTGCTGACTCGCATCATGAGATTTCACGAAGGCGAACGCCATCCTCCACCAGAGGTGGTTTGTCTCGACAAGGCATCTCACCCCTCATGTATTAGATGCTTTTCGATAAGTATTAGGTATACTCGCCGTGAAGCGCGAAGGGGGCAACGCGTTTGTTTCCGCGGTCCTCCATGCGCTCGCTCATGCGAGGCGATTGGTTATCGGGGGGCCAATATGGAAGCAGAGGGCGTTCATCGCGGAGGCATACGCAAGGTTGTCCACGACGTGCGCGAGCAGCCGACGCTGTTCGTGTGTTTCGTCGGATATCGGACGTTCGCTGCCCTGCTGTTCATAGAGGGCTTTTTCTTTCCCGACTCGTTCCAGGTGGCCGGTTTCTCCTTTTCCATGATCGTTCCGTTCATGTTCGTTTGCGCGTGCGTGTGCCTGTTCTTCGCGTTCCGGTTCAAGAAGATCAAGGTGTTCGACAAGAACGGATACCTGTGGTTCCTCGTCACGAGCATGACCCTGGGGATATTCTTCCTCTTTATGGAAACGCATGCGGGGATAGCGAACGAGCCGTTCAGATTCGCGGCGCTGGCGCTGGGCATGGTCATGCTGGCCGTGGGCACGATGGGCATCCATATAGAGTTGGGGCGTATCTTCGGCATGCTGGGGGTGACGCCTACGCTGACGTTCGGCATCGCGGCCGCGCTCGCCACGGCGCTGTTGGCGCTGGGTATCTCGTTTCTCGATCCGTGGGTGAAGTGGGTGATGGCTTTCGTGCTGCCCGCGTTCATCGTTTTGACGTTCTACCTTTCGAAGGCGCAGGCTTTTCCCGATCAGAAGGTGCTGTATCGCGAATCGACGAACGACCTGCTCATACCGTACCGCTTTATGGCCACGTCCATCACCCAGGGGCTCGCGCTGGGCATACCGCTGGGCTTCATGAGTTTCTCGGGCGCCTTCGTTCCGATGCCCGATTCCGCGGGGTACTTCCTTGCGGCGCTGCTGGCGTTGCTCGTGGCCATGGTGCTGCAAATGGACTTCAACCGCTCCATCTACCAGATAGGGTTCCCCTTGGCGGGGCTCGGGTTGCTGGCCGTGGGGGTGCTGGGGCCGTCGTCCGTGGCGGCGGGCGTGCTGCAGACGACCGGCTTTCTGTATCTCGACCTGGTGCTGTGGGCGCTGGGGTCGTACCTCATCAAAAGCTGCGACCAGCCGGCCACCTGGGTTGCCTCGTGTCCCAGCACGGCGTTGATGACGGGTCGGGCGCTCGGCGTGGTGATAGGCAGCGTGGCCTTGCAGGTTTTCGTGAACTCGGAGCAAACCATCATGTTCTTCTGCGTGCTGGCTTTCCTAGTGCTGTTCGCCGCCTTGCTCCTCACCAACAACGCGAACATGCGCACGGGATGGGGCTTCGTGCGCCCCGGCAACCCCGACGAGGAAACCGACATCTTCCGCACGTGCGAGGTTATCGCGCAAGACTACGGTCTGACGCAGCGTGAGCTGGAGATCATGCACAGCGTGATCTTGGGCAAGACGCGCAAGGAGATAGGGGAGGAGCTGTTCATCACGCAGAACACCATCAAGACGCACCTGCACAACCTCTACGGCAAGATAGACATCCACTCCGAGAGCGACCTGAAGGCGTTCGTTGCCAAGCGCGAGAAGATGTTCTCCACCGAAGGGGAGGCGCCGCTTCCTCCCGAAGGACAGTGACGCGCGCTCGGTGGTCGCCCTGCGGCCTTACGCCTTCGCTGGCGTTTTGACGACGGGTGCGGCCGGGGCGGGCAGCTCGGCCGTGCAATGCGGGCAGCGCGTGGCGCCTTCCGCCACCTCTTCCAGGCAGTACGGGCAGTGCGGGGCCTCCTTCTCGTCGGCCTGCTTGCCGCGCGTGGCCAGCGAGCGCGCCTTGTTCAGGGCCTTCACGATCAGGAACACCACGAACGCGATGATGACGAACTGGATGACGGCGTTGATGAAGTTGCCGTAGGCGATGGCGGAGTTGCCGGCGCCCAGCGGCAGGTACAGCTTCATGTCCGAGAAGTCGATGCCGCCGGTGAAGGCGCCCACGAGGGGCATGATGAGGTCGCTCACGGCCGAGTTCACGATGGCGGTGAACGCGGCGCCTATGACCACGGCCACGGCCAGGTCCATCACGTTGCCTTGGTTGATGAAATCTTTGAACTCCTGGAGAAACTTCCTCATAGCGGGCCTTTCGCGTACGGCTGGTTGTTGGCCCAGTATAGAGGTCGCCGAGCGCGTGCGCAAAACTTCCACGGAGTCGTTGACGATCCTGCATCTGGTTCGAGCGCGTCTTTGGCGCTCCGTTCGGGATGGCGGCAGGAGGAGGCCCGCTCGGGCACGGATCGGGCAATGATTCTCGAACGGCCGATTCGGGTGCGTGCTTGCCGACGTCCTGCGGTTCGGCGCGTGCGGACGGGTATACTATACCGTCGTGCGCATGGCGGCGGCGCGGGGCGGTTTCCTGGCGGCTTCGGTGCGTTCATAGGCAGGGCGAAGACCAGGGTGCCGTGCGCGGCGCCCGATTGCGAACCAGCGCGGCGCACGAGGCGGCTTGAGCGGTAAGGAGAACCATGACCAGGATATTCTCGCATACGCGACCCATCGATGCCGATATCGTCGACGCGTTCTGCGTGCTGCAGAAAGGCTTCACCGACCAGTTCGTCTACTACGACAAGCGCCGCGCGTGCCGCTATATGGGGCTCGGCCGCTGCATCGCGCTGCCGACGCTCGACGATGCCGAAAGCGAGCTGGAGGGTCCGGTGGACCAGCCGCCCGTGTACTTCTCGTTCAACCGTTTCGACGCCGAGAACCCTGCGCCCACCGACGAGCTGTTCGAGGCGTTCCCGCGCTTGAAGTTCATGCTGCCGGAAATCGTGCTCATCGAGAACGAGCGCGGAACGCTGCTGCAGGTGAACTCGCTCGGGCCGGTGTACGCGGGGCGCATCGAGCGGTTCGCGCGCCAGGCGCTCGCCGCGCCGCCGCGCCGCCGCCAGAGCGTGCCGTATTCCGTCGAGCCCGACTCGCGCGAGGCGTGGCGCGCGGCCGTGGGCGCGGGACTGGCCGCCATCGAGGCGGGGCGCGTGGACAAGGTGGTGCTGTCGCGCCGCCAGCGGCTGGTGGCCGAGCGGCCTTTTTCGTCGAAGGACCTGTTGGTGAACCTGATAGACGGGCCCGCGCGCGGCACGGTGCTGCTGTACCGCTACGCCGACGTGTTCTTCTGCGGATGCACGCCCGAGCTGCTGGTGCGCAAGACGGGCAACGAGCTGGAGAGCATGTGCCTGGCGGGCACGTGCCCGGCCGGCGCCACCGAGGCCGACCGGGAGCGGCTGGCCTCCGAGCTCATGGCCGATCCGAAGAATCGCGCCGAGCACGACTACGTGGTGCGGTTCATCCGCGAGGTGTTCCGCCGCACGTGCTACGACGTGGACGTTCCCGCCGAGCCGGGCATCCTGCCGCTCACGCACGTGCAGCACCTGTGCACGCCGGCGCGGGCGCGCATCTTGGAGGGCGTCGATTTATGGGAGATGAAGGGCGACCTGCATCCCACGCCGGCCGTGGCCGGCACGCCGGTGGGCGAGGCGAAGATGCTCATCCGCTCCATCGAGGCGTACAATCGCGGCTTCTTCGCCGGCGCATGCGGCTACGTGGACGGCGACGGCGACGGCGAGTTCTCGGTGGCGCTGCGCACGGGCGTGTTCGACGGCGAGATCGGCTGGGTGTACGCGGGCTGCGGCATCGTGGCCGGCAGCGTGGCCGATGACGAATACGACGAGATAGGCATGAAGCTTATGACGGTCCTCTCCGCTTTCAACGGAGAGGACGACGCCGACGCTGCGGCTTCCCCTGGCACCCGATCTGCGGCCGCTGTCGGAGGCTCGCGTACGGCAGTACGCCACGCCTCCGCCATCGACCCCAGCTCGGGCGCCATGGAAACCCTCGCTGACCTTACGAACGACCAGCGCGTCGGAGGTGCCCGATGAGCGCCGATCCCGCGGTCGGCGCCCGCCGTCCTGATCCCGGCGCTCAGCCCCCCGCCTGTCATCCTGAGCGGAGCGCGCAGCCCCCCACCTGTCATCCTGAGCGGAGCGCGCAGCGCGGAGTCGAAGGATCCCGCGCGGTGCCAACCAGCACGGCCGGCGCCCTGTTTCTGGGTGCGTTCTTCGACGAGCTGACGCGCTGGGGCGTGCGCGAGGTGGTGGTGAGCCCGGGATCGCGGTCGACGCCGCTGGCGATGGTGGCCTACGAGCTGGCGCGCCGCCACCCAGAGCGGCTGCGGCTGTTCGTGGACGTGGACGAACGTGGCGCCGCCTTCTTCGCGCTGGGGCTGGCGAAGGCGAGCGGGCGCCCGGCGGCCCTCGTGTGCACATCGGGCACGGCGGTGGCGAACTACTATCCGGCGGTGCTGGAGGCCGAGTCGTCGCGCGTGCCGCTCGTGGTGCTGACGGGCGATCGCCCGCCGCGCCTGCAGGGCCTCGGCGCGCCGCAAACGTGCGACCAGCTGAAAGCGTACGGCGACCACGTGCGCGCGTTCCGGCAGATGCCGCTGCCCACCTCCGACGACGCGGCGCTCGCGTTCGCCCGCCAAGCGGCGCGCGAGGCGTGCATCGCGGCGGGCGGGGAGAGCGACGCCGCAGGAGTTTTGGCGACGGCCAACGGACCGGGCGTGGCCGCCCAGCCCGTCGTGGGCCCCGCGCGCATCGCGGGCGCGTGCGAGGGCGGCCCCGTGCATTTGAACTTCCCGCTCGACGAGCCGCTCAAGCCCGACCTCGCGGTCGAGGGGCTGTTCGAGGCGGTCCGCCGCGACGGCGGGCCGCGGGTTATGGGCTCTGCCCTGTTGCTTGATCCGCAGGAGGCCGCGCGCGTTGCCGCGCTCTTCGAAGGCCGCCGCGTTCTCGCGTTTGCGGGCGAGGGCTCGTGCGCGACCGAGCTCGAAGCCGCCCGCGTGCTCGCTTGGGCGGCTTCGTATGACGTTCCCTTGCTGGCCGACCCGCTGTCGGGGTTGCGGCGCTTCGGGTCCTCCTTGGTCATTGACAACTACGATTCCGTTTTGGGCGCGGGCGGAAGCGCGGCCGAAGAGCTGGTCCCGCAGGCGATCGTGCGTTTCGGACGCTATCCCGTTTCCAAGAAGGCCACGCAGATGGCGGCCTCGGGGCATGCGCTGCAGATCGTCGTGGATCCGTTCGAGACACGCGATTTCAACGCCGCGACCGATGTTTTCGTGCGCTGCAAGCCGATCGAATTCGTCGATGCGCTGTGTCGGTTGCGCGATGTGCGGTCGATTGCCCCCGAGTCCGACAGCGGTCGGGCTCGCGGCGAGGCAGGATTGGAGCAGCAGGCATTCGCAGACGCTTGGATCGCTGCCAACGACGCCGCCTGGGCGCGCATTGCGGCAGTGGACGACGTGGCGGAAGGCTTCGAAGGCGCGTTCGTCCGCCGCGTGGTGGAGCTGGCTCCCGAGGGGTCGTGCCTGTTCGCGGCCAATTCCATGAGCGTGCGCGCGCTCGACACGTTCTACCTCAAAGGCGGCCGGCCCCTCGCCGTGCTGTGCAACCGCGGCTTGAACGGCATCGACGGCACGGTGTCCACGGCCTTGGGCGCGGCGCAGCATTTCGAGCAGACCACGCTGCTCACGGGCGACCTTACACTGCTGCACGACCTGAACGCCCTCGCGCTCCAGCGCGAGCTGCGCGTGCGGCGGGAAGCTGCAGCCGCGCGCGGCGACGGCGCGCCCGGTGCGGCGCCGAGCATCGTCATCGTGCTGCTGAACAACAACGGCGGCGGCATTTTCGACATGCTGCCCCAGCAGTCCGACGACCCGTACTTCGAGCGTTTGTTCCTCACGCCGCAAGACGTGGACTTCGGTGCGGCGGCCCGCGCGTTCGGCGTGCCGTATCGGATCGCGAACACGGTTCCGACGTTCGACGAGGCGTACCGCGAGCTTTTGGGAACGCCCGGCATCTCGCTTATCGAAGTGCGCGTGCCGCTTTCCGGGTTGAAGGGCCGCTATGCGCCCTATTGGTCGTGATCCAAGCGTCGTCGGATGTCGGATGCCGTGCGCGAAGCGCCGCCTGGTCATGGGCGGCCGTGCTCCTGCTGGCTCATTTCGCAGTTGGATGCCGTGCGCAATGCGCTGGGGGTGCGCGAATCTTCGCCTTCGGTTCGGCTGCGCTTTGCGCGATAGGGAATCGCGATTTATATATAAGTTATATGGTCATTGATAAAAACGAAAGGCATGGCAGCTTGTTTCGGAAGCGCACTATTCAAATGGAGAAGGCAAGCATCTGATCAGGACTTTTGATTTCTTTCGAACTGTCGGTCTGCGGAGCTTTTAGAATTTCAGCACGTTTAATTACCATAGCTTCGAATTTTGTCCACCTCTCGTCCGCGCGAGCGCGGGCCGAACCGAGAAAGGTCGCATGATGACGAACCGGGAACGCTTCTTCCGACACGGCGACGTGCGCTACCGCTATCTCGTTTGGGAAGGCGATGCCGCCGAAGTCGCGCCCGTCGTGTTGCTGCACGGTTTCGCGCAGAGCGCCGACAGCTGGGACGACGTTGCCAAGCTTCTGCGTCGCAGGCGCCCCGTCGTCGCGCTCGATCTCGTGGGGCATGGTGGTAGCGACCGACCCCAGGACGCGCGCCTTTTCCGGCTCGACCGGGCCGCCGATGCCCTGGTCGCTTTCCTTGAGCATGTGGCAGGCGAACGCGCCGTGCCTTCGGTGCCCGTGGCGGGCTACTCCATGGGCGGCCGTGTCGCGCTCGCCGCTGCCATCGAAGACCCTCGCCCCTTTGCGGCACTCGTGCTGGAAAGCACGGGGCTCGGGCCCGCCAGCTCCGAAGAACGCGCAGCCGCGCGCACGCGCGACGTTGCGAACGCCGCCCGCCTCCGAGAGCAGGGCGTCGAAGCGTTCATGGGTGCTTGGGAGCGGCTACCCCTGTTCGCCACGCAGCGCGAGCTGCCGCCCGACGTGCGCGAGCGCCTTCGTGCGGGCCGCCTGGCGAACGACGCCGAAGCCCTCGCGCGCTCGTTCGAGGAGGCGGGCCAGCATGCCATGCCCGGTCGGGATGCCGTGCTCGATTGCTTGGGTACCTTGCGGGATGCCGAAGTTCCGGTCTTGTACCTGGCCGGCGCGCTCGATGAGAAGTATTGTGCGCTCGCGGAGCATCTGCGCGAATCCAACGTCTGCGCGACGCGCATCGTGGAGGGCGCCGGCCACAACGTGCACCTCGAGGCGCCCGAGGCGTACGTGCGCGTTCTCGAGGATTTCTTCGCCTGCGTATAGCCATGCTTCCTGTCGGGCGGGCTCGATGCGCGAAGCGGGAAGATCGAGGCGCCGGCTGCCGCCTCAGGCGTGCGGCGTGGTGAGCTTCATGAGGGAGTCGGCCCGGGCCTTCACTTCGTCGACGTCCATGCTGGGGTACTTGAACAGCCAGAGCCTCACGATGCCGACCCACCCCGAGGTCACGTAATGGAACAGGAACTCCACGTCGCTTTCCGCCATGTCCGGGTTCGCCTGCTCCCAGCTTTCATGGTACGTGACGTACAGCTGGTCGAGCACGCGGTCGATAAGGTTTCCCTCTCCGCGGTTCTCGAACACCGCCTTCGTCACCACGCGGTGCTCGGCGACGAAGTCGATGATGGCCGACGAGATGGCGTACACGTCGGGGGGCAGCTCTGCAAGGCGCTCGCCCAAACCTGCGAACAGGTCGTCCTGCATGGCAAGGAGCAAGGCGAACGGGTCGGAATAGTACTTGTAGAACGTTTTGCGCGATATGCCGGCGTCGTTGCAGATCTCGCTCACCGTGATGTCGGATACGGGCTTGTCCTGCAACGCGCGTTCGAACGACGAGAACAAGCACTGCTTGGTGTAGCGTTGCCGGGAATCTTTCGGTTCGACGTACATCGGGTCTCCTCGCTCGAGCGGTCGCGCTTGCGCTGTTGAGCATTATAGTACGACTTCCCGGGCTTCTCTCCCAAGGTGGCGGCCCAAAAACAGGTCTTTTCCTCGCATGGCCGAACCGCCGATACCGGCGCGAGCTACAAGCGGGCGGGAGAACGGCGCGGCCGCCTGCGAGCGACCACGTTTCTGCACTGGCGGTTCGCCCATGCGAGGAAACGCAGGACGCGCTCGCGCTCGACGAACTTGAGGGTGAGGGCAGCCGGTGCGCGCCGCTGGTGCACGAGCTCGGCGTATTCCGACAGCGAGAACGCGTCCACCTCGAACCGGCCTTTTAGAAACGCCGTTGCCGAGCAGCCGAAAGCGACGTGCGGCGTTCCGGGCCGATTCCGCCCGCGTTCGGGACGCTCGCCCCGCGCGACGATGCGTGCCGAACAGGGGCGAATGGACGCGTGGTTGGCGCCGCGGGAGAACGCCCGATCGATGTCGTGCTGCAACCGGGCGACCGTCTGACCGGGCTCTCCGAACGCGAAAGCCGCAGACACCGTTTCGAACGGGATGCCTCCCACAACCGCAAGCGCCCGTTCCAAAGAGCTCCCGGTCGAAGGGAGGGCGTCTTCGAGGGCGTAAGCGCCGCTCGCCACGACGACGAGGTGCCGAACGCCCGCCCGGCGAAGCGCCTGCAGGTTGCGCGGCGTCGCGTCGGCGGCCCGCAGCTCGAACCCGATGCCCTCGGTTATCTCGAAGCGCCGCTCGACCGCCTGCACCAACTCGAGCAGGCCTCCGTCGAGCAGGCGGGCGGTGCTTCCGCCGAAGTGAAGGGTGGTGATCCGCTTCTTCGCCTCGCTGCCTGCGCAGCGCGTGCGAAGCGCTCCGTTTCTCGCGGCCTCGCGTGCCGAGAGGCTGATCGGCGCGCGCCAGGAGGACGAGCCGACGGCTTCGATCTCCCGCGCGAGCGCGCTCACGCAGGCGGCCGTTTCGCTTCCCTCGTAGGCGGAACGGCGTCGACGGCGGTCGCGGTCGGACGCGTCGGGGGGAACGTGGACGTACAGCCCCAGGTTCTCGACGTCGGCGTAGTCGAAGAGCGAGCCGCGTTCCTGCGAGAAGCAGCGCAGCTTCACCGATCGGTTCAGGCAGGTGCGCGTCAGCGTAGCGGTTGCGTCCATGGTCAGCCTCCTCCGTCTCGCCTTTCCCTGTATTATAGAATAATGTATCTAAATAAACAATAGTCTATAAATTTAGCTATCGGAATAGGCGGGAACGCGGCGGAGGCTCATGTTTTCGTTGACTGACCTCGTTTCTTTTCGGGAATATTCTGCGTTCGGTAGCTCGCGGCCGCGCGGCGCGGTAGTATATGCTCATCCTACCGAACATCTTCCATAGCAGGCGTGCTCGGACGTTCGGGCGCGCGATGAAAGGACGGCCATGGGCGAAACCGCGTGGCAGGCGGGCAAAGCGTATCGCGAGATCATCTACGAAACCAGCGACGGCATCGCCAAGATCACCATCAACCGACCGGAACGGCGCAACGCGTTCACGCCGCTCACGGTGAACGAGCTGTACGACGCGTTCACCGTCGCGCGCGACGACGCGGAGATCGGCGTCATCATCCTCACCGGCGCCAACCACGGCGGCCGCCACGAGGACGAGGCGTTCTGCTCCGGCGGCGACCAGAAGATACGCGGCAACGGCGGCTACGTGGGCGAGGACAACATCCCGCGCCTGAACGTGCTGGACCTGCAGCGCCTCATCCGCGTGGTGCCCAAGCCCGTCATTGCCATGGTGAACGGCTACGCCATCGGCGGCGGCCACGTGCTGCACATCCTGTGCGACCTGTCCATCGCGGCCGAGACGGCCAAGTTCGGCCAGACGGGCCCGAAGGTGGGCAGCTTCGACGCCGGTTACGGCGCGGGCTACCTGGCCAACATCGTGGGCCAGAAGAAGGCCCGCGAGATCTGGTACCTCTGCCGCCAGTACACGGCCGCCGAGGCGCTGGAGATGGGCCTGGTGAACAAGGTGGTTCCGTTCGAGCAGCTCGAGGCCGAATGCGTGAGCTGGGCGCGCGACATGCTGCGCCTTTCCCCCACGGCGCTGCGCTTCATGAAGGCGTCGTTCAACGCCGCCACCGACGGGCTGGCGGGCATCCAGCAGCTGGCGGGCGACGCGACGCTTTTGTACTACACCACCGACGAGGCGAAGGAGGGCCGCGACGCGTTCAAGGAGAAGCGCGCGCCCGATTTCACCCAGTTCCCGAAGTTTCCCTAGGATTCAGATCGCGCGCCGGTGCGAGCGGGCGCGCGGGAAGGCAGTAGCAGACAGGCGATGATCAGCGCATTCGAAAGCATGGTTCGCCGATACCCGCAGAGGACGTGCTTCACGTACGTAAACGAAGCGGGCGACGAGGCGCCGTACTCGTACCGCGAGGTGCGCATGCTTGCGGCGGCGCTCGCCCGCCATCTGCAAGCGCGGGGCGTGCAGCGCGGAGACTGCGTTGCGGTCGATTTGCCGAACTGCCCTTTGTACGTGCTGCTCATCCTGGCCGCCGCCTACGGAAGCTTCACCATCGTGGCCGTGAACAACCGGCTCGCCTCGGGCGAGAAGCTCAGCCGTCTGCTGGAGCTGGAACGCTGCTTGGGGTCGCGTATCGCGGTGCGCGTTGACGAGGAGGACGCGCCGCGGCTGCTCGACCGCGCCGCCGCGCTGCTTGCGGGCGAGGACCGGTACGACCCGCACGCCGCCCATACGGCGCGCCCGAGCTTCACCGCGCGCGCCACGGCTGCCACGGCCGCGCCGCGCTCGTCGCGCGGTTTGGGCCGCGTGACCTCGAACCGCGCAGCGCGGCGTCGGCGCGACGAAACGCAGCGGCAGGATGCGCTCGAGGAGATCATCCACTTCGCCGAGCGGTCCGCGCATGTGTTCGACGCGAAAACGCGGGCGCTCGTCATGTTCACGTCGGGAACGACGGGCAAACCGAAGGCCGTGCCGCTTTCCTGGGACCAGCTCTGCCGCGCCGCCGAGGCTTCGAACGCCGCGCTCAACACTCCGGGCGTCGGCATGTGGCAGGCGGCGCTTCCCCTGTACCATATCGGGGGGTTCCAGGTGATCGTGCGCAGCCTGCTGGGATGCGTGCCGTTCATACTCTACCGTCGCTTCGACGCGGCGCGCCTGCTGGGCGACGCGGCGCGCTCCCACGTCACCCACGTGTCGGTGGTCGACAAGATGCTGCAGGATCTGCTGAACGAGGACGAAGCGGGAACGTTGAAGGACTATCGCTGCATCCTGCTGGGCGGGGCCGCGTCGAACCCGCACACGCTTGCGCGCGCCACGGCCGCGGGAGCCCGCGTCTTCGCGAGCTACGGCATGACGGAGACGTCGAGCCAGATAGCCCACGCGCAGGTCACGACATCGTTCGACGGCGGGCTGCGCCTGCTGCCGGGCTACGAGGTGCGCATCGTCGATCCCGACGAGCACGGTTTCGGCCGCTTGGCCGTCAAGGGGCCCGGGGTGTTCGAAGGGTATTTGAACGCGCGGGCCGCCTACACGGTGGATGGGTTCTTCCTCACGGGGGACACGGCTGCGTTGGGCGCAGGGCGGCTCTACGTGAAAGAACGCACGGCCGACATGTTCGTGTCGGGCGGCGAGAACGTCTATCCGGCCGAGATTCGCGACAAGCTCGTGCGGGTGCCCGGTGTGGCCGAGGCCTACGTGTTCGGCGCGCCCGACGCCGTTTGGGGGCGCCGCCCCGTGGCGTTCGTCGAGCGGGAGCGCACCGCCGCACCGCTGCGTTCACCGGCCGCCACGCCACAGCAGTTCGCCGCCACCGTGCGCGCCAGCCTGAGCACGCGCTTGTCGAAGCTCTACCAGCCCCGGTGCATCTGCGTGCTCGACGAGTTCCCGCGCACGGGCGTGGGGAAGATCGACCGCGCCGCGCTTCAGGCGCTTTACGAGCAGCGTATAGAGGTCGTGCGCGTGACGCTGTACCGCATACGCCTGCCGTTCGCGCGCCCGTTCAGAACGGCGAAGGGGTTCTTGCGCGATCGCGAATCCGTCATCGTGGAGGTGGAGGACCACGCCGGACGCGTGGGTCTGGGCGAGTGCGTCGCGTTCGCGACGGATTGGTATTTGCCCGAAACGCTCGACCAAGACGTGCATGCCATCGAAAGCGCGCTCGCGCCCCTGGTGCTGAGCGAGGTGTACCTGCATCCCTCCGAGGCCAGCGCTTCGTTCGCCTCATGCGCCGAGGCGGCGTCGTTCCCGCTCGCGCAGGGCGCGCTCGAGCCGGCGCTGTGGGACCTTTACGGCAAGATCGTGGGCAAGCCGCTTTGGCAGCTCATAGGCGGCACCGCGCCGAAGGGCTCCGCGGCCGGCCAGGCGTCCGTGCCGGCCGGCGCCGTGGTGGGCGTGGGCGCGCCGCCCGAGACGGTGGCTGCCGTGCAGCGTTGCGTGGAGGCGGGCTACCGGCGCGTGAAGCTCAAGGTGGCTCCGGGCGCTTCGCTGGCTGCCGTGAAGGCGGTGCGCGAAGCCTATCCGCAGCTCATGATCACGCTCGATGCGAATCAGAGCTTTGCGGAGCGCGATCTGGACGAGTTGCGGGCGCTCGACGAATGCGGTGCCGCCTGGATCGAGGAGCCGCTCGATCCGCGCCGCCAGCCCGGCGTCGGGCCGACCGACCTGTTCGATCGTCTCGTTCGCCTGCAGCGCAGTTTGGCCACGCCCATTTGCCTGGACGAATCCATCGTCCGCCCGCACGACCTCTCTCGGGCGTTGCAGCACCCCGAACTGCGCTGCTACGCGCTCAAAATCGCCAAGATGGGCGGCGTGCAACCGGCGCTCGACTTCCTCCGTCTCGCGCGTTCGCGCGACCTCACCGTGTGGATGGGCGGCATGTACGACACCGGTGTGTCCAAGCGCCTGCACGCCGCGTTCGAAACACTGCCCGGCGTCGAGGCGCCCGGCGACATCGGAGCCACGGCCCGCTACTTCGCCGCCGACGTCACCGACCCGCCGCACACGGCCGAGCGCGGCTTGGTCACGCTCAACCGCGCGGGGCACGAGCACGGCCTGGGCTGCGACCTCAACCGCGCCACCTTGGCCGGCGTTCTGGTTGATCGAAGGGTGATCGAGCGCCCGCGCTGACGTCCTCGTTAACGGCATTCAAAATATTGCATAACGCTCTGACGTAATACAGGTCGGTGGGGTATTATGGTGCGGTCAACCCGACGAGGAACGGTGGTTTCATGAGCGCTTCCGCATCGCACCAATCCGCATCGACGGCCCAGGCGAGCCCTGCGGTTGCGCCGACCGCATCCACGGCAGAAGGCGGCCTCGACGTCGAATCGGGCTCCGGATCGCCGGGCATTCCCCAGCCGCAGGGCGGATTGGGCATATTTCGCCTCGTCACCACCGTCATCACGCTCATCATCGGCGGCGGCGTGTTCACGCTGGCCGGCGACCAGGCGGCGGGCGGCGCCAGCGGCACGGCCATTCTCACGGCGTGGGGCATCTCGGCGGTGGGCGTGTTGTGCCTCGTTCTCACGTTCTTCGCGCTCACGCGCATCAAGCCGCAGCTCAAGGGCGGCATCTACAGCTACGCGAGCACCGGCTTCGGCGATTTCCTGGGCTTCAACAGCGCCTGGGGCTATTGGATCAGCGCGCTTCTGTGCACGGTGAGCTTTTCGGCGCTGCTGTTCGGCGCGCTGTCGTACTTCTTCCCCATCTTCGGCGGAGGGAACAACCTGCCCTCCATCATCGGCGCCAGCTGCCTTATCTGGTTCTACGTGTTCCTCGTGTCGCGCGGTATCAAAGAGGTCACGGGCGTCAACGCCGTCATCACCATTTCGAAGATCGTCCCCATCTTCGTGGCCATCACGGCCATCATCCTGTTCCAAAAGTTCGACCTGGGCATCTTCATGGCGAACCTTGCGACGGGCGCCGAGCCCGGTCTGCCGTTCTGGGACCAGGTGAGCGGCACCATGATGGTGACCATCTGGGTGTTCGTGGGCATCGAGGGCGCGGTGGCCATCTCGGGCCGCGCGAAGAAGGAACGCGACGTGGGCAAGGCCACGGTCATTGCGTTCGTGTGCGTGCTCACCATCTACCTGCTGGTCAGCGTGCTTTCCATGGGCGTCATGCCGCTGTCCGAGCTGGCCGAGCTTGAGAACCCGGCGCTGGCGGGCGTCATGGAGGCGGCCGTGGGGCAGTGGGGCGCCATCCTCATCAACTGCGGCGTGGTGCTGTCGCTGGTGGGGGCCATGCTGGGCTACACGGTGCTGTCGAGCGAGTCGCCCTACGAGGCGGCTGAGCAGGGTGTGTTCATCAAAGCGTTCGCTAAGACGAACAAGAAAGGCGCCCCCATCGTCACGCTCGTGGTCACGAACGTCATCATCGAGGCGTTCCTCGTCATCATGCTGTTCTCGGACAGCACGTATCAGTTCTTCTACACCATCTCGGCCGGCATGATCCTGCTGCCGTACCTGCTGTCGGCGGCGTACTTCGCGAAGCTCACGTTCACGGAGCCGCAGGCGTTCAAGGGCAAGCTGGGCGGCAGCATCGCGCTGTGGCGCGTGTTCGGCATATTCGGCGTCGTGTACAGCTTCTTCCTGGCGTTCGCCAGCGGGGCGGTGGGACTCACCATCATGTCGCTTTTGTACGCGCCGGGCATCCTCATGTACATCAAGGGGAAGAAGGAGCGCAACGAACCGTACCTGCGCAGCACGCTGGACAAAGTGGTGGTGTTCATCATCTTGGCCGCCGCCGTGGCGTCGGTCGTGCTCATCGTAACCGGACAGGTTGTGCTGTAGGCTTCGGCAGGGGCGTATGCTGGCGGTGCGCGCCATGCGTGAGCTGCGAGGGTTCCGCACCGGTATGAGTGGCATAGCCGAAGGAATCTGCCACAATGCTGGGCGAGCCGCAGGGAGCTGCTAACTCCCCACGACTCTAAGAATCGCTTCGGCGGTTTGGATTTATGGGTGGCGCTCCTTCCCCCGGTGGGTTAGGAGCGCGTCTCCCCAACGCCGACGCCTTTCGTGCCTGTTCAGGCAATTGACCCGTTCCCAACGGCGCGCGCGTCCTTTACACTGTCCTCCAGAGGTTTGGTCCGCCGCGCGCGGAGCGTGCGGGCGGTGGGCTTGAGAGACGGATCGCGGACGACGGAGGCGGGAACGTGGAGCAGTTGGAGGAGCGCATCAGGCGCGACGGGGTGGTGAAGTCGGGAGGCGTCCTGAAGGTAGACAGCTTCCTGAACCACCAGTTGGACATCGACCTGTTCGACGCCATGGGCGCCGAGTTCAAGCGCCTGTTCGCCGATGCGCCCGTGACGAAGATCCTCACCATCGAGGCGTCGGGCATCGGCATCGCCTGCGTGGCCGCCCGCCACTTCGGCGTGCCCGTGGTGTTCGCGAAGAAGGCTCAGAGCATCAACCTTGACGGAGACATGTACACCACGCGCATCCAGTCGTTCACGCACGGCCGCGTGTACGACGTCATCGTGTCCAAGAAGTTCCTGGGGCCGCACGACCATGTGCTCATCGTCGACGACTTCTTGGCGAACGGCTGCGCGCTCAACGGGCTCATCGAGCTCGTCGACGAGGCCGGCGCGACCGTGGAGGGCATCGGCATCGCGGTGGAGAAGGGCTTCCAGCCCGGCGGGGCCGAACTGCGCGATCGCGGCTACCGCCTGGAATCGCTCGCCATCGTGGACGCCATGAACCCGGACACCGGCGAGATCGAGTTCCGCCGATGAAGCAGTTCAAGCACGAGGAGCTGTTCAAGCTCGACGGCGACATCCCCCTGCTGCGTGCCGTTCCCTACGGCATCCAGCACATCCTGGCCATGTTCGTGGCCAACCTTGCCCCCATCGTCATCGTGGCTGGCGTGGCCGGGCTCGGGGCCGACCAAACGGGCACGCTCATCCAAAGCGCCATGCTCATTGCGGGTATCGGCACCCTCATCCAGCTGTTTCCGCTGTGGCGCATCGGCTCGGGGCTGCCCATCGTCATGGGCATCAGCTTCACGTTCGTCACGGTGCTGTGCGGCATCGTGGCCACGTACGGCTACAGCACGGCCATCGGCGCCATCATGGTGGGCGGCGTCATCGAGGGCGTGCTGGGCTTGTTCGCGAAGTACTGGCGGCGCATCATATCGCCCATCGTGGCGGCCGTCGTGGTCACGTCGATCGGCTTCTCGCTGCTGGGCGTGGGCGCCACGTCGTTCGGCGGCGGCAGCGGCGCGCCCGACTTCGGATCGCCGCAGAACCTGGTGCTGGGCACCATCTCGCTCGTGTCGTGCTTGGTGTTCCAGGTGCTCGCGAAGGGGAAGACCAAGCAGCTTTCCGTGCTGTTCGGCCTGGTGATAGGCTATGTGGTGGCGCTGTTCATGGGGGCGGTTGACTTCAGCGGGTTCGCGGACCTGCAACTGTTCGCCCTGCCGCAGCTCATGCCGTTCACGCCCGAGTTCAACGTGGGCGCCATCGTGTCGGTCACGCTCATCTTCCTCGTGTCGGCAACCGAGACCATCGGCGACACGTCGGCGCTGGCCATGGTGGGCCTGAACCGCGAGGTGCGCGAGAAGGAGCTCACCGGCTCCATCGCCTGCGATGGCTTCGTGAGCTCGCTGTCGGCATGCTTCGGCTGCCTGCCTATCACGTCGTTCTCGCAGAACGTGGGTTTGGTGGCCATGACGAAGGTCGTGAACCGCAAGGCCATCGCCACCGGCGCCGTCATCATGGTGCTGGCGGCGTTCCTGCCGGTCATCAGCGTGCTGTTCTCGTCGCTGCCCGAGGCGGTGCTGGGCGGCTGCACCATCATGATGTTCGGCAACATCATCGTGAGCGGCTTCCAGATGATCGCGCGGGCCGGCTTCACGCAGCGCAACATCACCATCGCGGCGCTGTCGCTGGCCGTGGGCATCGGCTTCACGCAGGCGTCGGCCCTGTTCGCGGTGTTCCCCGAGATCGTGCAGAGCGTGTTCGCCGAGAACTGCGTGGCCGTGGTGTTCCTGGTGGCCGTGGTGGCGAACCTCGTGCTGCCGCGTGAGGCGAAGGTGGACGACGCGCGGGCGGGGGAGCGCACGGACGATCGGCCGGGAGAAGAGCCCGCAGCCGTGCAGGCTGCAGGCAGTGAAAACGTCGCGTCTCCGATGGACGCTCCGGCGCTCGACGTCGACGAGGGCGATCTGGCGCGCGTGTAGCACGCCGTAGGCTAGCGGACCTTTTCCAAGCGCGGCGCTTGCAGGGCGACGTAGACGAACAGGCCTCCCATGGCGGCCAGCGTCGCCATGGTCACGAATATCTTTTTCATAACGGGCTCCTTTCGTAAGGGGGCTTCGTACGATATTCACCTTACCTGCCGCACCTTGCGTCAACCTTGCAGGTCCCTGTGCTTTCGCTTACGTTCTCGTCACGTTGCCCGAGCCTTTGTTTGCCGGGTTTCGTTGGGAACGTTGCAAAACGGTGTCAACTTCTGTATATAGAGTAGTTTTTCCCGGCCGTGGCCTTGAGGGATGGTACAACTTACCAGGACAGCCAAAACCTGCCACCCTACGCGCGGTACGGCAATCCGCGACGGCAGGCCTTGACAACCGAACCTAAGGAGACCAGCTTTAATGCACCCTGCGTTAAGCCTTGTGCTTGTCGTATTTTTCTTGCTCATGAACGCCTTTTTCGTCGTTGCAGAATTCTCGCTCGTCCGCGTTCGCAAATCCCAGATCGAAATGGCCGTCGAAGAAGGCAAGGGCGGCGCCAAGTACGCCAAGCTCGTCGCCGACAACGTCAACGCCTACCTGTCCGCCTGCCAGCTGGGCATCACGCTGGCTTCGCTCGCTTTGGGCTGGTTGGGCGAGCCGGCCGTGTCCAAGCTGATCGGCCCCTTCTTCGAGATGTTCGGCTTGCCCGAGGCGGCTATCGAGGCCATCTCCGTGGCCATCGGCTTCATCCTCATCACCGCCCTGCATATCGTGGTGGGCGAGCTTATCCCCAAATCGCTCGCCATCTTCTCCACGGAGCGTTACGCGCTGTTCTCGGCTACGCCGCTCGTGTGGTTCTACCGCATCACGTATCCCATCATGTGGCTGTTCAACTCCATCACGAACGGCGTCATGAAGCTTTTGGGCCACGACATCGCCAACGAGCACGAGGTGTACACCGACGAGGAGATCATGCTGCTCATCGACGAGAGCACCGAAAGCGGCCTCATCGACCCCGAGCAGAACGAGTACGTGGACAACATCTTCGACTTGGGCGACAAGGACGCCGAGGCCATCATGACGCCGCGCACCGACGTCATTTGCCTCGACTTGGAGGACTCGCTCGAAGAGAATATGGCGCTCATCACGCAGTACAAGTACACGCGCTATCCTGTGTGTCGGGGCAACAAGGACCGCATCGTCGGCTTCGTGCACGTGAAGGACCTCTACACCATGCCGCCCGACAGCACGATGGACGATCTGCGCATCCGCACGATCGAGGCCGTGCCCGAGGGCATTCCCATCGCGAAGCTGCTGCAAACGCTGCAGGCGAAGCACACGAAGATCGCCGTGGTCATCGACGAGCACGGCGGTACGTCGGGCATCGTCACGATGAGCGACATCATGGAGCAGATCGTGGGCCGCATCGACGACGAATACCTGCACGGCGACGCCAACGACGTGGTGAAGCTGGACGACGGAAGCTACCTGGTGGACGGCTCCATGCCCATAGACGACGTGGAGGAGCTCATCGGCTTCGAGCCCGAGGAGGCTTCCGAGTGCGAGACGACCGGCGGCCTGCTGCTGTCGTTGTTCGACCGCATTCCCGCCGAGGGCGACTCCGTGACCGTTGAGCACGATGACCGCAAGGCAACGTTCACCGTGGTGGACATGGACCGCCACCGCATCGACAAGGTGCGCGTGGTTTTGGAGACAGAGCCTGAAGGGGAAAGCGCCAAGCTGTCATCCTGAGCGAACCGCAAGGGTGTCGCCCTTCTGTCATCCTGAGCGAAGCGAACGCAGTGAGCGCAGTCGAAGGATCTTCGGCAACCATGTCGCCTGCCGGTTCTGCCGTACCGGCAGGTTAAGAAGCGCTCACGCCGGTGAAGTGCTCGGCGTTCTTCCAGAGCATCTTCTCCAGGTCGTCGTCGGAGAAGCCGAGCGACGTGAACGTGTCGTACTCGCGCGCGGGATCCCACATGGGAAAGTCGGAGCCGAACATGACGCGGTCGGCCCCCCACATCCCCACGAGCTCCTTCGTGCGGCGGTTGCCCACAAAGGCCATGGAGCTGGACACGTCGATGAACACGTTCTCGTCGTGCAGCACGTCGTAGCCGATCTCGGGGACCGACCAGCCTCCGAAGTGCGCCGCGTCAACCACGAGGTTGGGGAATGTATGCAGGATGTTCTTCAGGCGGCGCGGGTGCGAGAAGTCGGTGCGGTAGTCGCCCGTGTGCACGATGAGCGGCAGGCGCCCCTCGATCATCTCGTACACGTTCATGAGGCGCGGATCGTCCATGTTCACCTTCTGCGTGTCGGGATGCAGCTTCATGCCTTTGAGGCCCAAGCTGATCGCGCGCTCGATCTCGGCTTCGGGGTCCTCGAGATCTTGGTGCATGGCCATGAATCCGATGAGCTCGGGATGGATGCGACACTGCTCGGCGATGAAGTCGTTGATGCTGGCCACGGCGCTGGGTTTCGTGGCCACGGAATGTACGACGAAGTGCGTGATGGGCGCTTGCTGCTGCGAGGCGAGGAGATGCGCCGCCGTGCCTTCGCCGTACATGTCCACCAGGTAGAAGTCGCCCACGGCGCCGACGGCTCGCTCGGCGATCTTCTCGGGGTAGATATGGGCGTGGACGTCGATGACGGTCATAGGGGGCGCTCCTCGGTTGCTCTCGATGCGATTCGTACGGTTTCGCATCGATTGTACTGCATCACCGCCGCGTGCGCGTTAATCAGTCTTGGCGACCTGTTGGGCAAGGCGAGCGCGCTCTCATTCTAATTGAGGATATTTCGTGGAGGAAAAGAAAAGTCTTGCATGTATCGGTGAACGCACGTAATATTCAATCTTGCCGCTTTTCCTGTTTGCAGTATACCGGACAGGAGGGGCAGGCGCCAATGTTGCGGGGTGGAGCAGTCTGGTAGCTCGCCGGGCTCATAACCCGGAGGTCGTAGGTTCAAATCCTGCCCCCGCGACCATACATAGTCAGGCCAGCCATGTTGATGGCTGGCCTTTTTGTCTTTAAGCCCAAAACCCTAACCCGGCTTTTGGCCTATAACCCTGGCTTTTCGTTGCACGCGCAGCTGGTGGTCTTTGGTTTTGGCGCGGTTGTCTTTCAGGAAACGGCAGCGTTGGAGTGAAGCCCAAAAAGCGTCAACTTTATTCTCAGATCGTTCGCTATTCCGGTTTCGCCAAAAGTATAGTATGTTGCTTTATTATTGCAATCAGACGGCGCTCTTTATCGCAGAAGGCCCTGTGTACGCTTCGCGCTATGGAAGAAAGTCCTTGTTGGTCTTGAGCTTAAGAAGCCAACGAGAGAAAGGGCGAACCATGTTTCATGGAACTTACCGCAAAGTCGATTCGCGTTCTTCGATATTTGCCAAAAGAAAAAACTTCGAGATTCCTTTTCTCCCTCTGTTGTTGACGGCCCTGCTTATGCTTACAGGTTTCCCCGCCGTAGCGCATGCACAAGAATCAGGCCTTTCTTTTAACAGCGTAGATAGTGTTGTAGCGGACACCCAAGAACAACGTGGCGAAAAGGAAGTTACGTCACAAGAGCAAGAAGCGCTTGATAACCTTGAGTCTGTGAGCACGCGAAATGAGGATAGCGCCACTGACGCTTTCGCCGTTGTCCAACAACAAACGAACACTGCTCTTCAAGCAACTGCACCACGTGCCACTGAAGTATTTATATTCCGGATAAAAGTGACTGCTGATGACTTATCCTTCTCCATTCCTACTTCGGGAGGCGGACTTGGACAAACATATGATTGGTGGATCACTTGGGGAGACACTACTCAGCAGTACACAAGCGGCATCGGTTCCTCCGCTGGCATCGAACACACCTATTTCTCGCCGGGCGTCTACCGCATTATCATCTACCCTCGCAGCTCTTCTAATACAGCAGCCTGGCTTGCCGCGTTTGGATTCTCTACGGACGATCAAGGCGCAAACGCTCAGGCAAACAGAGACAAAATGTACGACGTGGAAAGCCCCCTTACTCCCTCCATGACGAGGGACGTCGCCGCTTCAACCGTTCCTCATGATGAATGGAGGTACACGTTCAGTCGCTGCCGCAACCTCACCATGGGAGATGATTTCACGTTCAGCGATGAGTGGAACAGCATCACCGCCGTAGGCGACAACTTTGCGAGCGACATGTTTTCTGGCTGCGAAGCCGCCCTCACCATGGGCAGCATCTTCAACCTCCCGCAAAACCTCACCAGCGTAGGCGACAACTTTGCAGGCAACATGTTTGCTGGCTGCAACGGCGACGCCTTCGCCATGAACGGCGTCTTCAACCTCCCCCAAAATCTGGCCAACGCGGGCGACAACTTCGCGAGCAATATGTTTGAAGGCTGTTCCGGATACGCCTTCACCATGAACAACGCATTCAACCTCCCCCAAAACCTTGGCAGCGTAGGCGACAACTTCGCGAGCAACATGTTCAGTCGGGCTGGAGGCCCGAGCTTTCAGGTGAACGGGGTGTTTGCATTTCCTCGGTTTGACTCTTCCGTTCTTAATCAAACGGGAATGTTCGAGGGCGCCTTTCAAAAGCTCGCTTCAACAACCCCCACGCAGAATCGCTTAGCGCAAGGCATTATCGGGGATCCCGACTATGTTCCCACTACGGCTCAGGGCACCTTTACCGGCGCTGATTGCTTTTCGGACCGTGCCTATATCGCGGTGAACTGGGGAGGAGATGGCATAAGTCGCGACATCACCATATCGTTCGATACCGCAAGCCAAGGTCTTACCTGCACGAATCCTCCTGGCGATGTGACCATTGAACGGAATACAGCCGTAACCAAGCCCGCTCCCGACCCTCACGTGGACGGCTATGCCTTCGACAACTGGTATACCACCAGTAGTTTCGATACCGTCTGGGATTTCAGCAACACGTGCAGCGATGCCATGACGCTGTATGCTCGCTTCGTGCCCCTTGACATCCCGGCACCTGCGCCCAATTCCGATACTCCTTCTCGGCAAACGCTTGCTCGAACAGGAGACGCCGGCATGTTCGGGGGACTTGCGCTCGCAGGGACAGCCGGCGTCGCGCTTGCTTTCATGGTGCTCGCGAGAGCAAAGCGGAAGGCGAAAGACCTGTGATAACCGTTTCATAGCGATACGGGATCTCGAACTTGCAGGCTGGAAGCATGCGTTTCCGGCCTTTTCCGTCTTTCAGCGGGGATATGGGGCCTCGGGTGCGAGGTCCCGCGTCAAGGATCCGCACAGCCTCCGGCCGACACGCGCACGCTTGGGCCCAAGGCGGCTGCTTCCCGAGCTTTTACGGAACCACCAGCGGTTTTACCCGCTCTTTGAGGCCTTTGTCCTTGTGCTTTCCAGTGAGGTACTATAATATGCAATTGAAGTGGTAGTATTTTAACGCGCCGTTCGTTTCGTCGTTTCATGCGAGAACGCGGCGTACTATCCGCGTCGATCGGAAGAAGGCGCCATGACGCGTGGTGAGGAGTTTCCCTCAGAGGGATGCCGGGGCGGAAGCGGGTTGGCGTTAGCCGACATATCCGTTTTGCCGATTGCTGCGTGCATGGTGAAATGCGATGAGTATTTCACCATGGTTTGGGCGAACGAAGCGTTTTACGAACTCATGGGCTGCACGCCCGAGGAGATGGGCTTTCGCTACGCCAGCCGGTTGAGCGCCCTGTGGAATCAGGACGCCGTCGGCCGTCTCGTGAATATGGCGCAAGCGGCGAGCGCGCCGTCCCGATCCACGAAATTCCACCATCGCGTGGTCGTGCGCGACGAGGAGCGCGAATTCGAGACGATGGCCTTTGTTTTGCAGCAGGACGAGGGGCCGATCATATGCTGTTTGCCACGCGATTGCACCCACGAGATGCGCCTGGAAGCCGAACTGGGGGAATTCATGAACCTCGGCGCATGCGTGGCTGCCACGGCGGGTTTCGAGGCGTTCTCGTACGATGCCGCGAGCCGGACGGCACGCATCATCTTCTCCTCGTCCCTCTTGGAACCTGTTGGGGCACCGGGGACAACCTGTCCTGATTTTCCCGGAGCCATGCTCCGCGCGGGGCTTGTTCACCCCGAGGATGTGGGGGCGTTCGAAAAAGCGTTCTCCAGCTCGGCATGCTCAGGCGTGCGCTGCGTGTGCGATCTGCGTTTGGGCGGGCCCTCGCCCGATACCGGGCAATGGCGTTGGTATCGGCTCACTCTCGCGGGATGCGAAAATCCGCTGATTCCCGGCAGGTCTTCGGGCGGCGGCGTGTTCATGGACATAACCGAACATAAAGAACTGGCGATGACCTACCTGAACGAAACGCAGTTCTACTACGCGATGCTTGCCGAAGAAACCGCCTATGCGCACCTCGACGCCACCGATGACGTGCTGATAAAAGTTGGGGGCATGTGGAATCTGTACAACGAGCTCATCTCCACCACGTCTTACTCCGACATCGTCGGGTCGTTCATGGACAAGGTCGTGCACCCCGACGATCGAGCCCACTATTCCGATATCATGCGGTGCGAGAACTTCGTCGCATCGTTGGAGAACGGCATCGACCGACTGGGTTGCGAGTTCCGTCGCATCGCCGACCAGAACAAGATGGTGTGGATGGAGTTCACGGCTCATCTGCTGAAAGATCCGATAACGCATCATGTGCTGGCTCTGCTGCGCATCAGGAACATCGACAAGAAGAAGCGGCAGGAGCTCATGCTCCAAAGCTCGTCGGAGCGCGATCCGCTCACGCGCATACTGCATAAGAAATCTGCTGAAACCGCTATTCGCGAGCGCTTGCGAGACCGGCCGCCCGGTCGCGTGAGCGCTTTCATGATTTTGGACGTCGACGACTTCAAAGACGTCAACGACCGGTTCGGTCACGAAGCTGGCGATCGGGCGCTCCTGCGATTCGTCGACGCCATCAGCCGTTGCATCGATCGGCTCGACGTGCTCGGACGATTTGGCGGCGACGAGTTCATCCTGTACGTGGACGACGCGCGCGACGAAGACCACATCGCCCAACTGCTCGAAGACATGTTCGCGCAACTTAGGCACGAGGTCGATCCGCCCATCACCTGCAGCGTAGGCGTGACGCTGCTTTCGGGGGAAAGCCCGTACGAAACGGCGTTCAGCCAGGCCGACGCGGCGCTGTATCTGGCAAAAGACGAAGGCAAGGACACCTACGTGTTCCATCGCGCAGGCTCTTCCGGCGATGCGGGCAACCGGCTTTCCTACGTGCAAAGCAAAGCGGCGGGAAACGCGGAAAACGAGGGAAGAGCCGCCGACGTGCCCTTCGACGCTTTCTCGAGGGACGAGGGCGTAGCCGGCGCCTCTGCGCCAGGGCCTCTGCTCGCCGCGCACGGCTCTTCGTCCTCGTCTCCGTCCGCCTCCGGCGAGGATGCCGCGGCATTCGCGCAATTCCTTTCCGAACAGGGGGAGATGGCCTACCTCGTCGACCCGGATACGTTCACGCTCATCTGCGGAAACGAGGCGTTCTACGAGCGCATCGGCGAGACGGCTTCGAGCTGCTTGGGCATGAAATGCTACGAAGCCATGCATCGGCGCACCTCTCCGTGCCCGTTCTGCAGCAAGGCGAACTGGTCGACCGACAAGTTCTTCATGTGGCGCAACGACAACGAATCGCTCGAACAGGAATTCCTCCTGAAAAACAAGTTGGTGAACTGGAAGGGTCGCGAGGCGTTGCTCGCCATCGCCGTGGACATATCGAACAACAAGAGCATCGTTGACTCGCTCGACAACGGTACGTCGGAGGGGCATCATCTGTTGGCGGGCATTCAGCAGATGAGCGCGGCCAAAGACCTCGCCGAGGTGATCCACTGCGCGTTGGAGGCGATCGGTCGGTTTTTCCGCTCCGATTCCGTGCGTCTTTGGTCGTTCGACGACGAGGCCTCGTCGTACCAGTGCGTCACGTTCTGGTCGCGTGACGGCGTCGCGGTTTGCCCGACGGCTCCCGACGATCGTGCGCTCGACTCGTGGCTGGCCGTGCAGCAGTGGGAAGAGCCCGTTTTGATAGAGAGCCCCGAGTCGGTGATGCGCTCGTCGTTCGTTCTGTACCAGTACATGCGCGAGAACAGCATCGACAACGCGCGCTGGGTCGTCGTGCGCGACGATCAGCGCGAAGGCCGGCCTCCTAGTTATATCTCGGTTGAGAACCTGACGGCGAATCTGCAGAACGTGGCGTTCTTGGAGCGGTTCCCGATATTCGTGGTCAGCGAGGTGCGCAAGCGTCGCATGATGGAGAACCTGCTGTACGCGAGCAGCCATGACGAGTTGACCGGCGTGCTCAACCGCGAGGGCTACGAGCGCTGCGTGGCCGCGTTCGACGCCGATCTCGTTCGATGCGTGGGCGTGGTGTCGGCGAATGTGAACAACATGAAGCAGGTCAACAGCGCGAAGGGCTTCGCCGAAGGCAACTACTACCTGAAACAGTTCGCCTTCATGCTGACGAACGCGTTTTCCGAAGAGAACGTGTACCGCCTTAACGGAGACGAGTTCGCCGTGATCGCCCCGAACCTGAGCCGGGAGGAGCTCGAACGGCGCATCGGCGACATGCGCGAAGTGATAGAGGGCAACGGCTTGTTCACCGTGGCGATAGGGTGTTCTTGGGACGACGTGGAGAAGAACCTCGAGGTCCTTACCAACCAAGCCGTGGCGG
This sequence comes from Gordonibacter massiliensis (ex Traore et al. 2017), assembly GCF_019731765.1. Taxonomy (NCBI): domain Bacteria; kingdom Bacillati; phylum Actinomycetota; class Coriobacteriia; order Eggerthellales; family Eggerthellaceae; genus Gordonibacter; species Gordonibacter massiliensis (ex Traore et al. 2017). The sequence goes on along the minus strand of NZ_JAASIO010000001.1, from coordinate 114,029 downwards.
CGATGGAGGCCGACAAGCGGCGCTTCCACGACAAAGCCCAGGACGTATCCGACGACAGCCGGCGCAAGGCCCTGCGGGGTATCGTGTCCTCGATCGAAAACGGCAACTTCCTCGTGTACCTGCAGCCGAAAGTCGATTTGTCCACGCGGCGCACGGTGGGGGCGGAGGCCCTCATCCGGTATCGCGATGCGAGCGGCAACATCGTGCCTCCCGGTCGCTTCATTCCGGCGCTCGAAGAGAACGGGCTCGTTCGCCATGCGGACCTCTTCGTGTTGGAGCAGGTGGCCAAGCTGCTCGAGCGCTGGAAGCGCGAGGAGCGCGCCGTGCCCGTGTCGGTGAATCTATCGCGTCGTACGGTGCTGGAAAGCGACGTCATCCCCAGCATAGAGGGCATCACCTCGCGCTACGACATCGACCGCAGCATGCTGGAGATCGAGATAACCGAAAGCTTCGGCACCGTTGGCAGGGGCGTGCTGTACCAGGTGGCCTCCGAGCTGCTGCGCGTCGGGTTCTCGTTGTCGCTCGATGATTTCGGCACGAAGTACACGGATCTCTCCATCCTTTCCAGCATCAGCTTCCACGTGGTCAAGCTCGACAAGAGCCTCATCGACACGCTCGCCGACGACAAGATCAAGCAGACCATCGTGCGCCACATCGTGGGCATGTGCTTTGACCTGGGCGTCGACGTCATAGCGGAGGGCATAGAGACTCCCGATCAAGAGACTATGTTGCAGGGTTTGGGCTGCCATCTTGGGCAAGGGTACCTCTACAGCCGCCCCGTGCCCCTCGAGGACTTCGAGCGCGGCTTCTTGCCGCGCCTCTAGCTCACCGGCGACCAGGCCCTCACGAGGCAGTACTTCTTCGGTTCGCCGTCGATGGGCTTGTCGTCGATGTTGGCGTACGTGACCACCAGGTTGTTCGATCCGGTGGACGCCAGGTACTCGCCGTAATCGTCCGAGCCGTTCTCGGGTTGCAGGGCGAAGTACTCGCTCGTGTTCAGGTCGATGCCGCATACGGTGCGCTTCGACTTCACGATGAAGTAGCCGCCGCACCACGCGGGCGGCGCGGTGGGGGCCAAGCCGAACGAGAACCACGGCGCGCCGCTGTAGTTCCCATCCGTCACGCGCGAGGCGGGCGTGTACGTGCCGATATTGGCGATGCCGTCGCCGTAGGTGTACCAGGCATCGAACGAGAACGAGAACCCGTTGTCGCCGTAGCCCGCTTCCAGCGGCCTCATCGACCGCGGCAGCACCATGGTGTCCAGCACGTTGCCCGAGGTCGCATCCAGGTGGGTAAGCTGGTAGTACGTGCCCGACGTTTCCGCACGCGGCGTGATGACGACCGAGTCGTCCAGCGCGTAGGGCGGCGTGCACAGCCGGCCGTGCGACGTGTAGACGGTCTCGGTCGCCCCCGACGCCATCGTCGCGCGTTTCACGAGCGAGTCCTCCGCGCTGCTATCGCCGTCGAGCCTCGGCATGACCTGCCAGAAGGCGTGGGAGCCCGCGGCCGCGATGGTGGGCGTTTCCCACTGGTTGTCGCCCTCGTCCACCAGGTGCGGTTCGCCGAGGGTCGCACCGTCGAGGCGCGCCGTGTACACGCGCCAGATGCCGTCGAGGATGTCGGCCTCCGCCCACACCATGCCCGTCTCCGTGGCGCGCACGTCGTAGATGTCGAACCCTTCGTCCTGTCCCACGGCCTGTTCCAGCACGGTTGCCTGGTTGCCGCTGCCGAGCAGCAGCAAGGCCACCTGCGCAAGGGGGCTTCCTTGGTCGGTGGGCACCAGGCAGGCGGCCACGTCGTCGCCGCTGGCCCAGACGAGCGACCCGTAAGGCAGCTCGAAGCGCGCGGCCAGGTTCATGCGCGAGGCGGTGTCTTCTATCAGGGTGAACGAGCTTTCGGTGTCGGCGGTGTTCAGCGTCGTCACGGACGAGGCGGGAACCTCGAGCACCGTCACGTCGTTGGCGGCTTCCTCCCGCTGCTTGATGACCACGGTCGCCGCGCCTCCTGCGGCGGCGAGGGCCGCCACGCCGACGGCGCCGAACAGGAAGTGGCGTCGGGTGAGGAGCACTTCACCGCCGCTCGGGGTGGGAACGCGAACCCCGCCTCCGCCGGAGCCGGCTCCCGAGGCGCCGCGCTTGTGCACGCCGCCCGATCCGAGGGCGCCGTTGGGGCCGACGGAGGCCTTCTGCCCGTTGCGCCCCGCGCCGGCCGCGCTTCTGCGCGCCGCCGTCCGGGAAGAGCCCGCTCCTCCCAGGTCGCCACCAAAGCTTCCGACGTTGCCCACGTGTCCGCCGCGCGCGCTTTTCTTTCCACCGACGTACGTGCCGCCGCCCAAGGCGGCGCCGCGCCGCTGCGCGCTGCGCTTGGTCGCGCCACCGGGTTTCGCGTGGTTAGCATGTGTTGATCTGCGGGTTACCATGGTGGATATTGTGTCATTTCCCGTACGGGTTCCAGCTGCTTCGAGGGTAATTGCTACAATAAACGCAAACACGACCTAGACGCTCGGAACTGGGCGCGTACGGGATACGCGTCCGGGCGTGATCCGAGCCGGTAACGACCAGAGGTGGTATCCATGAGCAACGAAACGCGACGTATACTGCTTGTTGAAGACGAAAAGGCCATCCGCGACGCGGTGACGGCCTATCTTGAGCGCGAGAACTACTGGGTCACGGCGGTCGGCGACGGCCAGGAAGCGCTCGAAGAGTTCTCGAAGCACCATTTCGACCTGGTCATCCTCGACCTGATGCTGCCCCGCGTGCCGGGCGAGCGCGTCTGCCGCGCCATCCGCGACAACTCCGACGTGCCCATCATCATGCTCACGGCCAAGGGCGAGGTGGAGGACCGCATCATCGGCCTGGAGCTGGGCGCCGACGACTACCTGGTGAAGCCCTTCAGTCCCCGCGAGCTCGTGGCCCGCGCCCGCGCCCTGCTGCGCCGCGTGCACGCCGATTCCGAGCCGCAGCGCGAAGTGCTGGAGTTCGGCGAGCTCACCATCGACGTGTCGGGCCACAAGGTGCTCGTGAACGGCGAGGAGATCGATCTCACGGCCAGCGAGTTCAAGCTGCTCACCACGCTGTCCCGCTATCCGGGCCGCGTGTACTCGCGCATGGAGCTGGTGGAGAAGGTGCTCGGCTACGACTTCGAGGGCTACGAGCGCACCATCGACAGCCACGTGAAGAACCTGCGCGCGAAGATCGGCGACAACCCGCGCAGCCCGAAGTGGCTGCACACCGTGCACGGCGTGGGCTACCGCTTCGAAGACCCGACCAAAGTCCAGCAGTAAGCACCGCGCGGACGCCTCGAGCGTGAACGCGTAACCGGTGCAGGAGGAGCAAAGCGTGCAAGACTCGGCGACGACCGGACCCATCGGCAAGGCGGGCGCGGACGACGCGGACGCGCGCAGTCACAAGCGGCTGGGCTGGGACAACCTTTCGTACACAACCCGTGTGACGGCGGCGTTCGCCTTCATCGCGGCCATGACCGCGCTGGTGGCCATCGGCGTGGTGTCGTTCGTGTGGGAGCAGCACTTCCAAACGTACACGCGCGACAACATAGAACGGACGGCCCAGCAGGTCGCCCAGGACATCGCGGAGAACTACGAGAAGTCGGGTACGTTCGACGCCCAAACGCTCGCGCCCGCCCGATACATGGTCAACGTCACGCCGAGCATCGGCATGCGCGTCGTCGACAACCTCGTGCCCGCGAACAGCGAGGCGTCCATCGTGTTCGACTCCACGCTTATCGAAAACGAGGAGGACGGCGCGGACGGCGTTTCGCTCATCCCGAAGCACGCGAAGCCCGAGCAGATGGTCACGGTGCCCATCGTCATCGACCAAGGCCAGCCTTCCGAACAGGCGGTGGGCTCGGTGAGCGTGTGGGTGCTCGGCTCCGACACGCTGCTGCGTTCGACCGACGAGGAGTTCCGCGACAAATCCTACCAGGCCATGTTCTTCGCGGCGGCCATGGCCATACTCCTGGCATCGTGCATTGGCTTCCTGTTCGCACGCAACCTGGTGAGCCCCATCAACCGCATGACGAAGACGGCGAAGGCCATCAAGGAAGGCGACCTGTCCGCCCGCACCGACCTGCACGGCGAAGACGAGATCGCGCGCCTGGGCGAGACGTTCGACGAGATGGCCGACTCGGTGGAGAAGGATCGCGAGCTCGAGCGGCGCCTGACCACCGACGTGGCGCACGAGCTGCGCACGCCCCTCATGGCCATCCAGTCAACGGTGGAGGCCATGGTCGACGGCGTGTTCGAGGCCGACCCCGAGCACTTGGAAACGGTGAACTCCGAGGTGCAGCGCCTGAGCCGTCTGGTGGACTCGCTGCTGAAGCTGTCGCGCTTGGAGAACCGCGCGAACCCCATGAAGGAAGAGGTCGTGGACGTGGGGCAGCTCATCTCGGGCATCATCGCCACGCACGACGCCTTCGTCACCGATTCGGGCCTCACGCTGGAATACCAGGCCGACGACGACGTGCGCGTGCTGGGCGACGCCGACATGATCCGCCAGGCCACGGCCAACCTCATCTCCAACGCCGTGCGCTACACGCCCGAGGGCGGCCACATCACCGTGGAAGTGAAGCGCGGCGACCTCATGGCGTCCATCGCCGTACGCGACACGGGCATCGGCCTTTCGCCCGAAGAGGCGAAGATGGTGTTCTCGCGCTTCTGGCGCGCCGACGCCGGACGCAACCGCGAGAGCGGCGGCTTGGGCATCGGCCTGGCCGTGGTGAAGGAGATCGTGGACCGCCACGGCGGTTGGGTGCAGGTGGAGGGCCGCAAGAACGAGGGCGCCTGCTTCACCATCCACATTCCGCTGTACGACGAGGGTCGCCAACCGAAGGCGCGCCAGCAGAAGCAGCCGAAGCTGCAGAAGGTGCCCAGGGCGAAAGAAAAGCCGCAAAAGTCGCGGCCCAAGGGGCGCAAATAGCCAAACTGCGCGATAATGGAGCGCATACGAAAAACGCCGGCCGCCGCAAGGCGTGCGGCGCGTCGATGAAAGGACAGAGCAGACCATGACCGGAATGGACATCAAGCCCGACGCGCAAGGCAAAGTGCGCGATCTCTACGACCTGGGGGACCGGCTTCTGCTGGTGGCGTCGGACCGCATCTCCGCGTTCGACTACATCCTGGAAGACGAGATCCCGCACAAGGGCGCGGTGCTCACGCAGCTGTCCTGCTTCTGGTTCGAGTTGCTGGACGGCGTGGTGGAGAACCACCTGATCTCCGCCGACGTGGCCGATCTGCCCGAGCAGTTCCAGCCGTACGCCGACTACCTGCGCGGGCGCTTCATGCTGGTGAAGAAGGCCGACATGTTCCCCGCCGAGTGCATCGTGCGCGGCTATCTGGCCGGCAGCGGCCTGAAGGAGTATCAGAAGCAGGGCACCGTGTGCGGCATCCAATTGCCCGAGGGCCTGGTGAACTCCTCGAAGCTGCCCGAGCCCATCTTCACGCCGTCCACGAAGGCCGAGATCGGCGACCACGACGAGAACATCAGCTACGAGCGCCTCGTGGAGATCATCGGCGAGGACGACGCTTCGCAGCTGCGCGACCTTGCGCTGAAGGTGTACACCACGGCGCGTGACCACGCCGAGAAGCAGGGCATCATCATCGCCGACACGAAGTTCGAGTTCGGCCGCCTGAACGGCCAGATCATCCTGGCCGACGAGGTGCTGACGCCCGACTCCTCGCGCTTCTGGCCGGGCGACGAGTACGCCGAGGGCAAGGACCAGCCCAGCTTCGACAAGCAGTTCGTGCGCGACTGGCTCTCCGCCAACTGGGACCGCCAGGGCAACCCGCCCCGCCTGCCCCAAGACGTCATCGAGAAGACGAGCGAGAAGTACATCCAAGCCTACGAGAAGATCACGGGAAAGAAGTTCGCGTACTAATACCAGTGCATGTCAGCGGAATGCGTGCGGCTGAGAGGGCTGTGCGCATTCCGTCGTTGAAGGAGCAATAACCCATGTCCCAACGCAACCCCATGAACGACCGCTATCAGACCGACGAGCACCAGGGCCAGACCCGCAAGAGCGCCGCGTCCATGAAGCCGAAATCGAAGGCGGCCGCGACGGTGCGCGTGCAGCCCAAGGAGAAGACGAAGCAGCAGAAGAAGGCCGAGAAGAAGGTCGCCCGCCAGAAGCAGGGCGAGCTCGACCGCAAGTACTACAATCCGCCCACGCCGCAGTACAAGCGCCTGCGCAAGATATGGTGGGCGCTGCTCATCGGCGCCATCGCGGCCACGGCCCTGTCGTGGCTGGGCCGTTCATGGTTCCCCGATCCGGTGAGCTACGTCATGCTGGGCTTGGCCTACGTCTGCATCATCGGAGCGCTCTACGTTGACTTCTCGAAGATCCGCAAGGTTCGCCGCGCCTACCAGGAAGAGATGGAGAGCCGCAAGTCCAAAGAGCAGCGCGCGATAGAGAAGCAGCAGAAGGCCGCGCAGAAGTCCAAGAAGATCGAGGCCGCCGAGGCTCCCGCCGAAGAGGAGAAGCCTAAGAAGCGCGGCCTGTTCGGCAGCGGTTTCCGCCTGTCGAAGGCGGAGGAGGCCAAGGCCGAGAAGCAGGAGGCCAAGGAGCAGCCGCAGGACTCGAAGAAGTAAGCAGCCTGTCCGCTTGCGCGCACGGTCGAAACCGCAGGGGCGGGGCTTGCCCCGCCCGTTCGCGCATAGATGGAGAAGCGCCGTTCGATTATACGAGGGGGAAAGGCAGAACACCATGGTTTCTCGCGTGTATGTGGAGAAGAAGCCCGGCTTCGACGTGGAGGCGCAGCAGCTCGCGCACGAGCTGCGCGACATTCTGGGCATCGAGGGCCTCGAGGGCCTGCGCTTGGTGAACCGCTACGACGTGGAGGGCATCTCGGAGGAGCTCTTCGCGCAGTGCGTGCCCACGGTGTTCAGCGAGCCGCAGTCCGACGTGGCGTCTTTGGAGATGCCCGAGGCGGATGGCGCCGTCGTGTTCGCCGTGGAGTACCTGCCCGGCCAGTTCGACCAGCGGGCCGACTCGGCCAGCGAGTGCATCCAGCTCATCAGCCAGGGCGAGCGCCCCGAGGTGCGCAGCGCGAAGGTGTGCCTGCTGAAGGGCGCGCTGTCCGACGAGGACGTGGCCGCCGTCAAGCACTACGTCATCAACCCCATCGAGGCGCGCGAGGCGTCTTTGGAGCCGCGCGACACGCTGGCGATGGAGCAGCCGGTGCCGCCCATGGTGGAGACGGTGGAGGGCTTCCTCGATTTGGACGAGGCGGGCTTGGCGGCGTTCATCGCCGAGCGCGGCCTGGCCATGGACGCGGCCGACATCGCGTTCTGCCAGCGCTACTTCGCCGAGGAGGGGCGCAACCCCACCATCACCGAGATCAAGATGATCGACACCTACTGGTCCGACCACTGCCGCCACACCACGTTCGGCACGGAGTTGGAGAACATCGTCATCGACGACGAGGCCGTGCGCGCCGCGTTCGAGCAGTACCTGGCCATGCGCCACGAGCTGGGGCGCGACGAGAAGCCGGTGTGCCTCATGGACATGGGCACCATCGGCGCTCGCTACCTGAAGGCGAAGGGCATCCTCACCGGGCTCGACGAGTCCGAGGAGATCAACGCCTGCACGGTGAAGGTGAAGGTTGACGTGGACGGCGAGGAACAGGACTGGCTGTACCTGTTCAAGAACGAGACGCACAACCATCCCACCGAGATCGAGCCCTTCGGCGGCGCGGCCACCTGCGTGGGCGGCGCCATCCGCGACCCGCTTTCCGGGCGCAGCTACGTGTACCAGGCCATGCGCGTGACCGGTGCGGCCGACCCGCTGGTGCCGGTGAGCGAGACGCTGCCCGGCAAACTGCCGCAGCGCAAGCTGGTGACCACGGCTGCGGCGGGCTATTCGTCCTACGGCAACCAGATAGGCCTGGCCACCGGCCAGGTGAACGAGCTGTACCATCCCGGCTACGCGGCCAAGCGTATGGAGATCGGCGCCGTGGTGGGCGCCACGCCGGCCGACCACGTGCGGCGCGAGACGCCCGCGCCGGGCGACGTGATCGTGCTGCTGGGCGGCCGCACGGGCCGCGACGGCATCGGCGGCGCCACGGGATCGTCCAAGGCGCACAACCTGGGCTCGCTGGAAAGCTGCGGCGCCGAGGTGCAGAAGGGCAACGCGCCGGTGGAGCGCAAGATCCAGCGCCTGTTCCGTCGCGGCGACGCGTGCCGCATGATCAAGCGCTGCAACGACTTCGGCGCGGGCGGCGTGTCCGTGGCCGTGGGCGAGCTGGCCGACGGCCTGTTCGTGAACCTGAACAAGGTGCCGAAGAAGTACGAGGGTCTGGACGGCACGGAGCTGGCCATCGCCGAGAGCCAGGAACGCATGGCCGTGGCGCTGGCGGCCGATGACGTGGACGCGTTCATCGCGCTCGCGCACGAGGAGAACCTTGAGGCCACGCCCATCGCCGAGGTCACCGAAGAGGCGCGCGTGCGCATGGAGTGGAACGGCACGACCATCGTGGACGTGAGCCGCGAGTTCCTCAACAGCAACGGCGCGGCGAAGCACCAGGACGTGCACGTGCTGCGCGGCGGCTCCTACGAGCGCACGTGGGCGGGCGACACGCTGGGCGAGCGCCTGCACGCGCTGGTCACCGACTTGAACGTGTGCTCGAACAAGGGCCTGTCGGAGCGTTTCGACTCCACCATCGGCGCGGCCACGGCGCTCATGCCGTTCGGCGGCGCGCGCCAGCTCACACCGGCCATGGCCATGGTGGCGAAGCTCCCCGTGTTCGGCGAGACCACCACGGTGAGCGGCATGGCCTGGGGCTTCAACCCGTATCTGACCGAGGCCAACCAGTTCGACGGCTCGTACGTGGCCGTGGTGGAGAGCGTGGCGAAGCTGGCGGCCGCCGGTTTCAAGCGCGAGGACATGTACCTGACGTTCCAGGAGTACTTCGAGAAGCTGCGCGACGAGCCCGAGCGCTGGGGCAAGCCCGCGGCGGCCATCCTGGGCGCGCTCAAGGCGCAGATCGACCTGGGCGTGGGCTCCATCGGCGGCAAGGACTCCATGTCCGGCAGCTTCGAGCAGCTCGACGTGCCGCCCACGCTGGTGTCGTTCGCCACGGCGGTGGGGTCGGTGGATCGCGTGACGTCTCCCGAGTTCAAGCAGGCGGGCAGCCGCGTGGTGCGCATCGCGCCCGCTGCCTACGACGGCGTGCTGCCCGATGCCGCCGGGCTGCTGGAGGCCCTTGCGGTTGTGGAGCGGCTCATCGGCAGCGGCGATGCGCTGGCCGTGTCCACGCCGGGCTACGGGGCCGCGGCCGAGGCGCTGTTCAAGATGTGCATGGGCAACGGCATCGGCGTGAAGCTGGCCGACCAGGTGACGTCGGACGAGCTGTTCGCGCCCGCGTACGGCAGCTTCCTCGTGGAGCTGGCGCCGTGCGTGGAGCTGCCTGTGGCAACCGACGCGCTGCGCGTGGACGAAGTGGGCGAGACCACCGAGGCCTACGAGTTCGCCGCCGCCGGCGAGACCGCCGACTTGGCCGAACTGCAGGAAGCCTGGGAAGCCCAGCTGGAACCCGTGTTCCCCTACCGAAGCGCCGGAGGGCCCTCCCCTTGCCACACCGACCAGAGCACCGAAGCGCCTACCCTTTGTCATCCTGAGCGGAGCGCCGAAGGCGCGCAGTCGAAGGATCCCGCGCGGCGTCAGCAGGAAGACCTCCCTGTCGAGCCGCTGTCCTTCACAAGCGCCATCCCTCTCACCTACAACGGCACTATCGCGCGCCCGCGCGTGGTGATCCCCGTGTTCCCGGGTAACAACTGCGAGTACGACTCCGCCCGCGCCTTCGAGGCGGCCGGCGCGGTGGTCGAGACGTTCGTCATCAACAACCTCACGCCCGACGCCGTGGTCGAGAGCACGGCCGAGCTGGTGCGACTCATCAACAACAGCCAGATCATCATGCTGCCGGGCGGCTTCTCCGGCGGCGACGAGCCCGACGGCTCCGCCAAGTTCATCACGGCGTTCTTCCGCGCCCCGGCGGTGACGGAGGCGGTGCGCGACCTGCTGCAGAACCGCGACGGCCTCATGCTGGGCATCTGCAACGGCTTCCAGGCGCTCGTGAAGCTGGGCCTGGTGCCCTACGGCGACATCCGCCCCATGGATGAGAGCTGCCCCACGCTCACGTTCAACAACATCGGCCGCCACCAGAGCCGTCTCGTGCGCACGCGCGTGGCGTCCAGCCTGTCGCCGTGGTTCAGCCGCTGCGAGGTGGGCGACATCCACACGGTGCCCGTGAGCCACGGCGAGGGCCGCTTCGTTGCCAGCCCCGAACTGCTGGCCGAGCTGAAGGAGAGAGGCCAGATCGCCACCCAGTACGTCGACGAGCAGGGCGTGCCGTCCCTGGATCTGGACGTGAACCCCAACGGCTCCGCGTGGGCTGTCGAGGGTATCACGAGCCCCGACGGCCGCATCTTGGGCAAGATGGGCCACAGCGAGCGCCGCGGCGCCGGCCTGTACCAAAACGTCCCCGGCGACCTGTTCCAGCCGCTGTTCGAAGGCGGCGTGGGGTACTTCACGGACTAGGCGAACTCCACAGAACGTTGCCTTCGCGTGGCGCACCTCCGGGTGCGTCGCGTTTTTCATGGCGCGGCGCGAGAGCATTGTCGCCCGAAAGCCGCGTTTTCAGTTTCAAAACCGCGGCTTTCGGGCGACAATGCATGGCATTCCGCAAGCCAACGCATTGCCATCCTGGCCGGGTGTATGCCAATGGTGGTTTGGCAGTGGAGGATGCCCGAAACGCACGAAAATGCGAGCAATGTTGCGTTTCAGGGCGGTGAAGATGCCCTGCCTCGTTCGTCGTGCAACGCACTAAGTCTCTGAACAGGCAATTCAAGAATTGCTTGAAGGCGTGGCTGCGAATGCAGGTTTCGAAACGCAACTTTGCTCGCATTTTCGTGCGTTTCGGCGGATTTCCACTGCCGTACTGCGATGCGTCGGCGCATGCGGAAGTGAGCACGCAGACGGCTCGGAAGTATCTGAAAGATCTGGAAGAGAGGGGCCTTGTTGCCGTCGTTTCGAAACGACCTCTCAAGTTCACCTTGAGCGACGCGGCCGTGAAAGACTTGGAACTGCCGATCACGACGTAGATCGTCGCTGGATGATGTGGCTGGTGCGGCGCTTGTTTATACCGCACCCTGATATCGAACGGGAAACGTCCGACAGGAAAAGATGAATTTCCTGAGAAAAGCAGCGAGCTCGCCAAGGCGAAGATCTCCCTCGGCGAGCTCGGCCTGTTTGCGGATGGTGCCCGAGGCGAGAGTCGAACTCGCACGTCTAGGACAACGGTTTTTGAGACCGCCGCGTCTGCCATTCCGCCACTCGGGCGCAAGAAGAAAGTATACCGGAACCCGCCGACCACGTCGAGGGAAAATCGCCCTCTGCGCGAATGCTCCGGATGACAGCAGGGAGGGCTCGCGACGTTCCATGCCGGTCGCCGATATCCTCGCTAGCGTCCCCATTTGGGACATTCGCACCTACGGTACCTCAACATATGCATGATGTTCTGGCGCGGCGTTTCGACAAGGGGCATAATGGAATGATCTTCGCCGACGCCTCCTTAGGCCGCGTTGGCGCCAACGACGTACCCACTCGACAGAGAGGCGGAAACGGTATGGAGCACGAAGAACTGACTAAGAAAATTGACGCGTACCTCGACGACAACTGGGACGCTATGGTGGAGGACATCGCCACGCTCGTGCGCATCCCCAGCTTCCAGGAAGACGACAAGAAGGCCGACGGTGCCCCGTTCGGCCCCGGTCCCAAGGCCGCGCTCACGGCCGCGCTCAAGATGGCCGAGGACATGGGATTCTCGACGCACGACGCCGAAGGCTACATCGGCTTCGCCGACTTCCCCGGCAAGAGCGACACCCAGATCGGCATCATCGGTCACATGGACGTCGTGCCGGCCGGCCCCGGCTGGAACTTCGAACCCTACGATGTCACGCGCAAGGACGGTTACCTTGTGGGCCGCGGCACGCTGGACGACAAGGGGCCCAGCGTCATGGCGCTGCACGCCATGAAGTTCTGGAAAGACCAGGGCGTCGAATTCCCCTACACCATCCGTTTCCTGTTCGGCGCGAACGAGGAGTCGGGCATGGCCGACGTGGCGTACTACCACGAACACTACGATGACCCGGCCTTCCTGTTCACGCCCGACGCCGAGTTCCCCGTGTGCTACGGCGAGAAGGGCGGCTACGATGGCATGCTCATGAGCAAACCCATCGAGCCTTGCGCCCGCGTGGTGGTCGAGTTCGAGGGCGGCATGGCAACGAACGCGGTTCCGGGCCTGGCCCACGCCATCGTCAACGCCGATGCGAAGGAACTGCCGAACACCGACCGCATCGTGGTGACCGAGGCCGGTCCCGGTCGCGCGCGCCTCGACGCCACCGGCAAGAGCGCGCACGCCTCCACGCCCGACGAGGGCGTGAACGCCATCGGCCTCATCGTGGACTATCTGCTTGAGCACGGCCTGTGCGGTGCCGACGAGCGCGCGTTCTTCGAGCTCGACCAGAAGCTGCTGAACCACACGGACGGCAGCGGCCTCGGCATCAAGAGCGCCGACGAGTACTTCGGGCCCCTCACCGTGGTGGGCGGCACCATCAAGCTGGAGGACGACCGCTTCGTCCAGACGCTCGACAGCCGCTTCCCCACATCCATCACGGCCGACGAGATCACGGAGCGCGTGCGCGAGCAAGCTGCGGCCATCGGCGGTTCGTTCGAGAACACGCTGCTCATGGAGCCTTTCTTGGTGAAACCGGATAGCCCGGTCATCCAGGCGCTGCTGAACGCCTACAACGAGGCCACGGGCGAGCAGGCCGAGCCCTTCACCATGGGCGGCGGCACCTACGCCCGTGAGTTCAAGAGCGGCGCGAGCTTCGGTCCCGAGAAGCCGTGGATCAAGGATCCCGAATGGGTGGGCATGATGCACGGCCCGGACGAGGGTGTGAGCGAGGATCTGCTGAAGCAGTCCTTCAAGATCTACGCGCTCACCATCGACAAGCTCATGGGGCTCGATCTGAAGTAAAGGATGTGCGGCAGATTCGCTGCTCGAAGATTCTTCGACTCCCTTCGGTTGCTCAGGATGACAGCCTGCTCAGTCATCCTGAGCGCTCGGGAGGCTTCGTCCTGTGTCATCCTGGGCGTGGCCGAAGACCTCCCTTGCGCCATCCCGAGTGCGCGCCGAGGGACTCGCTTTACGTCATCCCGAACGGAACGCCGCAAGACGTCCCCTGTGTCATCCTGAGCGGAGCGTCACAAGACGCGAAGTCGAAGGATCCGCTTCCCGCGGTGACTCGCATTCGTTTTTCCCTGTTGAAAGGAAGGCCACCATGGTGGACACCGTGCCCGACGATTTCTCGCCCGTCCTCGGTATCGCCGACGCCGAAGGGCTCGAGGACGCGCCCGACGGCCGCATCGAACTCGAGGGGCTGCCGAACACGCGCGACATCGGCGGCATACCCGTGGCCGACGGCCGCTACGTGAAGCATGCCCGCCTGCTGCGTTCGGGCGCGCTGGACGGCGCCACGACGCGCGATCTGGCCGTGCTCGCGGACGATTACGACCTGCGCACGGTGGTCGACCTGCGCACCGAAGAGGAGCGGCGCGAGAAGCCCGATCCCGAAGACGAGCTCATGGGCGTTCGCTTCGAGAACGCGCCTGTGCTCAACACCTCCACGCTGGGCGTCACGCGCGAAGGCGGTATCAAAGGCGCGCTCAAGATGCTGCGCGCCGTGCAGGACAATCCTGCCCAGATCATGATGGACATCTACGAGCGCATGGTGCTCGACGAGGCCAGCCAGCGCGGTTTCGCCTCGTTCTTCGACGATGTGCTGGCCACCGAAGAGGGATCGGTGCTGTGGCACTGCACCATCGGGAAGGACCGTGCGGGCCTGGCCACGATGCTGATGCTGCATGTGCTGGGAGCCTCGCGCGACCGCATCATGAAAGACTATCAGGCCACGAACCGCTACGTGGCGTCGCGAACCGAGGATATCGCCAAGGCGCTTGCCACCTACCATCTGGCCGACAAGCTGGACGCCAGCATCCACGTGATAAACTCCGCCGATCCGCGTTTCATGCAAGCGGCGCTCGATGCGATCGAGAAGGAGTTCGGCGGGCTGGACGCCTACGTCGAACGGGCTATCGGCGTGACCGACGAGAAGAGGGCGGCGCTGCGAGAGCGGTACTTGACCGACGACCCGCAAGGGTAGGAGGGGGTCGCTTTCTGGAGGGCAGAGGATTACGGGTGCGAGGCAAGCAAAGCCTGCAGGGCGCTTGCGAGCTATGACGAGGGCCTTTGCGGTGCCGCTTCGAGCTGCCGTCCTCGCCCCTTCCGCCCTCACCCTCGTCCTCATCCTTGCCCATGTGCCGTCCGCCCGCTTCGAGGCACCGCATGCCGGTGCATTTTCGAGTATCGTCGCGTTCGCACTCGAAAACGGTTTGGTTACTTCGTAGATTCGGGCTTCTCCGCTGTTTCCGCTTCTCATGATTTATAATGATGGCGAAAGAGACTCAAGCAACAAGGGGTTCGGAAAAACGAGGAGGTTCACGTGTTGAAGGCCATGATCGTCGATGATGAGGCTCCTGCGCGCTCTGAACTCAAGTTCCTGCTGGACGAGTTGGGGCAAACCGAGGTGGTTGCCGAGGCCGCTAGCGTGCGCGAGGCCATCGAGAAGCTGAAGGAATACCCGGTCGACGTCATGTTCCTCGACGTGAACATGCCCGAGGCCACCGGCTTGCAGCTCGCCGAGGCCCTGCAGCACCTGAAGTTCCCGCCCGCCGTGGTGTTCGTGACGGCGTACAGCGAGTTCGCGCTCGAGGCGTTCAAGGTCAGTGCCATCGACTACCTGGTGAAGCCGGTGGAGACGGAGCGCCTGTCGCAGGCCATCTCCCGCGTGCGCGAGCACGTGTCGCTGCACGTGGCCGCCCAGAAGTCCGAGCGCATCCCCGTCGAGAAGGGCGGGAAGAAGATACTCATCGGCATCGACAAGATCCGCTTCGTCATGGCGCGCGACGACTACGCGTACCTGCAGACCGACACGGACCGCTACTTCTCCACGGTGAGCCTGGCCCAGTTGGAAAAGCGCCTGGACGGTCACGGGTTCTTCCGCGTGCACCGCGGATACCTGGTGAACCTGTCCATGGTGGAGGAGATCGAATCGGTATCCGGCGGCACCTTGCTGCTCACCCTGAACGCCGTGGACGAGAAGATCCCCGTCTCCCGCCGCCGCGTGTCCGCGCTGAAGAAGGCGCTGGGGTTGTAGCGAACGAGGTCTTGCCCCGTTCGGTCGACCTGGAGCAAACGACTAAAAAACGACTCGCCTCGAAGCATGGGGCGAGTCGTTTTTTTTGGAACGAAATATGTGATGAACGAATTTGAGTTTCCGAGTGTTTCACGTGAAATATCTGTTCGTGTGAGAGGCCGTATCGAAGGTCGTCAAACCGCGCGTTTCCGGTGGCCGCTCGGTAGGGCAAGGGCTCTGCCCTTGCCGTCGACCTGCCGAAACGCTGCCTATGGAGCGACAAGGGCAGAGCCCTTGCCCTACAAGAACGGAGAATCGGTCCCTTTGATGCGGCTTCCTACGAAGCGGCCGCGAGGGGAGTGCGCCGCGGCCGCTTCCGATACGATCTCCTATGGAACAGTCGTCGCAAACGTGCATTTCAGCAGTCTGCAAGCTCCTTTGAGAAAGGACGTCCCACGGGGGCGGAGAAACGCCTAGTACTCCTTGAAGGAGGACTTCGGAGCCAGGCAGATGGGGCAGGTGGTGAAGTTCTCTCCCTTGTGGATGTAGCCGCAGACGGGGCAGAGGTAGTACTTTTCGTCGGTGGGCGTGTCGATGGTGTTGTACGCGTCCAGGTAGCGCTCGGCATGGTAGGCCTCGGCCAGCTTGGCGCGGGTGAACACTTGCACGGCCTCGTTGTTCTGCTCCTCTTGGGCTACCTTGATGAACGAGGGGTACATATCCGAGGTTTCGTAGATTTCGCCGTTCGCGCCGGCGATGAGGTTGAGATCGACCGTATGCTCGGGCACCTCGGGCGGCTCGGGTTTCTGGTATCCGGGCTCCAGCTTCTGGGCCAGCTTGTACTCCAGCTCGATGTGGATCTTCTCGGCGTCCGACGTGCAGGTGAACAGGCGCGCTATGTGGTCGTAGCCCGCCTTCTCGGCGACTTTCGCCCAGGCAGCGTACTTCGTGGTGGCGCCCGTCTCGCCCGTGATGGCCGTTTTGAGGTTGTCGAGCGTGGTGCCCACGGCGGTGGCGCTTTCCTCCACCACGTTGAAGTTGCTGGCCGTGGCGGCGTCGGGCATCGTTTTCGGGTCGAGTACGGTCGGCGAGGCGTTGTCGGTGGCGGTGTCGGCGTTCGCTTGAGGCGCCGGCTCCTCCTGTTTGGGCGAGCAGCCGGCCAGCAGGCCGAGTGCTCCGACGGTGGCGGCGCCAACGGCAGCGTTCTTCACGAAATTTCGCCTGGAGATGTCGGACATGGAAACCCCTCCTGTTCCTGCGACGCGCGTTTCGACGCGCGCATCGGCAATCCGTTCGAGCGGCCCTCTCATGCGCTCGATTACATTTCGATACAATATATTAATTAGTAATAAAAATCAATAAGAAATACCAGCAAAATGATGTTATTTTGGAAGGGCCGTTTAACGACCGAACGTACACAACTCCATCACAAGCTGGGGGGATCGCGGGCACTTCCTTTCGCCGTTTGCTAGAATGAGCGGAACTACGCTGAAAGAAGGTTCCATGATTTCCGGTGATATGGAAAAACTGTATCCCTCCGCGAAAACGCTCGTGAAGGAGTGCGTTGCCAGTCGCGTTCATGCCAAGGACGCGAGCTTGTACGATTTCTCAGAGCAAGCGCAGTCGTGTGCCGAGCGCTATATGGGATGGACGGACCTTGCCAGCAATCCGCCGTATCCGCTACGCGACATCCAGGCGTTCGCCGACTCGATCATCGCCCAAGGCCTCAACACCGTCGTGCTCATCGGGCAGGGCGGTTCGACGCAGGCACCCATGACCATCACGAAGTACAACAAGCCCGACTCGTCGAAGATAACGTTCAAGACGCTCGACTCCGACTCGCCCGTGCGCGTGCGCGCCATCTTGGCCGAAGCGAAGCCCGAGAACACGCTGTTCGTCATCTCGTCGAAGAGCGGCGGCACCATCGAGCCGCGCCTCGCCTTGCGCGCGGTGCGCGACGCGGTGGGCGACACCATGACCGAGGAAGAACTCGCCCAGCATCTGGTGGCCATCACCGACCCCGGTTCCGATTTGGAACGGCAGGCGCATGAGGAGGGCTGGGCGGCCGTGCTGCCCGGAGAGCCGTCCGTGGGCGGCCGCTTCTCCGCGTTGTCCGTGTTCGGTTTGCTTCCCGCCGCACTGGTGGGCATCGACCTCGAAGAGGTCATGGAGCATGCCGTCGAGGCCGAGCAGCGGTGCAGCGAGGACGCCATCGACAACCCGGCCATCGGGCTCGCGGCGTTCCTGTACGACAACTACCTGCAGGGACGCAACAAGTTCTCGTTCCTCACGCCGAAGCGCGGCCGCGTGCTCGGCCTGTGGATAGAGCAGCTGGTGGCCGAGAGCCTGGGCAAGGACGGCCAGGGCATCCTGCCGAACATCGAGATAGACTCGCTGCTGCTCACGAACGACCCAGGCGACCGCAGCGTCATCATGTACCAGACGAAGACCGACCTGTGGGACGAGCGCAAGAACTTCGAGATGAGCCTGTCCTACATCGACCCCACCATTCCGCGGGCGAACTTCAAAATCGACTCGGTGGAGGAGTTGGCCGAGCATTTCATCATGTGGGAGTACGCCGTGGCCATGTGCGGCTACCTGATGAAGGTGTGCCCGTTCGACCAGCCCGACGTGGCTTCGGCGAAGGCCGTCGTGCTCAATATTCTGGAAGGGGGCCAGCCCGAGCCCGATTTCGTGCAGGACTTCATCGGCGACGTGCACATGGGCGAGGTGGAAGTGCGTCTCGCGCCGTGCTTCAAGGACTGCACCGACGTGCACAGCGCCTTGCGCGCTCTTCTAACCAGCATCCAGCCGGGCGACTACTTCGCGCTCAACGCGTTCCTTCCGTTCACGGGCGAGGGTCGGCGCGAAGCGCTCGAGCTTATCCGCCATGGCGTGGCGGCCAGCCGGCGCACCGTGTCGTGCCTGGAGGTCGGACCCCGCTACCTGCATTCCACAGGCCAGCTGCAGAAGGGCGGCCAGAACAACGGCGTGTTCCTTATCCTGTCCGCCGACGAGTTGAAGGACATCCCGCTTTCGCAAGAGGCCGAGAGCCTGGGCACGCTTGCGAAGGCGCAGGCTTCCGGCGACCTGGTGACGCTGGCCGAGCGCGGGCGCCGCTGCGTGCACCTGCATCTGCCGGACAACTCGGGGGTGACGCTGCGCGCGCTGTCCGAGGTCATCACGAACATCTTGGCAACGCTGGACTAGGAGGGGCTGCATCAAACGTGCCGCTTTGCCTGTCTTGTAGGGCAAGGGCTCTGCCCTTGCCGTCAACCTGCGGAGACGCCTCTGTCGGGCGGCAAGGGCAGAGCCCTTGCCCTACCGGGTGGCCTTGGAGAGGCGCACGTTTCGAACTTTTGATACAGCTCCGGTCAACGCAGCAGCCGCCCTCGCTGACTTACTAGCGCCAACCTGCGGGGATTGGCAACGAAACCGGTGCGGCATAGTTCGCGCTTTGCGCGAATAGACGACGAGGTGACAGATGATCGAAGCGCTGGACATACAGGTCAAAGGCATCGTGCAAGGGGTGGGTTTCCGCCCCTTTGTCTATCGTTTGGCGAAGAAGTACCTGGTCAAAGGATGGGTTCTGAACGCCACCGACGGCGTGTTCATCCATGCGGAGGCCGAGGCGAAGCTGCTCGACGAGTTCGTCATCGAGCTGTCCGAGAACCCGCCGGCCGCCTCGCATGTGGAGGAGATCACGCTTAAAGAGGTGCCGCTGGAGGACTTCGACTCGTTCGAGATACGCTTCTCCGATGCCGGTGCCGTGGAGAAGACCACACTCGTGTCGCCCGACCTGGCCACCTGCGACGACTGCACGCGCGAGCTGTTCAACCCGAACGACCGCCGCTACCGCTATCCGTTCATCAACTGCACGAACTGCGGCCCGCGCTTCACCATCATCGAGAAGCTGCCCTACGATCGCAAGAGCACGTCGATGAAGGACTTCCCCATGTGCGAGCGCTGCGCCCGCGAGTACGGCGACCCGCTCGATCGCCGCTTCCACGCGCAGCCCGACGCCTGCTTCGAGTGCGGCCCCCATATCAGCTGGCGCGAGCACGAGGGCGGCGACATCGAAGCGCCGCTCGGCCCGGTGAGCTGGGGCGCGACGCGCGAGGAGAGCGACGCCATCCTCGCGCGCGCCGTGGAGCTGCTGCTGGCGGGCGGCATTTTGGCTGTGAAGGGCCTCGGCGGCTTCCACTTGGTGTGCGACGCGGACAACCCCGAGGCGCTGGCGAAGCTGCGCGCCCGCAAGCGGCGCGAGGGCAAGGCGTTCGCCGTCATGGCCGCCAGCACGGACGACGTGCGTCGCGTGTGCGAGGTGAACGACGCCGAGGCCGCGGTCTTGGAAGGCTCGCAACGCCCCATCGTGCTGCTGAAGAAGCGCTCTGACGCGGAGTTCGCCCCCGGTCTGGCCGACCGCCTGCCCGAGCTGGGCGTCATGCTGCCCTACACCCCGCTGCAACATTTGCTGCTGCACGACTTCATCGAAGCTGGGGGCGGCGGCATGTTGGTGATGACCTCGGGCAACATCCACGACGAACCCATCGTCATCGACGACGAGGACGCCTACGGGAAGCTGGCGGGCGTTGCCGACGCGTTCATCGGCCACGACCGCGCCATACGCGCGCGCTACGACGATTCGGTGGTGCGCGTCATCGCCGCCGGAAGCGCGGGCGAAGCCGTGCAGTTCGTCCGCCGCGCCCGCGGCTACGCCCCTTTGCCGTTGGCGATGCCGTCCCCTTGCCATCCTGAGCGACCGGAGGATTCCTCTTGTCATCCCGAGCGAGTGGAGCCGTCCCCTTGTCATCCTGAGCGAGCGGAGCGAGTCGAAGGATCCCGCGCGGCGCCAGCGGGGGAGCTTTTGGCTGACGCCAAACGGGATCCTTCGACTACGGCGCTTCGCGCCTCCGCTCGGGATGACAAGGTGTCCATCTTCGCCACCGGGCCCGAGCAGAAGAACACGTTCGCGCTCACGCGCGACGTCGAGGCGTTCGTGTCGCAGCACATCGGCGACATGGAGAACGCCGAGACCTACGACGCATGGCTCGACGCGAAGAACCGCTACGAGACGTTGTTCGAGATCAAGCCCGACCTTTTGGCGTGCGACCTGCACCCCGAGTACCTCACGTCGAAGTGGGCGCACGAGGAAAGCCGCACGCGTGGCCTGCCGCTTGTGGAGGTGCAGCACCACCACGCGCACGTCGTCTCGGTTATGGGCGAGCACGGTTTGGCCGGTCCGGTGTGCGGCATCGCCTTCGACGGCACGGGCTTCGGCGTGGACGGCGCCATCTGGGGCGGCGAAGTGCTCATCAGTAACCTGCGCGCATTCGAGCGCTTCGCGAACTTCGCCTACGTGCCCATGCCGGGCGGCGCCGCGTGCGTGAAGCATCCCCTGCGCATGGCCTACGGCGCGCTGTGGGCGTTCGACTTGCTGGAGCATCCGGGAGCTGCCGATGCGCTGATGGCGCTGGGCGAGCAGGCCGACGTGTGCGAGCAGATGATCGATCGGGGGCTGAACACGCCCATGACCTCGTCGGTCGGCCGCCTGTTCGACGCGGCCAGCGCGCTTCTGGGCGTGTGCACCGAGCCCACGTACGAAGGCGAGCCCGCCATCCTCTTGGAAGCCGCGATGACATCCGATGCCTGTTGCCATCCTGAGCGACCGGAGCAGCCCTCTTGTCATCCCGAGCGAGCGGAGCCGTCCCCTTGTCATCCCGAGCGAGCGGAGCGAGTCGAAGGATCCCGCGCGGCGCCAGCGGGGGCGCTT
Organism: Gordonibacter massiliensis (ex Traore et al. 2017); assembly: GCF_019731765.1. Classification (NCBI taxonomy): domain Bacteria; kingdom Bacillati; phylum Actinomycetota; class Coriobacteriia; order Eggerthellales; family Eggerthellaceae; genus Gordonibacter; species Gordonibacter massiliensis (ex Traore et al. 2017). The sequence goes on along the minus strand of NZ_JAASIO010000001.1, from coordinate 92,990 downwards.
TTGGCTGACGCCAAACGGGATCCTTCGACTACGGCGCTTCGCGCCTCCGCTCAGGATGACAGAGACCAACCCTGCGCCTTCGCCCAAGATGATGACTCTTCGCGTTATGCCATGGAGGTGGTCAAGAACACCGCTACGGCCGAAAGCACCGCGCAGGACACGTCCGTCGTGCTGTTCGACGCGGCGCCCACGTTCAAGGCGCTGCTGGACGACAAGGCGGCCGGGGTGCCCGTTCCCGTGATCGCGCGCCGCTTCCATGATGCGTTCGTTCAGGCCGTCGTCATGGCGGCGGAACTGGCGCGCACCGTGTACGGCATCGAAGTCGTGGCGCTGTCGGGCGGCGTGTTCATGAACCGCTACCTCGTGGAGCACGCGCTGGCCGCGCTCGAGCGTGCAGGTTTCACGGTGGCCGTCAACCGCGATCTACCGCCCAACGACGGGTGCATCTCGTTCGGCCAAGCTGTGGTAGCATGGGCCTCGAACGAAGAGGGCGCTGCCGAGGGCGGCGCGTAGGGGCGCGACCGCTGCAAGGGGCGCCGTCAATTTGAAAGAAGGCATGAACCATGTGCTTGGCCATACCCGCTAAAATCACCGAACTGAAGGACAACCACCTGGCGACGGTGGACATCCTCGGCGTGACGCGAGACATCGCCGTCGACCTCACGCCGCAGGCCGGCGTCGGCGACTTCGTGCTTGTGCACGCCGGCTTCGCCATCGAGGTGGTGGACGCCGACTACGCGCAGGAGACCATCGACCTCATCAAGCAGTTCCCCGAACTGGCAGGCGAGGATATCCCTGCTTGACGGGGTGCTGTTCCCGCCAAGCCGCACCGGGAACGTCGATTCGAACCGGGAGCCGTCCTCGTAGGGGCGATCTCCAGATCGCCCGCTCGCGCGGAGCGCGAGAACGCGGCCATCGGTTGCTTTTCCGGCTTCGCCGGAACGGGCGATCTGGAGATCGCCCCCTACGGAAGAGGTCGCGGCGTATCGGAAAAGCCCGTTCGGGGACGACCCGCGACGCACTCGAAGGAACGCGTTTCGATCCATAACCTTTCGTTGGAGGATGTATGACCGCTCATAACATGGAAGCCGAACTCGCGGCGTTCAAGGACCCGACGCTTGCTCGCGGGCTTATCGACTCAATCGGGAAGCTGGCCCCGGAGAGCGCCACGCTCATGGAGGTGTGCGGCACGCACACCGTGGCCATCGCGCGCAATGGCATCCGCAACCTCATGCCTGCGGGCATCCGCCTGGCGTCCGGTCCCGGCTGCCCGGTGTGCGTGACGTCGAACCGCGACATCGACACCGTCATCGCGCTCGCGCGGGTGGAGAACGTGACCATCGCCACGTTCGGCGACATGACGCGCGTGCCCGGATCCACGTCGAGCCTGCTCAAGGAGCAGGCGGCCGGCCGCTCGGTGGAGATCGTGTACTCGCCGCTCGACGCGCTGCGCCTGGCGCAGGAGCATCCCGAGCGCGAGATCGTGTTCGTGGGCGTGGGCTTCGAAACCACCACGCCGCTCGTGGCCATGGCCATCAAGCGGGCGCGCGACGCGGGCCTCAAGAACTTCACCGTGTTCGGCGCACACAAGAACATGCCCGGCGCGCTGGAAGCCATCATCAACGACCCGCAGCTCAAGCTGGACGCGCTCATCCTGCCGGGCCACGTGAGCACCATCATCGGCGCCGCGCCGTACCAATTCTTGGCCGAGAAGTACGGCATCCCCGGGGTCATCACCGGCTTCGAGCCGGTGGACGTGCTGCAGGGCATCGCCATGATCATGCGCCAGCTGCACGAGGGCCGCGCCGAGATCGAGATCGCCTACGCGCGCGGCGTCATGCCCGAGGGCAACCCCGTGGCGCTGGCGGCCATCGACGAGGTGTTCGAGACGTGCACGGCGCTGTGGCGCGGCTTGGGCGAGATACCCGGCTCGGGCTACCGCATCCGCGAGGAGTTCGCGGAGTTCGACGCCGTGCGCCGTTTCGACCCGCCCATCGAACCCACGCAGGACCCGAAGGGCTGCCGCTGCGGCGACGTGCTGCGCGGCATCATGGCCCCGAACGAGTGCCCCCTGTTCCGCAAGGTGTGCACTCCCGAGAACCCGGTGGGCCCCTGCATGGTGTCGAGCGAAGGAAGCTGCGCCGCGTACTTCCGCTACTACTAGGCCGATAGGGAAGAGGGGGGCGCGTGACAAGGGGAAAACGAAGCGGGGGGAAGATGCCGCTGCCCGCGGTGGCGTTCGTCGTCAGCGCGCTGGTGGTGGCTGTGCTGGTGACGTACTTCGCCTGGGACGATGTGCGCACCGACCGGAACGAGGCCATGCGCACCAACCAGGTGTACAGCACGCGCATCACCTCGCTGCTCGACAGCCTGTTCCACAAAACCGACATCATGGAGGCCATGATAATAGCGGACGGCGGCGGGCTGACGGAGAAAACGTTCATCGACCTGGCCCGTTCGCTTTCCGAAGGGTCGGGCGTCCGTGCCATCCAGTACCTGCCGGACGGCATCGTGCGCTACGTGTACCCCTTCGAGGGCAACGAGCCCACGCTGGGAAGCAACATCTTCGAGAATCCCGCGCGGCGCGACGACGCCCTGCTGGCGCTCGAGACGAAGCAGATCACGCTCTCGGGCCCCTACGTGCTGAACCAAGGCGGCTTCGGCTTGGTGGCGCGCAACCCCATCTTCCTCACCGACGCGAACGGGCAGGAAACGTTCTGGGGCTTCACGGTGATCGTCCTCGACCTGCCGGCCGCCCTCGACCCCATCTTGTTCTCGGACCTCGAGGAGAAGGGCTATCGCTTTGAACTTTACACGAAGGGGGAGGACGGCGCGCATCTGACGATAGCCTCGTCCGGCGCGCTTCCGGAAAACGATCCCGTCACCTACACCGTGCCGGTGCCCAACCACGACTGGACTCTCAGCGTGGCGCCGGATGCCGGATGGGTGGATTGGGGCAAGGTGGTGGCCACGGGCGCGGTGGGGCTGCTTGTCAGCCTGCTGCTGGGCGTGGTGGTGTGGCAGATGCAGGTCAAGCGGCGCTTCCTGCACGAGCTTGCCACCACCGACGAGCTGACGAACCTGCACAACCGGCGCTGGTTCGCCGAGGAGATCGGGCGTTGGTGCGCCGGGCCGCGCGAGGTGCCGTTCAGCCTGTTCTACCTGGATCTGGACGGCTTCAAGGCTGTGAACGACACGCTGGGCCACAAGCAGGGCGACGAGCTTCTGGTGCAGGTGGCCGATCGCTTCCGCTCCGTCTGCGGCGAGGCGGGTATCTTGGCCCGCGTGGGCGGCGACGAGTTCGTCGCCGCGGTGAGCGGGCTCGTCGGCGACGATGCCCGGGAGTTCGCCAACCGTCTGCAGCGGGCGCTCGAAGAGCCGTTTGCCCTCGAGGACTGCCAGTGGACCATCGGCGCGAGCGTCGGCCTAGCCGCCTACCCGGCAGACGGCAGCGACTACGACGAGCTCATCCGCGTGGCCGACGCGAGCATGTACGCCGTCAAGCGCACCGCGAAGGCGAAGTCCCCGGTGAGGTAGCCGCTACCCGGCCCCAGCCGCGGCGCGAGCCCGGCCGTTGCGGCACACGCCTATCCCAAGCGCGTGCGCCTCCGACGGGCTGCGGCCAGCGCCAGCATGGCAAGTGCGGCTGCCACGATGCCGACGGCTCTTGCCGCAAGCAGCGGATCGCCGGTCGAGACGAGCTCCTTCGGCGTGGATCCGTCGCCGGAATCGCCGGGGTTGTCGGGCGTACCCGGTTCGACGGGGACGGGGCTGTCGGCCGGGTTCGTGAACGCCTTTACCGCCACGTTGCCCACGGGCGCGCCGGTGCGCTCTGCGAGCGCGTCGGCCACGGCGGCCACGTCGCTCCAGGTTCCGTTCTCGAACACGAAGCTCTGGCCGGCATCGACGTGCGGCACGCTGTCGTAGCGGGGCGAGCCGTGCGCATCCTCGCCGAGTTTCTGGGCACCTTCCAGCGGCACGGTGGTGCTCATGAGGGCCCATCCGTTTGCGTCGTAGAGCTGCGTCTCCGTCACCACGACGGCGAGCGCCTCGCCCGCTTCCAGATCGACCGCGCCGGCCAGCTGGGGCGTGAAGTACCCGGCGTACAGCGTGTCGAATTCGGTGTGGGCGCCCTCCGCCTTCGTGCCGCTTTCGGGGTTCGAGGGGTCGGCGAGGTCGGTGTACACGTCGATGCTCACGCGCGTGTTCGGGGACGTGACCCACACGCCCACGCCTTCGAGGCGTTCGGCTCCCTGCGCCGTGAACACGTTGGCGGCCCGAGTGGAGTCGTCCGCCGGGGCCTGCAGGCCCACGGCGTGCAGCGAGTCGTACTGGTAGTTGTTCTCGTAGTCGAACGTGCCCGTCTCCCCGCTTTCGGCGACGAGCGCGACGGGTGCGCGCACGGCCCGCTCCTCATAGGGAACGTACAGGTAGCCGCCGTCTCCGAAGTCCTCGCCGCGGTTGTTGCGGAGGATCCAGGCACCGTCGGTCGACGGCGTGTGCTTCGCGCCGTCCTTGTCCTCGATGGTGAAGTTCTCCTTGGCGTAGGCGTCGTCCCAGCCCACGAGCGAGAGGGAGTGATTCACCGCATAGTCCTGCTCGGCGGCGTCGTAGAACCAGTGGTTCTTGCGAACCTCTTGGGCCACGTCGGCGCTCGCCCAGTAGCCGTCGTCTTCGTACGGCTCGCGCATGCCGAAGTCGAGCGCGCCGTTGCGCAGCAGCGCGGCTTTGATCTTCTCGTAGGCGAGCGGGTCGATGGCGCCCGCGCTCCCGCTGGCCGACACGCTCTGGGCGGAGTAGCGGCTCGCAGGTTCGCGTGCGGCATCGCTTGCGGGCAGGTCCGCGCTCTGCCCGTCGTCGCCCAGATCGCCGCCGGCAGCTCCCGATCCGGTGCTTGTCGTGAAGGGGCTGGGCAGCTCTAGGGCGTAGTCCAAGCGCACGCCGTCGCCTCCTACGGTGGCCCCGGCTGCCGCGTTCATGGCGTTCGCGGCGTCTTCGAACTCGCCGGGTTCGCCTACCACGTAGGGGCATGCTTCCTCGCTCGCCGCTCCCTGCCAGCGCGCGAGCGTGCTCACCGCATGGCCCCACGTGCCGCCCGTCAGCAGGCCGAGCGCCCCGAGCCCCTCGTCCTTCGAGGAGACCGCGTAGCGGTCCAGAACCGACGCATCGCCGTCGTGCAGCGCGCGGTGCTGGTAGGTGAGCATCACGAGCGACGTCTCCGAAAGGTCGATGGAGCTGTCGGCGCGTCCCTGCGCGATGCGGTTCGACTCGAGCGACGCCAACGCCGCGAACGCCCAGCACGTGCTGTAGAGTCCTTGGTCGCGCACGGCGGGAAGCTCGCTCTCCGAGCGCAGGTCGTAGCTGCTCGGCAGCGTCGCCGTGCTCGCGACGACCTCCACGGGCTCGGAGGCGAACGAGCCCGTCGCCTCGTCCGCGCCTGCGACGGCATCCGCGCTCGCGCCGTCGGCAGACCCCGGGCCGTCCGACCCCAAACCGCCTCCTCCGCCTGCGGCGGACGTCGATGCGGCCGCGCGAACCTGGAACGGGTAGCTGGTTCCAGGTTTCAGATCCCTGAACGTCGGTGAGCTCTGCCAGCCTTGCGAAGCAGCGTCCGCCAAGCGGTACTCGAGTGCGCGCCCGTCGGGGCGATAGGCGAACGTCACCGAGGTCGCGGTCGCCTCCGCCACGGTCGGCGCGGCGGGTGCCGGTGCGCGTTCCGGCACGTCAACGTGGAGCGCGTTCAGCGAGGAGAACCGTCCTGCCGGCCCGCCGCTTTTCAGGTACAGGCTCCGCCCCGGCTCCAAAACGGTTCTCTCGTCGAGGTAGAAAGGCTCGCTCATGTCCGCCCGATACGAAGCCGTGAGCACTTTGTTGTCGGCGTTGATGATGAGCGTTTCGGTGGGGCAGTTCACCGTCACCCGTCCTTCGACCAGGTCGGGCTCGCGGCAGGGCACCGCAACGCGGTACAGCGGCTCGCCTTCCTGCCGGTCGCGGGGGTACACGGCCATCTGCTGCTGGGGCAGGCCGCTCACCACTGACCACTCCGATACGCGGTCGCCGGGGGCGAGCCAGGTGACGCCGTCGGGGGCCAGCACGCTTAAGCGCTCGCTGTCGAACTTGACGGTTTCCGCCGCAACGTCGAACGTGACTTCGGAAGCGTGGAAGCGCAGCTCGTACGTGGTCGGAGCCTTCGATCCGCTCGGGTCGCTGCTGACCAACTTGACGGTTTGCGGCCCGGTGGCAAGGTTCCCCAAAGCGAGCGACGGCCCGAACCTCCCGTTCTCCAGCGTCTCGGTCTCGCCTCCGTCGAGCGACGCTGTGACCGCTTGGTTCGAAGTCGGCAGGATGGCAACCGAGTAGGAGCAGCTTTCTGCGAAGGAGGAGGTTTCCGGCATGAACACGTCGAAGCTCGTGCGCGCCCCGCCTTCTTCGAGCGCGCTTCCGAGATCAAGGTATTCGATGGAGTCGATGTCGAAGGGGCGACCTTCGAGCGTCTGCGTGACGGTCTTTTTGACGGTAATGCCGTTCACCTGCGACGAAGTCGGCTCATCGGGCGGCCACGTCGCGCCGGTGCCGCCCGCTTCCTGCGTGAACGCTTTGAGGCAGACGTTCGTGGCGTACACGGACGCGCCGCCGGGGTCCCTCAGCGACTTCCCCAGCGTTGTCCACGTGGTTCCGTCGGCCGACACGTAACTGATCTCGTCGTTGCCGTTCGCGTCCTTGCCCACGTATGTCGGCTGGAACGCGTCGCCGCGTCCGATGACCGCCTCGGCGGGAACGGCGTTGGCGTACTGGGGGTTCTCCAGCCGCACGACCAGCGAGAACGTATCGCCGGCATGCAGGGACGCGCGCAGGTCGAGGCCGAGCTCGATGGTGTGGTAGCCGGGGTAGGCCTCGGCGCCTTCCTGGGTTCCGCCCACCTTGGTGCCCGATGCCGGGTTGCCCTCCTCGGGGTTCAGATAGACGTCGATGGCGTACTCCGTGCCCTCGTCGGTGGTGTAGAACGAGGCGGCTTCCAACGTCTCGTCGCCCTTCGCCGTGAACACGTTGGCCATGTACGCCGTGCCCCTGCTGCCGGTGGAGGGCGCGTCGGGGTTTTCGATATCCGAGCCTGCGGAAACGGCGAGGCTCGTGCGCCAGCCCATGGTGTCGTACTGGTAGTTGCCCGTGTAGTTGTCCTTCGATTCCAGCTTGAGGGTGGCCCCGTACACGGCCGACCGATCCTCGTAGGAGAGCCAGAAGTAGCCGCTTTCGCCCCAGTCGGCTCCCCAGCTGTTCTTGACGAGCCAGGCGCCGTTGCGGGTGGGCAGCTCGTTTTCCGGAGCGCCGAAATTCGACCGGTCGAACGCGTCGTCCCAGCCTACGATGAGCACAGCGTGGTCGATATTGGTTTTCTGGCTCGTGTACATGGTCTGGCGACCCGTATCGCCGACCGCGTCGGTGGAGTAAAAGTGATCGCCCTTCGTGGCGATGGACACCGTGACGGCCCCCTCGTCGTGGATGATGCGCTTGACGGCGTCGATGCTGGGCTCGAGCGCGGCGCCCGAGATGCCGTTCAGCGAAGTGGGGAGGTAGTAGGCGTCTTGCAGATGGAAGTCGGAGGCGTAGCGCAGGCTCTCGTCCACGTATTCGGCTTGGAACGGTACGGTTGAGGAGAACACCGGCCCTTTCCAGGCGGCCAGGGTGCCGATGGCCTGCTGGTCCCAAGCTCCCGTCTCGTAGGCTTGCTGGGGGTAGAGCTTAGCTCCGTCCACCTCCTGCTCCTCGTTACCGTTGTAGGTGAACCAGGCCAGATGGGCCCGAGAAAACTGCGCGGTGGGATAGTAGGGCAGCACGCTGCTCTCGGCCGCGCCCAAATTGGCGAATGCCCAGCAGTTGCTGGTGGTTGCTTGGTCGAGCACCGGCCCCACGACTCCCTCGTCGCGCAGGTCGAAGGCCGTCGGCAGAAGGTCGTTTGCATACATCGCCGCGCCGGCGCCGCTTGCGATGGAATCGTTGAGGTAGGAAAGGTCGAGCGTCGACGCCCCGACCTCGGCTTCTCCGTTGAGGTAGGCCAGGTAGTCGGGGTTGACATCGGACGCGGAAAGTACGAGGCTGTCGCGTAGCTCGTCTGGGTCGTCCGGCTCCGCCGCATGCGCTTGAAGGGGCGCAAGGGGAGCGAGGCCCACTGCCAATGAGAAGGACAGGAGCAGCGAGAACGCACGGCGCATGATCATGGGAACCTCCAATGTCGATCTTCGTGAAGTATAGCCGGTACCGCGCTCTCGTCTGCTAGATTTTGGGCGAGCGACGTGGATGCCCGATCTCGCGACACCAACGCGGGGTGAAAGGGCTGCCGCGGCGGCGTTCCGTTGAAACACGAGGCTCGCCGGTCAACGTTTTTGTATCGAAATCGACGCGTTTTGCCCAGGCCGCTTACCATGGGGTAACGGGCTTCGAGACAGCCGAAAAACGGCCGAAGAAGGCGAAGGGGAAAATATAGCGCTCGCTCGTAGCATTTCTGTTTAATTGGTGCTAAAATGGTAGCAATTATAGCGCGTCGCATGAAACGTGCGGCGCGGAGGGCAAGGCGAGAGATGTAAGGGGGTGTGCCATGGATGTCTTTTCCGATCCAGTGATGCTGGCGCGAATTCAGTTTGCCTTGACGGCGGCTTATCACTTCTTCTTCGTGCCGCTGACCATCGGTTTGGGACTGATCCTAGCCATCAACGAAACCAGGTACTACCGCTCGCGCAACGAGAAGGACGCGGCGGCCACCAAATTCTGGGTGAAGATCTTCACCGCGACGTTCGTGATCGGCGTGGCCACGGGCATCACGATGGAGTTCTCCTTCGGGACGAACTGGGCCGACTATTCCCGCTTCGTGGGCGACATCTTCGGAGCGCCGCTGGCGGCCGAGGCCCTGCTGGCCTTCTTCCTGGAATCGGTGTTCTTGGGAATCCTGCTGTTCGGCCGCAAGACCGTGTCGCCGAAGTTCTACCTGGTGAGCGCATGGCTCGTGTGGTTCGGCTCGTGCTTGAGCGCGCTGTGGATCCTCATTGCCAACTCGTGGATGCAGACGCCGGCCGGAGCCGAGCTGTCCGCCGACGGCTCGAAGGCCGTCATCACCGACTTCCTAGGCGCGGCGTTCAACCCGTCGCTCATGGCCCGCTACGGCCACGTGGTCGTAGCGCTGCTCATCATGGGCGCGTTCGTGGCCATGGCCGTGGGCGCCTGGTACCTGCTCAAGGGCAAGCATTCCGACTTCGCCATGAAAACGATGCGCGTCGGTGCCGTGGTGGGCATCGTCACCAGCTGCGTGATGATCTTCACGGCGCACGCGTCGGCCGTGGTGGTGTCCGAAGAGCAGCCCACGAAGCTGGCCATGATGGAAGGCATGTACGACGACGAGGTTCCGCCGCTCTACCTGTTCGGCTGGGTCGACGAGGAGAACCAAAAGGTCGTCACCCCGTTCGCCATTCCCGGCGGCACCAGCTTCCTGGCCACCGGCACGTGGGACACCGAGTTCCAGGGTTTGAACTCGCTTTCCGAAACGGAGCAGTACGGCGCGCTCGATCCTGAGACGGCGCCGGTGGGCTTCGTGTTCCAGACGTACCACCTCATGGTCATGATGTACGGCCTGATCATGATCACGGCCATTCTGGCCATCGTGTTCTCGTTCCGCAAGGGCGGTTCCATCAAGAACATGAAGTGGCTGCAGCGGCTCGTGGTCATATCGCCCGTGTTCCCGCTCATCGCCATCCAGACCGGTTGGTTCACGGCGGAGATGGGGCGCCAGCCGTGGGTGGTCTACCCGTCGGCCACCGGCCCCGAAGGCGTGGCCCTGGCCACGAACGACGCGGCGTCCGCGTCGGTGTCGTCGCCCGAGCTGCTCATCACCATGGTGCTGTTCTTCCTAGTGTACGTGTTCCTGATCTTCGCATGGGCGCGCGTTATGGGACGTTTCATCAAGGAGGGCCCCGTCGTGAAGGCGACGGATGCCGAGGCTGCCAGCGACGACGAGGCCAAGCGGCGGGAAGCGGTGCCCGGGTTCGCTCCCGTGGACGACGTCGCTGTTGTGAAGGGCGGTGAGTAGCCGTGGATATGACTTTCTTCAACGTGCTGTGGTTCTTCCTGATCTTCGTGCTCATCGCCGGTTACTTCGTGCTTGACGGGTTCGACTTGGGCGCGGGCGTGCTGTACCCGTTCGTGGCGAAAAACGACCATGACAAGGCCGTGGTGCGTCGGAGCATCGGGCCGGTGTGGGACGGCAACGAGGTGTGGCTGCTCACGGCCGGCGGTGCGCTGTTCGCGGCGTTCGCGCCCGCCTACGCCACCACGTTCTCCGGGTTCTACCTGGCGGTCATGCTGGTGCTGTTCGGCTTGATCGTGCGCGCGGTCTCGCTCGAGTACCGCGGGCACGACAAAAAGTACGGCAAGGTGTGGGACGGCTGCTTCTTCGTGGGATCGCTCTTGCCGGCGCTGCTGCTGGGCGTGGCCGTGGGCAATATCTACGCGGGCATTCCCATGGACGCGGCGGGCAACTACAACGGCATGCCGCTGCTGGGCCTCATCACTCCGTTCACGCTGCTGTGCGGACTTTTGGGCCTGGCCATGTTCATGGCGGCGGGTGCCACGTGGATCGCGCTCAAGGCGCCGAAGCCGTCCGATTTGCAGGCGCGTGCGGCCAAGTTGCGCATGCCGCTGCAGATCGTGGCGCTGGTGCTGTTCCTGTGCGTGTCGGTGTACGGCCACTTCGTCATCCAGCCCGATATGGAACCGCTGCTGGGCGTGGCGCGCTGGTTGTTCGCCATCCTGTTCGTTGCCGGCATCGTGGCGTCCATCGTGTTGGCGAAGAAGAAGGACTGCGACAAGGGGGCGTTCCTCGGACAGTCGGTGTCGGCGTTCGTTCTGGTGGGCTTGCTGGCCGCGTCCATGTTCCCGAACCTGGTGGTCGCCTCTGCCGACAGCATCGGGCCTTCCATCACGCTCATGAGCGCCGCTTCGTCCGAGCTCTCGCTCATGTGGATGACCATCATCACGTGCGTGGGCCTGCCGTTGGTGCTGGTGTACCACGTGATCATCTACCGCACGTTCCGCGGGCGCGTGACCGACGACGATCTGGCCCATTACTAGGCGATCGACGCGGCTCGCCGGCGACGTGTCGGCGAGCCGCGTTTCCCGCGAACCTCGATGCTTCGAGTCGATTTAGAACCGCACCTCCTTTCGAGGTGCGGTTTGTTTTGTCGCGACTATTTGGCGGTGTTGATGATAAGGCGGGCGTGCCTTTCGCTGAAGGCTGGTCAATTCAATCGAAACGGTTGAAGTCGCTGTCGTGAGTGCAATGGTCCATCCGAAAATCGACTCCAAGTTCGATTGTTATCGTTCGCCTACGATCGCTTTTTTCGCTTGAGCGAGATTCTCTTCAACCATGTCGAGCAGCTCTTGCTGCCCGTTGATTTCTAACTTTTTATATATGCGATACACATGGGTTTTGGTCGTGTGCTCCGAAATAACGAGTTTCGCACTGATGTATTTAACGCTTCTGCCTTTCGCTAAATACTCGAACACTTCCTTTTCTCTCGGCGTGAGCTGATTGTGCTGCGAAATGTCTTCCACAGTGGCTTTCCAGATTCCTTTGTGCTCATGGGTTTTGGTGATACCGCCTTCGAAGCTGTCGAAGACTGGCTCGGAATCGTAAGGGGAAAACGCGCTAATTATCACAACGCAGAGCAACGCGACGATGCAGACTGCCGAAGCGGAAAGCGTGATCGGCAGGAAATCCATGAGCACCAACGAGCTCGTGATGGCGCCCAGTATGGAGCCTCCCGCCAAAGTGAATGTTCCGTAGGAGTAGTGGTATATGGACTGAAGTTTGAAATGGGAAGACCAGTTCACAAGCATTTCCCAATGAGAGATCATGAAGGCGCTCACGCCTAGGATGCTGACGAACGCCATGCCGACCATGGCGATGGGCCAATCGATAAACGGTGCGGCAAGGGTTCCCGAAACTGCCAGGGGAAAAGAGATGCGTTCGACGGAAAGGAACCGAGGGGCAGTGCCTTTGAGCGCGCGTACTGCCGTAAGCGCTATGCAGGCAATGAGCAGCGCCGCTGCAACAATGGCAAGGGCGCCGGTTCCGCCGATCGTGCCGGCGCAGAGGAAGAGGGCGAACGATCCGTACGAGCTGATCACGACCACGAACGAGGCTTGGCGAGGCGGAAGCTTCACGATCCCGTCCAAGGTTTTGGGCTCAGAGCCCGCATCTTTTGACGCGAGAAAGGTGAAGCATCGGCAAGCCGCCAACGAGAAGACGGAAACGACGGCTAGGGCAACGAGAAAAAAACTCGAAAGAGCATAGGCGCAAACCGCACATACGAGTGCAACGATCACAACCGAAGACAGCAGGTTGACGGCGATGTCCTTCTTCCCATATGCGTGGACGTATAGATCCCAAGCCCCTCCCCAATGTAGAAGCAAAAGAGCGAAAGATGTTCCTTCCAAGAACCATAAAACGAGTTCTAAGACGTAGGGGATAGCTGTTCCTGCGAGTCGGGAAAACACACACAAGGGAAAAGCTATCATAACCGCCGCCATGACAAATGACAGGACATTCGATCGACGCCATGAATCGAGTCGTTTCGAAACCGGGGCAAGCAGCGAGCAAAGAAGCATAAGAAGGGCTCCTGCGAGAGCGGCGAGTTGTGATGCGTTGAGGTCGCTCGAAGGGCCTGCGGCAAAGTCGGGCAACGAGGCGGAAAGCACGGTTATCAGCGGCCAAGCCAAAAAGCAAGAAAACCCGCTGATAAATATGACGATGATGAAGGTATCGGGGCGTTTCACCACGTCAGTGCTATCGATACTGCAATTCGCCATACGCGTTTGCCTTTCGTCGCCGATTTGCATGACATCGGAAATCAGACTCGATGCCGATTGTCCGACGCTCGTTCAGCGCCGATGATACCGGCAGTTTTCGTCTTCAAGGAGCATGAGGACGGATGGCGGTCGAATCACCCAAACGATAGCAGAGAGGAACGAATCTGGAAAGCCTCCGCGTTCGCTGCGCTATCAGGCAGGAGCTCTTTTCGATAGGGGGGTCTTGACTGGGGCATGCGCGTGCGGAGGAGCGCGAAATGAAGACGAGTTGGAATTGGGCTACGAGAAGGAGGAATCATGGTGGAAAAATCTCATTCGATGAAAACGGAAGACGTGACAGGCGTCAGACGCACAACCTGCTCCACGGCGGGGCCTCTTATGGTTTCGGTGAACGATGAGAGGATCATCCGAGTCGAGCCGATGCAATTCGACCCAGACGATGTCGATTCTTGGCACTGCGACGTGAACGGGAAAACCTACAAACCTCCGCTGACCCACCCGCTGCTTCCTTGGGGAATGATCGGCAAGCAGATGGCCTATTCGGAGAATCGCGTGCGTTATCCGATGAAGCGCGTCGATTGGGATCCACGTGGCGAGCGAAACACGCAAAACCGTGGACTGAGAGGATACGAGCGTATCTCGTGGGACGAAGCGTTCGACATCATAGAAAACGAGATGAGGCGAATTATCGAGACCTATGGAAATTCGGCTCTCTCGGAGTTCTATTCAGCCCATCCCGAGTGGGGTTCCCTGCACTATTTCTTCAGTGATTGGGTGCGTTTCTGGGATATGATCGGATCAACCCATATCGACTTTACCCCCAACTCTTGGGAGGGATGGGCGGCGGGCGCTTCTCTCATGTGGGGGCATTGGGCTTCTCAGGGCATCCCGCCCGCTCAGGACACGCTCTTCGACATCTCCGAAAACGACGACCTCATTATTCTCTGGGGCAACGATCCGATGTTCCACAACCTTTACGGCGGAGTCGATCAGGCACGTTTGTGGCGCTGGTGGAAAGAGCTCGGTAAAGAAGTAATTCTTATCGAGCCCCTCTACAACGAGACGGGGCTCGCATACGCCGACAAGTGGATTCCCATTATGCCGGGGACGGATGGCGCAATGGCCTGCGCAATCGCCTATGTTTGGATTGTCGAAGGCACTTACGAGCAGGAATACCTTGATACTCATTGCATCGGATTCGACGAGGAGCATCTTCCCGAGGGTGTCCCCGAGGGCCTTTCGTTCAAGTCCTACATTCTTGGCGAAGCGGCCGACGGCATCCCGAAAACGCCCGAATGGGCTGAAGAGCACTGCGGCGTGCCCGCGCGCGTTATCTGGAAGCTCGCTCGCGAATGGGCCGCGCGTCCCACGTCGTTTTGGGTGTTCTGCGGAGGCTCGTGCCGTCGCGAATTTGCGGAGGAGTTCCCTCGTTTGGCTGCCACGCTCGGCATGATGAGGGCCATGGGCAAACCGGGATCCAATATGATCGGCCCGTTTCTGTCGCTTTCTGGCCCCTACGACAAGGTAAACCAGATCGGACCTTTTGGGTATGCCGATGGCGGCATGAACGCAGTATGCGAGCACTACCAGCTCAATACAGTTCCGCAGCACCTCACCTTCCAAAAGCTCTCCGAAGCCATCGAGGAAGGCGAACTTCATTACTACGGCGGCGATCTTTTCAACACGTGCGCCGAAGAATACTTCAACGAGCGCGACTACCCGGAACCGGGCTGCTCCGAGATTCATTTCCTGTGGCAACGTGGTTCCAGCTGCACCAATCCGCCCGATCGCAACAAGCATCTCGCTTTCCTTCGCAATCCGAAGATAGAAGCGTTTTTCGTAAGTGCGCCATGGTTCGATCGCGATTGCCGCATGGCCGATCTCGTTCTGCCAACCACGACGATGTACGAACGCGAGGATCTCACCGAGCCTGCTTGCTGCGGGCAATACGTCCCCGCCGCCTACGTGGGACTCCGCTCTGCCATCTACCATCAGCGATGCATCGACCCGGTGGGCGAGAGCGTGACCGATATGGACATCCTTGCAGAGGTTGCCGATCGATTCGGACTCAAAGACACGTACCTAGAGGGCAATACCGAAGTGGACTTCCTTCGAAAAATACATGGCAAAACGAATATCCCCGTGCCGTTCGAAGACCTTCGGGAGAAAGGGTACTACGTGTGGCCTGCTCCGCAAGATTACGAGCCAGACAAGCAGTTCAACGGGTTCTATCACGACCCGGAGGCCAATCCAATGCCCACACCTACGGGAAAGGTTGAGATATTCTCCACGCTTGTTTGGGAAAAGTACGGCTACAACGAGGAGATACCGCCGGTGCCGCACTACATTCCCGAGAAGGAGGGGTACGAGTCTGCCGAGTTGAAGGAGCGCTATCCTCTGCAACAGCTGATGGCTCATCCGAAATTCCGTTTCCACGGCAAATACAACGATTGCACGTGGTTGACGGAAGCGTACAAGGTCAAGGGTCCTGACGGCTATTGGTACGAGCCCGTATTGATGAACCCGGAGGATGCAAAAGCCCGTGGTCTCGTTGAGAGCGATATTGTTCTTGCCTACAATGCGCGAGGCAGCGCCATGGGCGGTCTTCGGATTACCTGCCGCGTGCCGAGAGGCGTAGCGCAGTTCGCGTATGGCGCATGGAACGATCCGCTCGACGGCGGCTTCGGGGCGCCCGATCGCGGGGGCGACAGCCAGGTGCTTTCCAATGCGGGGGAGATGTCCGTCCATCACCTGGGAGGCGCTTACAACTCGACTCTCATCGAGATCGAAAAAGCCGATTTGGAAAAGATCGCAGAACAGTATCCCGAGGGGTGGAGCGGCAAGTTCCGCACGTGGAATAGGGAGGCGTAAGCATGAAAACGATACTTGTGGATCCTTCTCGCTGCCTACAGTGCTCGAACTGCTGGGTTGCATGCAAAGACGAGCATTGCGATAACGATTGGTCGCCGATCTCAGCGCCCCAAGGCGATGGCCAGTGGTGGGTAAAAGTATATGAAAAGGAGGCTGCCTCGGGCACTCATATGAAGCTGCACCGCGTGCCGGTCATGTGCCAACACTGCGAGAACGCACCGTGCATTGCTGCGGGAGAGGGCAGCGTGTATCGTCGCGACGATGGGATCGTGATCATTGATCCGTCAAAAGCCAAGGGCAAGAAGGCCATCGTGGATGCCTGTCCCTATCATGCCGTGTTCTGGAACGAGGAGCTTGAGATTCCCCAGAAGTGCACCATGTGCGCCCATCTGCTCGATGCCGGCTGGGAGATGCCGCGATGCGTTCGTGCGTGCCCCAATGACGCGCTGCAATTTGTCGATACCGAGGATCTCACCGAAGACAACCTGTACGCACCGATCGAGCGTTTGATGCCCGAGTTGGCCACGAAGCCGTCGGTCGCCTATGTCAAGCTGCCGCGAAAATTCGTCGCGGGAGAGCTTGCGACGAAGGACGACGAGGATTGCATCGAAGGGGCTCTCGTCACCGTTACGCATCAGGTGACGGGCGCGGAGGTCACGGGATATTCTGGAACGTTCGGTGACTTCCACGTCGACGTCGCGGCGCCAGGATATTACACGATTGCTTTTGCGAAAGACGGCTACAAGCGCAAGGTCATCACGGATGTCGACCTGCGCGAGTCTAAAGATCTCGACGTGGTAAGGATGTGGCCGATTTTGAGTTGATTTATTGGCTCGTTTGCGCGTTCTCGCTGATGAACTTCGTTTTTTGAGTTACGGATGGCGACATAAGGGTGTGGGCTGAGCGGACAGTTTTTACTCGATGCAAAGTAACAAAATACGCGAAACTCCAAGACCGGCTCGATTTTCGAGCCGGTCCTTTTCTTCTCTATAGTATAGTGGCAAGGTATTGATTAACCATGCACCTAACCAGAGAGGAATGATCGTGGCAGACAACCAAGACCAGCCCACTCCCATGCCCGATGCTCCCCAGCCTCAGCAGCCCGAGCCGACCGGCGCGCCCTACTCGTCGCCCACGCCGCCTCCTCCCGCGCCGGGACAGCAACCGCCCGCATCGCCTTACGCGCAATCCCAGCAGCCGACGGCGCCCGGTCAGCCCGTGAGCCTCAACGGCCAGCCGGTGAACCCGTACGGCCAGCCCATGCCCGGCTACTACCAGCAGCCTCCGGCCAAAAGCGGCAAGGCTACGGCCGCGTTGGTGTGCGGCATCTTCGCCATTTTGCTGTCCGGGACCATCCTGCCCAGCATCATCCTGGGCATCGTCGCCATCGTGCTCGCGGTGAAGGCCGTGAAGGAAGCCGGCAAGGACGGCAAGGCCACGGGCGGCAAAGTGTGCGGCATCATCGGCATCGTACTGTCCGTGCTCGCGTTCATTTTGTACCTGGTCATCGGGTTCGGCGCGCTCGCCTATGTGGCCGCCCACCCCGATGCGGTCTCGGTGACGAACAACGGCTCCTCGTACTCGGATGCGAGCTCGTACTTCGAGAAGACCGAAGACGAGAAGCAGGCTGAAGCGGCGGTGCAAACCGAGCTCGACAAGCTGAAGAACAAAGATGCGGCGTTCGTGCAGAAGCTCGCGACCGACCTCGACACCGAGTTCTCGGCCAGCTCCGGCTACAGCCTCTCCGAGCTGGGCGTCGACCCTGCGGCGTTCGCCCAGTGGCTGCTCGCCGATTTCGATTACGAGCTCGACGGCGCTTACACGTACAGCGACGGCACGGGAACCGTGTACGCCGACGTGACCATGCGCGACGCGTACGCCTTCGCGTCCACGTTCATGACCGACGCGCAGGCTTTCGCCAACTCCGTCGAGGCCGGCTCCATGGACGAAGCCACCGTGAAGGCCAAGCTCGGCGAGCTGTTCAACGCCGCCATGGCCAAAACCGCGGACATGACCGACAACTACGTCAGCCTCGATTTGACCAAGAAGGACGGCACGTGGACCGTCGACGAGGACTCGTGGGCCGACGAGATGGAGTATCTGTTCGGCACGATCTAACCTCGTCCGTTCGAACAGGCTGCCTGCCGGCAGCCTCGCATGCGGTGAAAGCGGGCCTTTATGGCCCGCTTTTTCGTGCTCGGGCAAAGTACGAGCAGGCTTATCATTAATAATCGGGAAACATCTTCTTAAGAAACATTCAAGGTAGCGAGCATTGCTATTAATGTTTCAAGTTTGTAATCTCGCAGGTAGACACGGAACGTGTCGATTCTCTAGGGGGAGATTCAAGCAAGAGGAGGAATGATGGCGAACTACGTGGAGAAGGTTCGGCAGTCTTCGACGATGAGCCGAAGGGGATTCGTCAAGGCGGGCGCCGCGGCCACGGCCGCGCTAGCCGTAGGCGGAGGCTTGGTGGGATGCGCAAACAAGGTTGAGCCGGCAAGCGATGCTGCTGAAGGAACGGCCGCTGCTGTCGATGGAACATGGGTGACTGCCGCCTGCTGGCATAATTGCGGTGGCCGTTGTTTGAACAAAGCGCTTGTGAAAGACGGCGTGGTGATACGGCAGAAAACGGATGACACTCACGAAGACAGCCCCGAATATCCTCAGCAGCGCGCCTGTGTTCGAGGACGCTCCCAGCGCAAGCAAGTTTTCGCGGACGATCGCATCAAATATCCCTTGAAGCGCAAGGGCTGGAGCCCCGATAACCCTAATGGACAGTTGCGCGGTGTGGACGAATGGGAACGTATTAGCTGGGACGAAGCTTTAACGTACGTAGCCGATGAACTCAAGAAAGCGAAAGAGAAGTACGGAAACAACTCCATCTTTTGTCAAGGAACAGAGATAGGGCGCACGCTAAGTGCGTTTGGAGGTTACACGTCCGGTTGGGGTACGACTTCGTACGGCACATGGAAGTTTACTCCTGGTCATATTGGGTTTGACGGTATGGGCGATGCCGGTATCAACGATCGTTTTGATATTTGGACATGCGATACTATCGTGTTTATCGGAGGAAACCCTGCGTGGAGTTCTGCAGGCAATCCTGCTTATATGTTCTTGCAGGCGAAGAAGGCAGGCGCTAAGTTCATTGGCATTGATCCGCATTACAACGAGACTTACAACCTGCTAGATGCAGAGTGGGTTCCTTGCAGGCCGGGCCAGGATGTTGCCTTACTTTTGGGAGTTGCGTATGTGCTTATCACGGAAGACGGTCCGGCCAGCCCGTTGATCGATTGGGACTATTTGAACAAATGCACCATTGGTTTCGATTCCGAGCATATGCCGGAAGGAGAAGACCCCGCAGGCAATTTCAAAGATTACGTATTAGGTACCTACGATGGTACGCCGAAGACAACCGAATGGGCGTCGGAACGGTGTGGCGCTTCGCCCGAACAGATCAAATGGCTTGCGCACGAGTTGGAACCTTCGAAAAAAGTCGCAATCCTTCCTTCATGGTCGACGGGCCGCAACCATAACGCTGACAGTCTTCCGCAAATGATCATGACCATCGGCGCCATGACGGGTCACATGGGCAAGCCGGGTCATATGACGGGTTTAAGCACGCATGGCAAAGCGGGAAACAACGGTCCAGACTTGGTGAAGGCTGGCAAAGACGGTTTGGAGAATATAAAGAACCCTGTTGATGATGCGCTAAACTACTCCGAAATGTGGACCGCAATCGTCGAAGGCACTTACCATTGGAACGGTGTCGGTGGAAATCTAAAGGCCCCCTGCGAGGTTCGTCCTATCGACATACATGTTATTTATCATGCGGGCCGATGCTTGCTGCAAACAAACGATGGCATGAACGTTGGTATCGAAGCTCACCGCAAAGTCGATTTCGTTGTCACGCACGCGCAGTTCCTTACCACGAATGCCAAGTATTCCGATATCATCTTGCCCCTCGATACGTACTGGGAGCGCCCTGGAGGATTTCTCACGGGCAATCGTGAGATGATCATTATGTACACGCAGGTTGTCGAACCGTTGTACGAAGGTCATAGCGACCAGTGGATCGCTACGGAGCTAGCTAAAAAACTAGATATAGATGAGAAGTCGGTGTATCCGTTCGACGAGAAGCAGCAGTTCTTCAATCAGATAGCGGGCGCTCAAGTTCTCGAGGATGACGGCAAAACGTGGAGCACCCTCGTTACCATCACGGACGACGACATCAAGAACTGGGGAGTTGAAGGGCAGCCGCAAGAAGGCAAAATAGCGCTTGAGGAGCTAAAAGAAAAAGGCGTGTATCAAGTTGAACGCAAACCTGGCGATAATTACGGATACGTGGCCTATGAATCTTTCGTGGCTGATCCTGCAGCTAATCCGCTGGAGAGCTCCGAAAGCGGTAAGCAGGAGATCTACTCACGCGGCCTAGCTAAAAGGATCAACGATTTCGGTTACAGCGAAATCAAACCCATTCCAACATACATTGCTCCCGAAGATGGATACGAGAGCACGTTTGCGGACTTTGCTGGAAAGGTTAAAGGCGACTACCCCTTCCAAGTGTGCGATATTCACTATCTGCGTCGCTCCCATACGGTATTCGACAATATTCCGTGGTTGCGAGAGGCTTGGTCAAACCCTGTCTTTTTGAATCCGGAGGACGCCGCAGCTCAAGGTGTTGCCGACGGAGATACGGTTTTGCTCACGAGCCCTCATGGGCAAACGCTCAGAGAAGTGTCGCTGACGAACCGCGTAATGCCCGGTGTGATTATGCTGCCCCATGGTGCGTGGGTTGACAAAGACGAGACCGATTTGACCGATACAGCGGGCGCAGACAATATTCTCTGCGGTGCCATTCCCACAGGACAGGGAACTTCGGGCTGGAACACCTGCATCGCACGCGTGGAGAAGTACGGCGGAGCGGCTCTTGTAGCCGACGCCGATAAGCCGTTGCGTATCGTATCTGGGGAATAAGGGGGGTTAGAAATGGCCAAGGAAAAGAAAGAAACGGTTCGCAAAGGTTTCTATTTCAACCAACGGAACTGCATTGGATGCAAAACGTGCCAGGTTGCCTGCAAAGATAAGAACGATCTCGACATCGGCATATTGTTTCGTCATGTAACCGATTACGAGGTTGGTTCGTATCCGACGGCTAAGGTATATCACTATGCAGCCACCTGCAATCATTGCAAAGATCCTGCATGCATTGCAGTTTGCCCGAATGCGGCCATGTACATCGACGAAGAAGATGGCACGGTTCAACATGATGACGAGAAGTGCATCGATTGCCAATACTGCGTTAAAGCTTGTCCTTACGGTGTGCCACAGTACATCGAATCTATCAACAAGGTGCATAAATGCGACGCCTGTATTCAGTTGCGAGCGATGGGCGAGCAGCCGGCGTGCGTGGCGGCATGTCCCATGCGGGCATTGGAATTCGGTCCGATAGACGAATTGCGTTCCGCGCATCCCGATGCAGTAGACGCAATCGCGATTCTGCCCGACCCCACCCAGACGAATCCATCGGTTGCTATCGATGCTAAGGAGGTCGCGCTGACGCCGAATCCGGTCCCGGTGGTGTTGTAAACATTATTCGATGACAGAGCCGCAGTGACGGATACCCTCCCTCCTTGTCACTGCGGCTCGCGTCAGGGAGGGGTCTCTATGGATGACTCGATCTTGCTGCTGTTGGGCAATCGAAGATTTCTTTATACTTATGTGAACCGTGCATTTGCGGTTGAGCCCGATGAAGCTTTTCTCGACGTCGTGGCGGAAGCTCACACGCTGGAGGAATGCGCGCTTTTGGATGATGAGTCTGGCGAAGGCACCCGCCTGCAGCTCCTTGCCGTTAAGGCAAGTGTTTCTTGCGGCCTTGAATGTTTGCGCAGCGAATATACGAAGCTTTTCATTGGGCCTGATAAACTGCCCGCACCGCCATGGGAGTCGGTGTATGTTACCGGCGAGCCGCTGTTGTTTCAAGAGAGCACGCTAGCCGTTCGCCAAGCCTACCAAAACGCCGGTTACGTTGCGGCAGGATATCCGCATGAGGCTGACGATCATGTAGCCACGGAGCTCGACTTTATGGCTGCGCTCGCTTCTGATACGTGTGAAAAGCTGACGGCAGGGGACACGCCTCGCGCGAGAGAGTTGATGCGCATCCAGCTCGATTTCCTGCGAAACCATCTGCTCGTGTGGGTGGGATCGTTCGCTGATCGGCTGCTTGCCTATGGTAAGGTAAGCTCTTTCTACCCGTCGTTCGCGGCGTTGGCCGCGCTGGTCTGCGCGCGCGACGTCGACGTGTTGGAGGAGCTGCTGTCCCTGGAGTGAGGACGCGCCACGACGCCGGAGGGGGAGGGGAGCGTCATGGGGAACATCAAGCTGAAGACGAAGTTCGCGGGGCTGATCATCGCGCTGATAGCCATCTCCTTGGTGGCGAACCTCGCGTGGACGTCCGAGAACAAGCGCGCCCAGATGGAGAACGAGCTGCGCGAGAAGGGCATGGTGCTCACGCAGCAGATGGACGCCGTGTGGGAGTTCATGGCGTCGAACCAGTACCGCCTCGAGCAGATATCCTATACGGAAGACGGCGTGTACCAAGGGCTGCACTGCGCCATCGTGGGCCGCAGCATCGGCCAGCTGTTCACCTCGCAGTCCTCCTACACCACGCGCTTCGTGAACTTCAACCCGCGCAACGCCTCCGACCAGCCCGACGAGTTCGAGGCCGTCGCGCTCGACGCGTTCTACGCCGATCCCGAATGCCGCGAGTTCTACCAGATCACCGAATTCCAAGGCGAAGAGGTGTTCCGCTATTCGGCCCCAATGCGCATCGAGGAGAACTGCCTCGACTGCCACGGCGAGCCGGCCGGCGAGATCGACGTGACCGGTTACGCCAAGGAGGGATGGAAGACCGGCGACGTGGGCGGCGCCATCAGCATCGTCATTCCGCTCGACGTGTACATGGACAGCGAGAAGAGCGCCGTGGTCCAAGACGTCATCTTCTTCGGCGGCATGCTGGTCATGTGCCTGGTCATCATCTACCTGGCTCTCACCTACCTTGTCACGCGCCCCTTGCAGAAGATCCAGGCGGGCGTCGAGCGCATCCAAACGGGCGATTTGGACGTGGAGCTCGCGCACACCGAATCGTCGCGCGAGATGAACACGCTCATGACCGAGTTCAACGAGATGGCGCACGAGCTGGCCGGCATCTACAGTAACCTCGAGACCCAGGTGCAGGATCGCACCGCGCAGCTGGCCCAGGCCAACGCCGTGCTCGAGCGGCAGCGTGCCCAGCTGGAAGAGGCCAACGAGCGGCTGCGCGACGAGAACCGCTACAAGTCGGAGTTCCTGGCCATGATGAGCCACGAGCTTCGCACGCCCCTCACGTCCATCATCGCGTTCACGGAGCTGCTGAACCGCAACAGCGACCCCGCCGACGAGAAGGAAGCGGAAACGCGGCGCGAGATAGAGGCGAACAGCCGCGCGCTGCTGCTCATGATCAACGACATACTGGAAATGAGCCGGCTCGACGCCGGCAGAATAGAGATGAACATGGAAACGGTAGACCTGGGCGACGTCGTCGGCATGGTCCGGGCCGTGGTGCAGCCGCTGGCGAACCGGAAGGACATCGCGTTCGCCTGCGACATCGATGCGGACGTGCCGCTGATCACGGCCGACTTCGAAAAGCTGCGCCACGTGCTGGAGAACCTGTGCGGCAACGCGGTGAAGTTCACGCCGGAGGGCGGCACCGTGCACCTTGCCATCAGCCACCATCCCGAATGCGGGCAGGTGTGGCTGCGCGTGGCGGACACGGGCATCGGCATTGCGAAGAAAGACCAGCGGCGCATCTTCGACCGCTTCGTGCAGGCGGACTCGTCGGCGTCGCGCAGCTACAACGGCACGGGTTTGGGCCTGTCGCTGGCGAAGGAGTACGCCGAGATGCACGGGGGAACCATCTCGGTGGAAAGCGAGCCGGGGCTTGGCAGCGTGTTCACGGTGCGCATACCGGTGGACGGCGTGGGCAACCGCTGAGCGCGGCGGGCTTCGGAAAAACCGGCTGTGTTGGACAAGGCGAAGGGGGAGGTATGACGAGTGCGGCGAAAGTGATGCTCATCGACGACGACGAGAGCCTGCACGTGCTCATGAGGCGCATCGTGGAGGATGCGGGCTACGCGTTCTGCGCGGCGTTCGACGGCGAGGAGGGCCTTGCGGTGCTCGCTGCCGAAAAGCCCGACCTGCTGCTGCTCGACGTGATGATGCCGGGCATGAACGGCTTCGACGTGTGCCGGCGCATGCGCGAAGACGGACGGCGCATCCCCATCGTGTTCCTGTCGGCGAAGGGCGACATCGTGGACAAGAGCATCGGCTTCAAAGCCGGCGGCGACGACTACGTGGTGAAGCCGTTCAGCCCCGACGAGCTGCTGCTGCGCATCGAGGCGCATTTGCGCCGTCACAAAGACGACCTTTCGTTCGCGAAGGCCGTGAACCGCGAGGGCAGCTCCTCGACAGGCGATTTGGAGGTGTTCTTCAACCAGTACGAGGTGCGCCTGCGCGGCCAGAAGGTCGACCTCACGGCCAAGGAGTTCGAGATCTTGGCGCTTCTGGCGGCCAACCCCGGCCAGGTGTTCACGCGCGCGCAGATATTCGCGCACATCTGGGGCGAGGACAGCGAGGTGGACGAGAGCAGCATCACCGTGTTCATGCGCAAGATACGCGAGAAGATCGAGGACAACCCCTCCCAGCCGCAGTACCTGCTCACCGTGTGGCGCGTGGGGTACAAATTCGCCGAACGCCGGTAGGCGCGCGAACCCGGATGCGTTCGCGCGCGACCTGTGGAGGGAAGCTGTTTTCCCGCCCGCGTTCGCAAAGTTCAGCTGCGCCGGGCGGATGGTCGCTTACTCTTTGTTCTTGGGAATGATGCGATCCTCGTCGACGAAGAGCATGCCCAGCTCGATGCCGAGCCCGTCCGCTAGCTTCGATAGCGTGTCGACGGTGGTGTTGAGCCGGCCGAGCTCGATGTTGTTGATGCTGGTGCGGTCGACGCCGGTCATGAGCGCGAGCCTGCGAATCGACAGGCCCTCGCGCGTCCGGTACGCGCGAAGCCGACGGCCCACATCAGGCTTGACGTTGGGGGTTCCATCGGTTTTCGAGTTGCGCTCCATGGGATCAGCGTATGTTATGATGAAGGAACGATGGCGGCATATATCCAGTCATAACCAGGGTGTTGCTCGCATGGGGGTCTAACGGTGGACGACGATGGCGGTTATCGAAATGCCTATAGTGGTTACTCTGGATAGGGTGATGCGCGAAAAGACGGTGTCTTTGAACGAGCTCGCTGCTCAAGTGGGCATCACGAACGTCAACCTGTCCCACATGAAAGTCGGCAAGATCAGAGCGGTGAGGTTTTCGACGCTGGATCCTTTATGCGAGTGCCTGGGGTGTCAACCGGGTGATTTGCTGGCGTTCAAGCCGGCGGAGGATCTGACGGACGGGGACATCGTGTGCTATCCCGTCGAACTGCGCTGAATCGAGCAAGCGGAGCGGTTCGCGCGTTTCGAGTCCGGAGGCGGGACGGGATCCACCTCCGGCAACAGTTCTGGTGCGTCGCGTGGAAAGGGCGCTTGCCGGGTCACGCGAGGCGCTGCCCCAGCGTTTTCGCGGCGGCCGCCTTGTCGAAATTGCCGGCGGTCTTCTGGGTGAGGGCGCCCATGACGCGGCCCATGTCCTTTTTCGTCGAAGCACCCGTTTCGGCGAGCACCTCGTCGATGAGGGCGTCCAGCTCGTCGCCCGACACCTGCTTGGGCAGGTAGCTTTCCAGAATGGACACCTGTGCGGCAAGCGTGTCGGTGCGCTCCTGGTCGTTGGCGGCCTTGATGGAGCCGTCCAGCGTCTCTTTCGTCTGCTTGATCAGGCGCTTGAGCATAGCGTCGACGTCGGCGTCGACGATGTCGCGCCGCTCGTTCACCTCGATGTTCTTTATCTCCCCGTGCACCTGCCTCAAAATGGACAGCCGGGGCTTGTCCTTGGCCTTCATAGCGGCCTTGATCTCGTCTTTAAGCTCGTCGTACTTCATGCCGTCCTCGCTTTCCTCGTGTGCTCTTCATTACGATGCCGAGTATAACGCACTTATCGACGACCTTGCGCAAGCGGCCCTGCATCGCCTTGTGAGCTTCCGACATACCGATAGCGCTGCTTGGGGCTTGTGCGAGCCTCGGTGGGCACGAGCACGCCGCGCGCCACCAAGTCGCGCACCCGTTTGAGGACGGTGGGGCGCGAGCGTTTGGTCAATTCCAGCAATTCGCTCATGCTGACCGTTTCTCGGGCGGCGGCAATTTCGACGATCGCGTATTCGACGCTTTCCCTCGTCTTGGCAACAGGGGCATTGCTTGCTGCGGCTCCGAGTTCGAGGCTGCCCCTGCTTTCTAACGGGAACGTGAGGGAGAAGAGGGAGATTGAATCGAACGGAACGACCTCGGGTTTCTGCGCCTTTGCCAACTCCGACACGATAGCCTGGTATCCAGAACCACGGTTTTCTGCAACAAATCCACTGCGTTCGTACGGTGTGCTTTCCAAGATGTTCGCAAGGTACTGGTTGCGGCGGGAGCTGATCGTGTAGCGTCCGCCGAGCGTGTCGATGGTCACCGTGCCGAACAGGCCTCCGGGATTCGTGACCTCCAGACGATCGGCGTACAGGTCGACGTGAACGGGCGTGCCGCACGCATCGGCCGAATAGTCCCGGTGCATGAGGGCGTTGGTAATCGCCTCGCGTACGGCGGCGAGGGGGAAGTCCGGCACATCATGGCGAAAAGCGCCCTCGATGCGGCTTCCTATGCGCATGTTCTTGCGAACCGCCGCTACCGCATCGTACACCATGGTAGGGATCGGGCCGACGCAGGTGAACGAGTCGACGAATCGCTGCCCGTCGGGAAGCGATTCCCCCTTCGTGTTGCCAACGTAGCATGCGAAGGTGACGTTGAGGCTGGGAAAAAACTCCTGCGGATAGCTCCCCAGGGCAACAAGGCCGGCCTTGGTTGGGTGCAACGCCCCGTTCTCGTCTTGTTTGAGCACGTGAAGCTTGCAAAGTGCCGTTTCGTCGTCCAGTTTTCTAAAATGGGAAGCGTGGATGGCGCGCTCGCGTTCGAGAAGGTCCGCGACCAGCTGATCGTCCAAGTCTTCGAAGGAAGCTTCGACCACGATCTCGTCATCGTAGCGCGGTTGCTCCCGCTCGTTCAGCAGCCGATCGATTTCGTATCCCGAAAGCCTGCGATCCCCATCTCCCACCCTTATGAACGAGCCGCCATAGCAACCGCAAGCCGTAACATAGCAAGGTTTTTGCTTGGGCCGTAACTCGGGAATGTAGGCGGCGACTATGGGGGCGTTCTCGTAAAGGCGCAGCTGGATGATGGGCCGGATGGGCGGCGTCATCTTTTCGTTGCAGAAGTTGGCGATTGCGTCCTGCATGGCGGCCGCGTCGAACCCTGCGACGGGTTTGAACGAGTCGCTTTCGCTCAAACCGCAAAGTATCATGCCTCCTGAACCGTTTGCGAATCCCGATATCGTTCGCCCGATATCGCGGCTCAGCGCTTTGCCGCAGGTCTTCACTTCGAATCCTTGGGTGTCGGTGCCTGCCACGCGCATGCGATGGAGAGCGTATTCGAATTCTTGGTCGCTCATGTCGGGAAGCATGGCGTTCTCCTTGCGTGGTGAAGAGTGTTTTCTCTACTTATAAACTTATAAACAAAGCTTTACAAGTATTTTTTACAAGTTTATAGAAAACAAGCGAGCACGCCTGCATGAAAAAACATTGTTACAAGTGGGCCGGTCGCAAGGGGAATATCCCGACGCTTTGATATGATGGTCGCGCGTATCGTTCGAGCAAAGGACATCCATGAGAGACTTGCCGGTCAACCAGCTCAATCCGAAGATCAAGCGCGTGTGGCGCATCAACGACGCCATATGGCTCACCTTGCTGTTCCTCGTCTGCTTCGTGCCGTTCGCCATCGCGACGGCGGTCGAGCCCGCCGGCTGGCTGTTCGCGACGCTGGCCATCATCGTCGGGCTGTATGCGCTGTGCCTGATCGTGTGGCTGGTCGTGCTTCCCCCCATCCGCTTCGCGCGCTGGCGCTACGAGCTTTCGGATGACTACCTTGATATCGCGCGCGGCATCGTGTGGCGCAAGCGGTTCATCATCCCGTTCATTCGCGTGCAGAACACCGATACGCGCCAAGGCCCCATTTTGCGCGCTTTCGGCCTGTCGAGCGTGACGGTGGCCACGGCTGCCGGCGAGCACGAGATCCCCGGCTTGGACGTGCAAACCGCCGAACAGCTGCGCGACAAGGCAGCCGAGCTGGCCCGTCTCGCACAGGAGGACGTGTGATGACCCAGAGCCCGCAGCAGCCTCCGCAGCCGGTTCAGCCGCAGCCGCAACCGCAACCGTACGGCCAGCCTCCTTACGGCCAGCCGCAGTACGGCCAAGACCCGTATGCCGCGCAGAAGCCGTACCCTGCTCCTTACGCGCCCGGTCCGGGGCAGCAGCCCGCGCCTTACGGCCAGCCGTATCCCCAGCCGACGCCTCAGGCCTCGCAGGAACCTCGCCGCTATCATGTGCACCACAGCTACATCTGGCTCGGCAGCCTGCAGGTGGGCGTCGCCATGTTCTTCGTGATGCTCGTCTCGGGTTTCTCCGGCTTCGTTGGGGCTCTGGCCGAGGGCGAGCGCATCGGGGGAGACCTGCCCATCCTGCTGCTGGTGATAGCCATCGCCATGGGGAGCCTCGTGCTCATCATAGGGGTGGTGGCCCTCATCCAATGGCTGTCGTACAAGCACTTGTACTACGAGCTGGGCGCCGAGGAGTTCAACCTCTTCTCGGGCATCTTCAACAAGAAGCGCGTGCACGTGCCCTACCAGCGCATCCAATCAGTCGACCAGCGCGCCTCGCTGCTTCAGCGCGTGTTCGGCGTGTGCACGGTGAGCATCGACACGGCAGGCGGCTCGTCGAACAAGGCCGTGACAGTGCCGTATGTGCAGAAAGCGCAGGCCGAGCAGCTGCGCGCGGAGCTGTTCGCGCGCAAGCAATACGCCGCGGCCGTGCAGGGCGGCATGGAGCCTCAAGAGGCGGCCCTGGCCGTGGCAGCGGCGAGCGGCGTGGTGCTGCCGCAGGCGGATGCCGCCGCGCAGGCGGTCGCCGCGGGTGCGCAGGCCCCCCGCAACGTGCTGGACGCGCCGGCCGAGATATGGACGGACGTGCGCGGCGTGTTCGGCGGCTCGGCCGTTGACACGGGCCAGGTGACGTACGAGTACGGGCTGAGCAATAAGGAGCTCGTGTTCACGGGCCTGTCCAACAACACGGCGTTCGCGCTCATCGTCATCGGCCTCTTGGGAGGTGCGGCCCAGATCGCGGGCCAGGTGGCTCCGCTCGTTGCCGGGCGCTTCGACCCGTTTGTCGGCCAGCTGGTTTCGGTGGGGTCGCAGTTGTTCGGCGGCAACCTCATAGCCGCTGGAGCCGTGCTCCTGCTTGCGGTGATGGCGGTGGTGTGGCTGTTCTCCATCATCGGCACCTGCCTTTCGTTCGGGGGCTTTCGCGCCTGCCGACGCGACAACCGCATCGAGGTGGAGCACGGCTTGCTGCAGCATCGTTTCCAGGGCGTCAGCGTGGATCGCGTGCAGTCCGTCATCGTGAAGCAGAGCTTCATCCGCCGTTTGTTGGGCTACTGCGAGCTCTCGCTCGGCAAGATCGACGCGATGGCCGAGAGCTCGGATGAGCAGCAGAAGAGCCTGAGCCCGGGGCTGGTCGTGCATCCGTTCGTGAAGATGGACCGCGTGCCCGAGATATTGGCGGGCCTGGTTCCCGAGTTCGCCGACGTGCCGGTCCAGAGCACGCCCGTCGCGCCGGTGGCGTTGCGTCGCGCGCTCATACGGCGCGGCATCCTTCAAGGCAGCGGCTTCTGGCTGGCCGTGCTCATCGCCGTCGGCCAGGTGTGCGCCAACGCGTTCGTTCCGCTCGATGCCGGCGGGACGACGATGCTGTTCTACCTCAACACGGGCGCCTTCATCGGCTACGCCCTGTGCATCGTGCTGTTCGTGCTGGACATCGTGGGCGCGGTGCTGTGGTTCCGCGGATCCGGTTTCGCGTACAACGAGCGCTTCATGCAGGTGAGCAACGGCGGCTTCGCGCGTGAGACGGTGAGTTTCCCGCGCAAGAAGATCCAGTTCGGCTTCGCGAAAACGAACCCGTTCCAACGCCGCGCCCGCACGGCCACGGTCAACGCCCGCACGGCCGCCGGCGTGGGCGGCACGACCATACGCCTGATTGACGTCTGTGAAGAAGATGCCCGCAGCTGGCTCGATTGGCTCAAGCCGAGGGGAAATGTGGTAGAGTAATGCACTATGAACGTGCCTGCGACATCTGACGCTCGGGACGGTCGAAGTATCACCCCCGACTCGTCCTCCTCTGCGGCTTCTTTGGACGAAGCCGCTCCTCCGCACGCGCCCCAATGCGCCGCCGAGTGGGTGCCGTCGCAGCTCAAGCCGCGCGACTTGGCCGAAGCCCACACGCGCCGGGGCCAGGTTTCCCCCACGTCGGCCAGCGCCGTGAACAAGCAGCGCAACGTGCGCGAGTACACCTTGGGCGAGGAGATCGCCAACTCGATAACGCACGGCATAGGAGCCTTGCTGGCCATCGCGGCCATTCCCATCCTCGTGATGCGGGCCTTGGACGACGGGGGAGGCGTTTACCTGTTCGCCGCGCTCGTGTACGTGTTCACGATGCTGCTCGAGTACACCATGTCCACGCTCTACCATGCCATCGCCGTCGATCGGGCGAAGCGCATCTTCAAGATACTGGACCATAGCTGCATCTACCTGTTCATAGCCGGGTCCTACACGCCGTTCTGCCTGATTTCGCTCGCCGATGCAGGCGGGTTGTGGCTGTGCGCGTTCGTGTGGGCCGTCGCGCTCGCGGGCGTGGCCTGCGAGGCTTTCTGGGTGTTCCGTCCGCGGTGGATATCGGCCGTGCTCTACCTGCTGCTGGGATGGAGCGTCGTGTGGTTCCTTCCCGCGCTCGTCGCCGCTCTGCCTGCCGAGGGCCTGTGGCTGCTCGTGGGCGGCGGCGTGTGCTACACCGTGGGCTGCGTTTTCTACGTTCTGAAGAAGATCCCGTACATGCACTCGATCTTCCATCTCTGGGTACTTGCCGGTAGCGTGTGCCAGTTCCTCGCTATCGCGCTCTATATTATGTAGCCGTTGCGTGCACGAGCGCGCGGGCATGACAGCCCCACGGTTGCCGGAGAGAGGCGGCCTCCGTACCGCCACCTCCGGTCGGCGCGAAAGCGCGAAGGCGGGATCGCAAGGGCGGGCCCGCACGCATCCGCAACGCTTAAGGAGTGAGCTTCGCTTACATGGACATATGGATTAGCATCGTAGTCACCTTCCTGCTCGTATTGGTAAACGGTTATTTCTCGATGTCGGAGATGGCGCTGGTCAACGCCAAGCACGTGCTGCTGCAGAAAGAGGCCGACGAAGGCGACAAGAAGGCCCAGCGCGCACTGGGCCTGGCCAGCGATTCGGGCCAGTTCCTTGCCACCATACAAGTCGCCATCACGCTGGTGGGCTTCTTCGCGTCCGCCGCTGCGGCCACGAACCTGTCCGACCCGCTGGCGCAGTGGCTTTCGAGCTTCGGCGTCGATTGGATCACGCTCATCGCGCCCGGCCTGGCTCCGGTGCTCATCACGCTGATCGTGTCGTACCTGAGCATCGTGGTGGGCGAGCTCGTGCCGAAGCGCATGGCGCTGGCCGACGCCGAGCGCGTGAGCAAGACGGTGGCCGGCCCCCTCATGGTGTTCCAAAAGATCGCGCGCCCGCTCGTGGCGCTGACCTCGGCGTCGGCGAACGGCCTGTCGCGCCTGCTGCGCATCAAGGACGCCGACGAGCGGCAGACCGTGTCCGAGGAAGAGATCAAGTACATGGTCACGGACAACGACGAGCTGCTGGACGACGAGAAGCGCATGATCCACGACATCCTCGATCTGGGCGACATGACGGTGCACGAGGTCATGCAGCCGCGTGTGGACATGATCTTGGTGGAGGACGTCGAAACCGTGCGCCAGGCGGTGGAGCGCATGCGCGGCACGGGCTACTCGCGCCTGCCCGTGTACCACGAGGACATCGATCGCATCGTGGGCATCGTGCATTACAAGGACTTGCTGGCACCCCTCATGGACGGCAAGGAGAACGAGCCGGTCGAGGCTTACGCTTACGAGGCCATGTTCGTGCCCGAGACGAAGGATCTGTTCCCCCTGCTCTCCGAGATGCAGACGAACCGGCAGCAGATGGCCATCGTGGTCGACGAGTACGGCGGCACCGACGGCCTGATCACGGTCGAGGACATCGTCGAGGAGATCGTGGGCGAGATCATCGACGAGTCGGACATCGAGAACAAGTTCATCACGCCCTTGTCGGACGGAACGTGGCTCGTGGACGGCCGCTTCCCCGTGGAGGACGCGCTCAAGCTAAGCTGGCCCGTCACCGAGTCGGACGACTATGAGACGATCGCGGGATGGCTCATGGGCATGATAGACATCGTGCCCCAGGTGGGAGACGAGTTCGAGTTCGGCGGATACCGGTTCAAGATCCAAGCCATGCGGCGCAGGCGCATTTCGAACATCCGGGTGACGCGCGAAGCGGTGCCGGACGGTTCCGCAGGGAGCGAAGCGGGCGCGTCGGCGACACGCGCCGAAGAGCCTGCTTCCGAAGGCGCTTCGCACCGCGGGTCGCTATAGCCTTGCGGCGCAAACGGTTCGGCCAGGAGGCGGCATGAAGTCGGAAAGGACGCTCTATCGCTCTCGCCACGCGCTCATCGGAGGCGTGTGCGCCGGTGCGGCCGAGTGCCTGGACCTCGATCCGCTGGTGGCGCGCATCCTCGCCGTCGCGCTCACGCTGCTCACCGCAGGGTTGTTCGCCGTGGCCTATGCGGTGCTGTGGATCGTTTTGCCGGTTGCTCCGGACGAGTCCGGGCCCGTGGAGGTGGAGCCGCATTCCGTGAGGTCCGACACGTACGGCTCCATCGACTACGGAACCGCGCGCGATCGGGCCGACGACGCCGCGCGCGCCGCATCGGAAGTGGCGGCCGCCTGCCAGCACCTGCCTTACGACGCCTATGCCGGCACGGGGCACGTTCCTCCCGAACCGCCCACGGCCGAGGCCGCCGAGCGCGCTCGGCAGGCACGCTGGCAGGCGCCGCCAGGATGGCACGCTCCCGGCTGGCAAGCTCCCGCAGGCGAAGAGCGAGAGCGGGCGGCGCAGAGCGTTCCGCCCGCCTGCGCCCGCTCCCAGGAGCCGGGTTCGACCTCTGCCGAGCGACAGGTTGCCGGATCCGACGCCGTCGACCGACCGATGCCGCAGCAGCCGGGCCTCGCAGGCTCTTCGCACCCGGCGGAGCCTCGAGCTTCTCGAACGCGTTGCGTAACGCAGCGCGCTCGGGCCGGGGCCGCGCGGCCCGAGCGCGAGAACGTCGTGAAGGCCGCCGTGATGCTCGGCGCGTTCCTGCTGTCCTTCGGCGTCGCCGTGGTTTTGTCAGGGAGCATCGACGGGGTGTCGTGGTGGCAGTTCTGGCCGCTTCTCCTCATCGTCATCGGCATTCTGCAGCTGGCGGTGCCGGCGGTGCCGGGCCGCCGCATGGCGCGGATCGCGGGCGGCCTTGCGTTCTTCTTCTTGGGCACCGCCCTGCTGAGCATGAGCTTGGGCGTGGTGGGATGGGCTACCGTGCCCCGCGTGCTCGCCAACCTGTGGCCGCTGCTGATCGTGGCGGCGGGGCTTTTTATCGCGGGTGGCGCCATGCACTCTCCGCGGTTGCTGCTTGCGGGGTCGCTGTGCCTCGTGCTGCTTTGCATCGTCGGCCTCATGTGGTTCTCCGTTCCCGGTCCGCTCGACTACCTCGTGGTGGATCTGCCTTTCGACCGAGAGTTCTCCTTCCCCTTCGAGGTGAGCGTGACGCCCGCCCGCTAACTTCTCGTCGGCGGCCCGCGCCGCTGCCCGTCGCGTTTCACCACGGGTTGAAATGTTCGAAAAAAACGCATGGTCCGATGATGGGTGGCGACCTGCGCCTCCGGGGTATCTGCGTTTGTCAAGCGAACAAAACGTGGAGGCCGTCTCCATACTTTTTTGCCCCCCAGGGGTTCGATAAGCTAAAATGAACCCCGACAAAACAGCATATCGGCCCTTCGGCAGCAACCACCCACCACAATCTACTACGCTGTCACCGCTTCGGCGGCTTGGTCGTGCGCTGTCAATGAAAGGTAACCGAGGTTTGGCTGACATACGATACAAGCAGCGGAAGTCGAGCATCGTCGCGAAAGTAGCGGCGGTTGGGTGCGCATCCATCGTGCTCGCAGGGTGCATCGGCTTCGGCATCGCCTCCGCAGGCGGCAGCGCGCAGGAAGTCGATGCGTTCGGCATCGACGCCATGAGCGCGCCGGCGTCCGATGCGGACTCAACGACGTTCGCGCAGAGCGCATCCGATTCTTCCGCGCGCGAAGCGACGGTGCTCGTCAGCACCGCCAAGCGCGACATTTCCAAGGGCATCCAGGCTATCGAAGAGCAAGAAGAGGCCGAGCGCCGTGCCGCCGAGGAAGCCGCCCGCGCCGAGGAGGCTGCTCGCGTGGCCGCCGCCGAGGCCGCGAAGGCCGAACAGCAGGCGAAGGCCGCCCAAGACAGCGCCGCTTCGGCGTTGGCCAGCTTGCCCGACGTGGACTTCTCCGTGGGCAAGGAAGCTTTCATCGCGGAATGGACCCAGCGCATCGACGCCTATCTGGCCGGATCGCCGTTGGCGGGGCAGGGCGTGACGTTCGCCACGGCCGCTTGGGACAACGGCGTTGACCCGCGCTGGTCGCCTGCCATTTCCAACACCGAGAGCTCGAAGGGCGTGAAGTGCTTCCTTCCGTACAACGCGTGGGGCTGGGGCGACCGAAGCTGGTCGAACTGGGAAGAGGCCATCAACGCCCATGTGGCTGGTTTGGCGCAAGGCTACGGCTACTCCATCACGTATGCGAACGCAGCGAAGTACTGCCCGCCGAACACCGACCATTGGTTCAACGCCACGCTGGGCCAAATGCAGATGATCTAATCGCTCCCATGCGAGCCTAGTTTTTGGAACGCCGGCCACTTTGAGCCGGCGTTTTTCATATCGCGGCCCTGCTGCGCGTCGGGCTTTTCTCTCGTGAAACGCCCGTTCCTATTTTCCTGATCGACTCTGGAGGGTTGGACGATGCGGAACGATGGGCGTTTTGTTTGTTGCCGTTCGATGGCGATGCTGGCCGTGCGCGCGGCACATGCAGTATGCTGGGTTCAGTAGAAAATCGGCGCATGCGATGCGCTTGATGAGAGGATCGGTATGAGCAATGTCATCGTGGTCGGTTGCGGCCGCGTGGGCTCGCAGCTGGCCAACATGCTGTC
The DNA here is from genome assembly GCF_019731765.1 of Gordonibacter massiliensis (ex Traore et al. 2017). NCBI lineage: Bacteria > Bacillati > Actinomycetota > Coriobacteriia > Eggerthellales > Eggerthellaceae > Gordonibacter > Gordonibacter massiliensis (ex Traore et al. 2017). Next base: position 57,821 of record NZ_JAASIO010000001.1, on the reverse strand, counting down.
GGACAACGGCAGCAACGTGTGCGTCATCGACCGCAACGCCGACGCGTTCGCCAACCTGGGCCGCAACTTCAACGGATCGACGGTGCAGGGCCTCGGCTTCGACGAGGAGACGCTCGTGAAGGCGGGCGTGGAGGATTGCGACGTCATCGCCGCCGTCACGCAGTTCGACAACACGAACCTCATGGTGGCCGAAGTGGGAAGCCGCCTGTTCGGCGTGCCGCACGTCATCGCGCGCCTGTACAACCCCGACCACGAGCGCGCCTACATGCAGCTGGGCATCGACCATGTGTGCGGCACGTCGCTGGTGGCCGAGGACGTGTTCAGCAAGATCGTGTCGGGCCATGGCGCCCACATCGACACGTTCGGCGAATTCGAGCTGCTGCGCTTCTCGCTCGACCTCAGCTGGCGCGACACCGATCATCGCACCATTCGCGTGTCGGAGATGGAGCGCGACCACGACGTGCGCATCATCGCGTTCGAACGCGGCGACGGCTCGGCATCGTCCATCCCCACGCGCGATTCGATCCTCTACCACGGCGACTCCGTGCTCGTCTGCGTACGCCACGAGCTCATCGCCCAGTTCTCTCGCTATATTCAGGACTGAGGTTCCGTCGGCTTGCCAGCCGACGGAACGGGTCGACGCTGCGGCTTTCTATGGCACCCCGCCTTGCCGCTTATGCGCTTACCCTCGCGTGCGAAGCACGCTCGGCCGCGCAACACGGCAATACGGGGCACCATAGAAAGCCTCGCTGACCTTGATGGACCGGTAAGTTTGTCATGAAAGGAAGATTAATGTACATCGTTATCGCGGGAGGCGGCAAGATCGGCGAGTACCTTGCCTCGGTGCTGCTGCAAAGCGGCAACGACGTGGCCGTTATCGAGGAGAACTTGCAGACGGCGGACCATCTGTCCATCGTGCTGGAGGGGCGCTACCTGGTTATCCACGGCGACGGCTGCGATTCGAAGTACCAAGAGGACGCCGGCATTCGCAAGGCCGACGTGTTCGTGGCCACCACGGGCCAGGACGACGACAACCTGGTGTCGTGCGAAATCGCCCAGCGCGTGTTCAACGTGCCGCGCTGCATCGCGCGCGTGAACAACCCGAAAAACCTGCGCATATTCCGCGAGGTGGGCATCGAGAGCGTGTCGTCCACCACGCTCATCGCGAACCTTATCGAGGAGGAAACGCTGCTGGGCAGCGTGAGCGTCGCGTCGTCGCTCACGCACGGCAACGTGCTGCTCACCGAGATCACCGTGCCGCGCATGCGCTACCACTCCAACGAGGCGGGCATCTTGGCCTCCTCCGTGCCCATGCCGGAGAACAGCTTGATAGCGGCCGTGTCGCCCAAGGACGACGACAACGTCGAAGTGGCCGGTGAGGAAACCGTGCTGTACCCCGGCGACAAGGCCATCGTCGTAGCCGACACCGAAGTCCTGGACGAGGTACGCGCGCTGTTCAAGGGGCTGTAGGTTCCGCGGGCCTACGGCCCGCGGAACGACTCGACGCTGCGAAGCCCCCTCGCACCCGATCTTCGCACGATCCCGGAAGCTCGCGTACCGAAGTACGCTTCGCCTCCGCGATCCTGCGAATCTCGGGCACGAGGGGGCTTCTCGCTGACTTACTACGCCAACCTGCGGGTCTGTTTTCGCGCTTCGCGCGAACGGGCGCTCTGGAGATCGCCCCTACGGTCTACCCGGAGCGTCTTCCCCCTCGCGTTCCATACGGCTCTTCAGGTTATTTCGTTTCCGCACGCCCAGCTTGCGCGGCCCTTCGACATGACGAGCTATCGTGTGCTTAGCCTATCGCTCATGCGCCGTGCGCAGTTCCTCCAAGGCTTCGGGCGGGGTGTAGGCGCAGGTGTCGTCGCCGAGGGCAACCACCTCGACGGGATCACCTGGCTTCACTTCGCCATCCTCTAGCGCTACGAAGAACACGCCTTCGCGAGGGAAGATGCAATCGCCGGCCAGGTGGTAGATCGCGCATTTCGTGTGGCACACCTTGCCGATCTGCGACAGCTCCAACAGCACGTCGCCCCCGATGCGCAGGCGGCTGCCCAGCGGCAGCGACAGCAAGTCGATACCCTCGGTGGTGACGTTCTCCGCGAAGTCGCCCTCTGCCACGTCCAGGCCCATGGCTTGCGCCTTCTCGATGGATTCCCATGCGAGCAGCGACACCTGCCGGTGCCAGTCGCCGGCATGCGCATCGCCCGCTACGCCGCGGTGGGCCTCGACGGCCACGCCTTCCGCGCACGGCGTCTTGCGGCCACCCTTGCGCTTCGACACGTTCACGGAACGAACGCGCCCGCGTGCGCACCCCTCGCTCAATACCTGATCCACGTTCGATGCCTCCTAATAACCTAGTGAAATAATAGGAAATATACTACTCGAACAAAGATAAGGAAGTCAAGCGATAGCGCATCCGTCAGATTGCCTCAGCACAAAATGACGTTTATGAATGATTTTGGCCTCTTGTTTTCAAGTGATCGCGGTATTATCCCAGGTCGTACTTTACGCGTAGAAGCGAAAATCGTTCATAACCGTTATTTTGTGCTGAGGTGCTTGCAGGACGCTGTACAGCCCATTTCTTTCGACGCGCATTCCCTCGGCGCTTTCCGTGGAAAACGACGCGCTTTGCCCGCGGTGCGGTATGCTGGTTGCCATCAGGTACGACGTGGGAAAGGGACCGGCGTGATCAACCGTTACACGCGCCCGGCGATGGGCGCCATCTGGGAGTTGGAAAACAAGTTCAACATCTGGAAGGAAATCGAAGTGCTGGCGTGCGAGGCGCAGGCCGAGCTGGGCAAGTCCGGCATCACGAAGGAAGAGGCCGCGTGGATCCGCGCGCACGCCGACTTCACCGTGGAGCGCATCGACGAGATCGAGAAGGTGACGAACCACGACGTCATCGCGTTCACCACGAACATGGCCGAGTACATCGATGCCGACGTGCCGGAGGGCCAGGAGCCGCCCAGCCGTTGGGTGCACTACGGCATGACGTCGTCCGACCTGGGCGACACGGCGCTCAGCTACCAGATCACGCAGGCGATCGACATCATTCTTGAGGACATCAAGCAGCTGGGCGAGACGTGCAAGCGCCGCGCCTTCGAGTTCCAGGAGACGCTGTGCGTGGGCCGCACGCACGGCATCCACGCCGAGCCCATGACGTTCGGCATGAAGTTCGGCAGCTGGGCCTGGGCTCTCAAGCGCGCGCAGACGCGCATGGAGGAGGCCCGCAAGGTTGCCGCCACGGGCGCCATCAGCGGCGCGGTGGGCACGTACTCAAGCATCGACCCGTTCGTCGAGCAGTACGTGTGCGAGCGCCTGGGCCTTGAGGCCGACCCGCTGTCCACGCAGGTGCTGGCGCGCGACCGCCACGCGCAGGTGATGGCCGGCCTGGCCGTGACGGCCTCCACGCTGGAGTCCATCGCCATGCAGGTGCGCCTGCTGCAGCAATCCGACGTCATCGAGGCCGAAGAGCCGTTCGCGAAGGGACAGAAGGGCTCCAGTGCCATGCCGCACAAGCGCAACCCCATCACGGCCGAGCGCGTCTGCGGCCTGGCTCGTACCGTGAAGGGCAACGCGCAGGTGGCGTTCGACAACGTGGCGCTGTGGTACGAGCGCGACATCAGCCACTCCGGCGCCGAGCGCGTGGCGCTGGCCGACAGCTTCATCGCGCTGGACTACATGTTCGGCAAGATGCAGTGGATGCTGGACGGCCTGCAGACCTACCCGGCCAAGATGGAGCATAACCTGTGGCGCACGAAGGGCCTCATCTTCAGCTCGAAGGTGCTGCTGGCCCTGGTGGACACCGGCATCAGCCGCGAGGACGCCTACGTCATCGTGCAGCGCAACGCCATGAAGGTGTGGGAGGACATCCAGAACGCCGTGGACGGCCCCACCTATCGCGAGAACCTCGAAGCCGACCCCGAGGCGAACCTCTCAGCCGAGGTGCTCGACGAGATCTTTGACCCTTGGGACTTCCTCACCCGCAAGGACGTTGTGTTCGACCGACTGAAGGAGCTGGAGTTCTAAGGAGCTAACCGCATAAGCTGGTCAGATCGAAACGGGTGCAGGTCTAGAATCTGCACCCGTTTTTCTGAAATGCTTTGATCGCAGATTTTAGATAGACGATTGTTCTCCTTTGTCTTTCGAGCATCCATTCGAGTGGAGCAGAAGGTCGTGAAGGTCGGACAACGTCGACGCCAAGAAAGCGGGCGCGGCTGCTTCCAGTTCTCCTTCGGGCGCGTAGCCCCAGCTCACTGCTATCGCGTCGATGCCTTCGCGTCGCGCGCCCTCCACATCGTGCTTGCGGTCGCCCACCATGATCACCTCGCGCTTGCTCGGCTGGCCGAGACGGGTCAAGGCCTCGCAGATGACGTCGCCCTTGTCGGTTCGGGAGCCGTCCATGTTGCTGCCGGCCACCACGTCGAAGTGGCGAGCGAGGTCGAAGTGCTCGAGGATGCGCACCGCGTAAGGTTCGGGCTTCGAGGTGGCCACGCCCGTGACGATGCCCGCGTCGGCCAGCTCTTCCAAGAGCTCGGGCACCCCTTCGTACACGCGGTTCTCGAAGATGCCCAGCGTGCCGAAGCGCTCGCGGTACACGCGCACCGCCTCGGTTGCCTCGGCGTCGGTGAAACCGTAGCATTCCATGAACGAGCGATGCAGCGGCGGCCCGATGAAGTGGGTCAGCTGGTCGGCAGCCTCGCTGATGCCGAACGCGGCGAGCGCGTGCTGAACGCAGGCGGTTATGCCTTCTTGCGGGTCGGTCAAAGTCCCGTCGAGGTCGAAAAGCACGTAGCGGTACATAGCAAACGCTCCGTTTCGAAGGTGAGCAAAGGCGAACAGGTTGCCCTCTATGGTAGCAGAGCGGGCAACCTGCGTATTCGGCGCGGCATCGACGTGGAAGCATGCAAGCTTGCGTCGGCGCTCCCTACGCCTTCGCGCCTTCGTTGCGGTAGAAGGCCAGCAGCAGCAACCCTACCGCCGAACAGGCTCCCACCAGCAGGAACAGGCCGCGGAATCCCTCGTTGAGCGTTCGCTGGAACGCGGACTCTATGGCTTCGGAGCGATCGTCGATCTGGTGCAGGTAATCCTGCTTGGCGCCTTCGAGGGCCTTCGGCACGCTGTCCTTCATGGCCTGCATCTGGTCGCGCAAGGTGGACAGTTCGCCTTGCGCGCTTTGCAGCGCATCGGCACCCGAGCGCATGGCCGGCGGGGCGGCAGGTCCCATGGCCGCAACGGCCTGCTCAAGGTCGGCGCGCTTCCCTTCGACCTCGGATAGCGCCGCGTCAACGCCGTTCAGGCCCTTGTCCAGCCCTTCATCGATATCGCTGGTTATCGTGGGCGCCATCTGATCGAACATGGCGGACGCAAGCGCTTTCGCGTCGCCCACGATCGTGGTGACGTCGGCGTTCTTCATGGCCTCCATCGCATCGTCCGGCACGTCGACCGAGCCGTCGGACGCGTCCATGCTTACGTCGACGGTGTGCATGGACGCCAGATCGGGCAGGTCCATGTCGCCGAGTTGGTCGCCAAGCGCGTCGTTCGCCTTGAGCTCGTCCAGCTTGTCCGTAACCTCCTGCTCGTAGTCCAGCAGCGGCACGTTCACCTGGTTGGGAAGCTCGTCGGCGAGGTTGTCCTGCACCGTCGCCCCCGCGTGGGCGAGGAAGGCCACCATGACGGCCGGCGCCACGGCCGTGCCGATGGAGCGCACGAGCGACAGGGTGGCGAGCGCCGAGTTCGCCTCGGCCTCCTTCGTCTTGGCCAGCATCATGTAGTTGAGCGGCGTGCCCATGGTGAAGCCCATGCCCAGCCCAATGAGCACCAGGCTTGCCACCACGTTCACCACGGTGGGGTAGGCCGTGGCCACCAGGGCCAAAAACAGCGAGCCCGCAACCGACGCGGCCAGCCCGAAACCCAGCACCACCTTCACGCCGAACCGGTCGATGAGCTTGCCCGACACAGGCGAGCCCACCCCGGCGAACACGCCCAGGATGATGACGAAATAGCCGCCCGACCCGGCGGGCATGCGCAGGGCGTTCTCCGAGAACTGCGGGATGAAGATCATGCCCATCATCACCACGCCCGTGATGATGGAGAGCAAGAGGGTGATGACGATACTGGCGTTCTTGAAATACGCCAGGCTCATCACCGGGTCGGAGGCGCGTTTCTCCACGAACACGAACACGGGAAGCAGCACGACGAATGCGATGAGGAACGGGTAGACCTCGGGGGAGGCGATGGAGTTCCCGAAGTCGAAGAAGTCGAGGTTGCGCAGGCCGTACAGCAGGCTCAGCACCATGACGATGAGCACGCATATCCCCCAACCGTCGATGGGCCGGACGTCGCGCTCTTTGGAGTTCGACAGCACGAGCGCGCCCGCCACCATGATGAACAGGCAGATGGGGATGTTCACGTAGAATATGAACTGCCAGTTCTGCTGCCCGAACACGTCGAGTATCAAGCTGCCGGCCGAGGCGCCGAACACGTTCGCGATGCCGTACACGCCGCCCACGAGGCCCAGCGCCATACCGCGTTTCTCCTCGGGAAACGCCGTGCCGAACTCGGCGGTGGCCACGGGCATGATGCCGCCTCCGCCGATGGCCTGCACCGCGCGCGCCGCCAGCAGCAGCTCGAAGCTGCCGAAGTCCTGGGCCAGGCCGCAGAACAGCGAGCCGACGCCGAACAGCGCGATGCTGGTAAGGTAGATGGGCTTGCGGCCGTAGCGGTCGGCCAGCTTGCCCATTACGGGGATGGCGGCCGCGTAGGCCAGCGTGTAGATGGTGATTATCCACACACCCAACTGCTCGTCGGCGTGCAGGCTTCCCTGAATGACGGTGCGGGCGGGGGTGACGATGCCGGTGTCGAGCGCGCCGATGAAAAGCCCCAAAAGGTACACGACGGCCACGATCACGTAGCCCTTGCTGTTCGATCGCGACATGCTAGTCCTCGTTCCTGATCATGGCGTGCGAGTTCTGCGCCATGCGGGCGATGGCGCGCTCGGCGGCAAGGCGGTCCTCGCGGTCGACGCCTGCGAATACGTGGTCCTCCCAAGAAGCCAGCGCGTCCTGCATGCGCTCGATGGCTTGGCGGCCGGCGGGCGAGAGGGACAGTATCTTCTCGCGGCGGTTGTCCTCGTTCGTCCTGCCGTCCACGAGCCCCTTCGCCTCCAGCTTCGCCACCGTTTTCGCCACGGCGCCCTTGTCGATGTCGAGGAACGACGCGATGCGCTCCTGGTTCGACGTTCCGCTGGCCGCGAGGCACATGATCACGAGCTGCTCGGGGAAACCGAGCCCCTCTTCGGCCATGCGGCGCTCGGCGAACACGCGCATGTGGCGCACGATGATGGATATGTCGTTCATGAACATGGGCGGTCCTTCGGTGGTCGAGCTAAACAGTTGTAGCGACAACAATAACGTTTGCCTCCGACACCGTCAAGCAACCTTCGGTCTACCGACCCGTTGCGTTTCGGTGTCGAGGGGTAGCCGGCGTAGAGGTATAATGCAGCGGATATATCGAGAGCGAGGAGCGGGTTTGTGAGCGAGCAGGCAGTGGCGGAAGGCGAAAGCGAACAGCGTACCGACCGGACGGGGTTCTTGCAGGGGCTGGGATGCTACCTGCTGTGGGGCGTTATGCCCGTGTACTGGAAGCTTCTTTCGGCCATTCCCGCGTTCGAGGTGCTGGCGTGGCGCATGGTGTGGTCGTGCGCGGCGGTTATCGCCCTGTGCGTGCTGGTGAAGCGAACGCGCTTCCTCTACCTGTTCCGCGATCCGCGCGCGGTGCGCACGTTTTTGGCCTCGGGGCTCATCGTCTCGTGCAACTGGGGCGTGTACATCTGGGCGGCCAACAGCGGGCACCTGCTGCAGACGAGCATCGGGTACTATCTGTGCCCGCTGTGCAGCATCGCGCTGGGAATGATCGTTTTCAAAGAGCGGCTGACCCCCATGCAGAAGGTCGCCACGGCGCTCGCCGCGCTGGGCGTGGGGTACTTCATCGTCGCGAACGGCGGCGACATCTGGATAGCCTTCGCGCTGGCGCTCACGTTCAGCGTGTACGGCGCGGTGAAGAAGAAGGGCGGCTACCCGGCCCTGCCCGGCATGGCGTTCGAGTCGCTGCTGACGGGGCTCATCGGCGCCGTGGCGCTGGGCGTGGGGGCGATCGCGCCGTGGATCTGGCAGATCGTGCCGGCCACGCCCGACGCCATGGCTGTCACCGGGCCGGTGGCGGACATGGCGCTGCTCGCGGGATGCGGCGTGCTGACGGCCGTTCCGCTGCTGCTGTTCTCCGCCGCCGCCAACCGCGTGTCGCTCACGGTCATCGGCTTCATCCAGTACGTGAGCCCCACCATCGCGCTGGTGCTGGCCGTGGCGTTCTACGGCGAGCAGTTCACGCTCGCCCACGGCATCTGCTTCGCGCTCATCTGGCTGGGCATCGCGGCCATCGGCGTGGAAGCGGCCTTGAACAGCAGGAAGAAGAAGGCAATCGCCAACCGGGTTCCGGCTGACGGAGCGATGTAGAAGCGGCCGGGGAAATTCGATCCCCGGCGCAGACGAAAGGCGATGATCGAGCATGAAGATCCAAAGCGTGCGGGCTGTTCCGGTGAACCTTCCTTTGCCTCATCCCATGGAATGGGCCACCGGGCGCATGACCAGCCAGGCCCATGTGCTGGTGCGGATCATGACCGACGAAGGCGTCGAGGGCATCGCCGAGGCCATTCCCCGCGAGAACATCTACGGTGAGACGCAGGTGGGCATGGTGCACGTGATCAACGACCTGCTGGAGCCGCTGGTGGCGGGCATCGACCCGTTCGACGTGGAGAAGGTCCACGAGAAGATGGCGTTCATCAAGGGAAACCTCGCCGCCAAGGGCGGCATCGACGTGGCGCTGTGGGACATCATGGGCAAGGCGTGCGGGCTGCCGTGCCGCAAGCTGCTCGGCGGCTACCGCGACAGCATCGAGCCGAGCCGCATTCTGTGGCTGACCAGCGACGAGGCCATGCTCGACCAGGCGCGCGAGCTGAACGGCAGAGGGTATAGGGCCTTCAAGGTGAAGGGCGGCGTCGATGCGGACGCCGACATCCGCCGCGTGCACGCGCTGCGCCAGGTGGTCACGCGCGACACGAGGCTCTACATCGACGGCAACCAGAGCTACACGTACTTCGAGGCGAAGCGGGTGCACGATGCGCTGCGCGGCGAGCTGGACTATTTCGAGGAGCCGATGGCCGCGACGAACGAGAAGGACCGCGTGCGCCTGGCGCACGCCATCGACATCCCCATCGCGGGGGACGAGAGCAACTTCACCTTGTACGACATCGCGCACCAGATAGACATCGACGCGCTCTCGGTGATGATGATCAAGATACCCCGCAGCGGCTACACCTACGGTCGCAAGATCGCGGCTTTGTGCGAGGCGTACCACCGTCCGATGATGATAGGCAGCCAGTCCGAGAGCGATCTGGGCATGACCGCCATCGTGCATATGGGCTGCGCGCTGAAAACCATCAGCTACCCCTGCGAGTTCATGGATTACGAGGATCCTGCGCGTCCCAGCCTGATCAACGAGCAGATACGCATGGAGGACGGCCGCGTCTACCCGCCCGCCGGGCCGGGCCTCGGCGTGACGCTGAACGAGGAAGCCGTCGAGAAGTACACAGTGCGGTAGGCGCGGCGCAAAAAATCATACCGGGCGGGCGGCGTTCAAGGATGGCGGCCGTATCAATTTGATCTAACCGAACGCGTCATCGAAACGCTCGCAACCGATCATAATCCCAAAGAAATGCCTGTTCGGACAAGCATGCCCACGCTTCCGCATGCCCTGTTTCCCTGCGCAGTATGAGTCGCAACAGAGTATGAACCCCTGGCGGATTCGTTGTTTATGGTTTCGGCCGCCCACCTTTGACACTATATCCTTGCGCGGTCGAACGGTCGGACGACGGGTTCGATTCGAACAAGGACCATCGTCCCTTCTGCCGGAGCTATCCCTGCTCCCAACCGTCCCCCGCTGCGATAAGGGGAGTGCGTTCGAAGGAGGAGGGGGCTTATGGCGTCATCGGTGGCGAAGTACGGGGTTCAAGACAGGCAGCTGAACTCGAGAGAGCGGTGGATATGCTTCGCGGCCCTGTTCTTTCTGGGGTTCACCGCCACGTTCAACCAGTTCAAGGCCGCGCCGGCCATTCAGTACATCGGCTCCGATCTGGGAATGTCCGTGGACATGCTCAGCCAGATCATGGGCGTGTACTCGATAGCGGGCATGCTGCTCGCGTTTCCCGGCATGCTGGTCATGCAGCGGCTGGGCATCAAGTTCTCGATCGTCGTGACCTCGGTTCTGCAGTTGGTGGGGTCGCTCGTGTGCGTGTTCGCAACGGATACCGCGCTGTTCCTGGTGGGGCGCACGCTCGAGGGCATATCCTACGGCCTTATCTGCGTCATCGGGCCGAACATCATGCCGCGTCTGTTCCCCTTGAAGAACCAGGGGCTCTGCATGGGCATCTGGTCGCAGTGGACGCCGGTGGGCGTGGTCATCGCGTTCTTCACGGCTCCGATGATCTTCGAGGCTGCGGGCGGCGCGGCGGTTCCGTTCTCGTGGCACCCCGTTTGGTACGTGTCCATAGCCATGGAGGTCGTGTCCATCGTCTGGCTGCTGGTCAGCTGCAAGATGCCGGCCGTTCCGGAGAACGAGCTTCTTGACGGCGATCCGTCGAAGCGCAAGCGCCCCGGCAAGAACTTCATGGTGGCCGGCATCGTGGTGTGCGCGTTCTTCTTCGTGTGGGTGTTCGACTACGTGGCGAACATCAACACGCTGTACCCGACGTTCCTGCAGAACGTCAAGGGCCTGAGCGTGTTCGACTCGTCGATGCTGCCCAACTGGACGGCCCTCATCTCCATTCCCCTGGGCATCGGTTTCGGCGTGGCGGCCGACAAGCTCAACTTCCGCAAGTGGATGATCGCCGCAGGGTACCTGCTGGTGGCCGTTTGCATGGGCTTCCTGTACTTCACGCCGGGGTCGGACATGACCGGCCCTTGGGCGGCCAGCATCGTCATGGGCCTGTGCGGCGCGCTCGTTCCCACGGGGACCCGCGCCATCACGCCGGTGCTCGTGCCCGAGCCGAAAAAGACGGACCTCGCGCTCGCCACCATGGCGTTCGCCACGGGCGTGGCCCAGGTGGTGGGAGGCTACGTGGTCTCGCCCACGGTTTCCTCCATCGGCTGGCAGGCGAACGGCCAGTTCGTCCTCGCTCCGCTTGCGGTTCTGGCGGCCGTCGCCGTCATCGTTTTCGTGAAATCGGACAAGAAGGTCCACGAAGTGCGCGTGGCCGAGCGCGCCGCCCAAGATGCAGAGGAGGCCCAGTAGCCAAGACTTGCTAGACGAGACGAAGAGTGAGAGGAAGAGGCATGAAGATAGCAGATACGACCGTCGTTCACAATTTGGGGTTGGAAGCCTGCGGAGGCGGGGCGAACATGGTCGCCGCCGACGTGAAGGACGGCAAGCTTGTGCGCATCAGGCCGGTGCACTACGACGAGCAGTACACGAAGGACGAGTTGAATTACTGGACGCTGACCGGCCGCAACGGCACGACGTTCGAACCGGGTATGAAGTCGTACACGCCGCCTTTCCCGCTGGTGTACAAGCGGCGCACGTACTCCAAGAACCGCGTGGCCCATCCCATGAAGCGCGTCGACTGGGATCCGCAAGGCGAGCGCCACCCCGAGACGCGCGGCACGAGCAAGTACGTGCGCATATCGTGGGACGAGGCCACCGAGATCATCGCCGCCGAGATCAAGCGCGTGCACGACGAGTACGGCCCGTACTCCATCCTGTGCCAAGCCGACGGCCACGGCGAGAGCAAGGCGGTGCATGCGCCCCACGGCTGCATGACGCGCCTGCTGGAGCTGTGCGGCGGCTACACCGTGCAGGCGCGCAACCCCGACAGCTGGGAGGGCTGGTACTGGGGGGCCAAGCACGCTTGGGGTATGGACCCTGTGGGGCAGAACACCCACTCCACGAACACGGCGCAGGACATCGCCCAGAACTGCGATGCCATGCTGTACTGGGGGTGCGACCTGGAGACCACGACGTCGGCGTGGGGCGGGCAGCTCGCCTCGAAGCTGGCGTACTGGTTCGACGACTGCGGCATCAAGCACATCGCCATCGCGCCCGACTGCAACTACACCGCGGCGGTGCACGCCGACAAGTGGTTCCCCGTGCTTCCCAACACCGACGCGGCCCTGCAGCTGGCTATCGCGTACGTGTGGCTGACCGAGGGAACCTACGAGAAGGACTACGTCGAAACGCACGCCATCGGCTTCGACTGGTTGGAGTACTACGTGCTGGGCAACGAGGACGGCGTGCCGAAGACGCCCGAATGGGCCGAGCCCATCTGCGGCATCCCCGCGTACCGCATCAAGGCGCTCGCCCGCTACTGGGCGCGGCACAACGTGTCCATCGCCCACTGCAACGGCGGCTCCTTCATCCGCGCCGCGTTCGCGCACGAGCCGGCGCGCCTCGAAGTCTACCTGCTGGGCATGCAGGGCGTGGGCATGCCGGGGCGCATCTCCATCAAGTTCATCGAGTGGACCCTGTTCGGCATGACGTCGTGCAGCCCCATGCCGCCCTCGAAGCTCGCGCCGAGCACGGCCGCGGCCTACAACGGGTGGATCATCGGCAGCAACGCCGACCATATGATCGCGAAGTGCCACGTGCACAAGGCCCTGCGCGGCGAGTCGTTCAGCTGGTACGGCCACGGCACGGCGGCGAACGACCGTCCCGACCAGTTCGTCAAGCTGGAGTTCCCCACGGACGGCAACGCCGGCATCAAGATGCTCTGGTCGGACAACCCCGCGTTCTCCACGAGCCTGAACGGCGGCTACGAGTACCAAGATGCCCTAAAGAGCGACAACCTGGAGTTCTACCTGGTGCAGGCGCCCTGGTTCGAAGACGACGCGCGCTTCGCCGACATCGTGCTGCCCATCTGCACGAAGTTCGAGACGAGCGATTTCGGCACCGATTGCGACAGCGGCCAGTGGAACGCCGTCATCTACGAGCAGGCCGCCATCGACCCCGTGGGAGAGGCCCGGTCCGACTGGGAGGCCGTGCAGGCCGTGGCCGAGAAGCTCGAGCGCTACGGCGGCGTCTACGAGGACGTCAAGCACCGCATGACCGGCGGAAAGACGGTCGAGCAGCAGATCAGGGAAGGTTACGAGGCGTGCGGCATCCCGGCCGACGAGCTGGACTTCGAGGCGTTCAAGCGCAACCGCTACCAACTCATCCCCACGGTGGAGGGCTGGGAGGACCAGATGGTGGGCTTGAGCGGGTTCGCGCAGAATCCCGAGATGTTCCCGCTGGAGACGCCGTCCGGCAAGATCGAGTACTACTCGCCCACGCTCGCCGAGCAGTTTCCCGACGACCACATCCGCGGCCCGGTGGCCCATTGGATCGAGGCGGGCGACGGCCACGACGACCGCCTGAACAGCGAGCGCGCGAAGAAGTACCCGTTCCTCGTGGAGTCGAACCACCCGCGCTGGCGCGTGCACGCGGAGTTCGACGACGTGGAGTGGTTCCGCGAGATCGAGACGTGCAAGGTCGTCGGCCCCGACGGCTACGCCTACGAGCCCGTGTGGTTGAACCCCTCCGACGCGGCGAAGCTCGGCATACAGAGCGGCGACGTGGTGAGCGTGTTCAACGAGCGCGGGGCCGTGCTGGGCGGCGCGCGGGTCACCGAGCGCGTGCGCGACGGCGTGGTGTACATGGATCATGGGGCGAACAGCGACGTAATCGTGTCGGGCATCGGCGGTTTGGATCGCGGTGGCGACATCAACCTCATCTGTCCCACGCACACGTCCTCGAAAAACGCCAGCGGCGAGGTGACGTCCGGCTATCTGGCCGGCGTGGAGAAGGTCGACGTGTTCGAGTTGGCCGCGCGGTATCCGGAAGAATTCGGTCGCAAGAACTACTCGCCGGAGTACGGCGCCGACGTTCGCGACTATCTGATAGGGGAGGAGTAGGGACATGAAAGCCCTCGTAGTTGATTTGGACAGGTGCAACGGCTGCTTCAACTGCCAGTTGGCCTGCAAAGACGAGCATTGCGACAACGACTGGAGCCCGTACGCGCTGCCGCAACCGACCACCGGTCAGTTCTGGTGCAAGGTCGAGCAGAAAGAGCGCGGCCGCGTGCCGGTGGTGCGCGTGGCCTACACGCCCACGTTCTGTGGCATGTGCGACGACGCGGCCTGCATGAAGGCGGCCGAGGGCGGCGCGGTCTACCGCCGCGAGGACGGCGTGGTGATCATCGATCCCGCGAAGGCGCAGGGGCAGCGGCAGATCGCCGAGGCCTGCCCCCTGGGAATGGTCTACTGGAACGAGGCCCTGGACGTTCCCCAGAAGTGCACGGGGTGCACCCACCTGATGGACAACGGTTGGAGCGAGCCGCGCTGCGTGGACGTGTGCGCGACGGGCGCCCTGCGCTACGGCGACTTGGAGGACTTCGCGGACGAACTCGACGCGGCCTCGGTTGCCGAGGAGCTGGAAGGCGCGGGTTCGCACGTGTACTACCTGAACCGTCCGAAGCGCTGGATCGCCGGCACGGTGGCGAACCGCGGTGAGAACGAGGTCGTCATCGGCGCCCGCGTGGGCATCTTCGACGACGACGGCTCGTGCGTGGCGAGTCTCGAGACCGACGAGTTCGGCGATTTTCAATACGACGAATGCGGCAAGCGGCACTACCGGGTGCGCATCGAGGCGGACGGCTTCGCGCCGATCGAGCTCGAGGCAGATTGCACGCACGCCGACGTCGTGCTCGACGACGTGCTCGTCGACCAGCCGCGATAAAGGAGTTGTAGCATGAGCAAGAAATCACCTCTCATCCGCTTCGTCATCATCCTGGCCGGCATCGCCGCCCTCGCGGCCGTCGCCTTCGCGCCGAACCCCGAGGGCCTGACGTTCGGCGGCAAGATGTCGTTGGTCATCTTCGTGGTTGCCATCCTGTTCTGGGTGACCGAGGTCATGCCCATCGCCATAACCGGTTGGGCGATGGTCGGCCTCATACCCCTGCTCGGCATCATGGACGCGGCCAGCGCCTGGACCGCCTCCATCAACAACGCCATCATCTTCTACCTGTGCTGCTTCGCGTTCGCCTGCTTCATCGCGCGGTCGACGCTGGCCGTGCGCCTGACGGGGAAGATATTGTCGTGGGCGGGCACGAGCTCGCCGCGCGTGCTCCTGGGCTTCATGGTGGGCACGGCGCTCATCTCCACGCTTATGGACAACCTGCCGCTGTGCGCCGTCATGCTGCCCATCGCCTACACGGTGCTCGACGCCAACGATACCCCCACGGGCGGGAAGTCGGCGTTCGCCAAGTGCATAGCCATCGGCATCCCGTGGGCAGCCGCCATCGGCGGCGCCATGACGCCCTCCGGCTGCATTATCAACGTGCTGGCCATGACGCTCATCGAGCAGAACTTCGGCGTTTCCATCAGCTTCGTCCAGTGGTTCGCTATGGGCTTCCCCATGGCGCTCATCACCATCCCCGCTGGCTGGTTCGCGCTGATCAAGATATTCAAGCCCGAGCCGCTGACCCAGAGCGCCGTGGATTCCGGCATCGCGCGCGCCCAGTCGCTCGGCAAGATCCCCCGCCACGAGATAGCTGGCCTGGCGGTCATGCTCGTCACCATGGTCGTGTGGATTCTCAGCTCGTGGATCCCCTTTATCGACATCACCGTGGTCAGCCTCATCGCGCTGGGCTTCATGTTCTTCCCGGGCGTCGATGCCATCCAGTTCAACGATTTCCTGGAAGACAGCCCGTGGGGCATGATGCTGCTCATGATGGCCGTGAACGTGTTGGTGGCCGCGCTTATGGGCACGGGCGCGACGCAATGGCTCGTCGACGTGGTCATGGCGCCGATGACCGCCTGGCCGCTCCTCGCGACCATGATCGCGCTCTCCGTTATCGCCTGCCTGCTGCACAACGTCATACCCGCCGGTCCTGCGTGCGCCGGCTTGATTGCGGTGCCGTTCGCGAGCATCATCGCGAGCATGGGCGGCAGCATCGCCGCCACGTGCGTCATGGTGGCGTGGTGGTCGGCCATCGCCCTCATGCTTCCGCTGGACGGCGTGCCGCTGCTGTCGTACTCGAGCAACCGGAAGTACTTCTCGTTCGGCGACATGGTGAAGACGGGTTGGGCCCCCAGCCTGGTGATGGTGGTGATATCGGTTTCCATCACGCCGCTCATCGCCGGGGCGCTCGGATTGGCGTAAGTTCACAGACTCGAGGCGCCGCGCGCGAGCATGCTATCATGGTGAAAAGGCATCTGGATTTCGCGGCCGTGCCGCAGGTTGAGCTTGGCGGCACGGCCCGGTGATCGCGGCTGGCGCTCGTGCGAACGCGGCGACCGCGCGCGACGAGGGCGGTGAGGCAATGCAGACGAACTACCTGAAGTACTTTGTCGATGTGGCGAAGCTCGGGTCGATAGCCGCGGCGTCGAACGAGGATTTCATCACGCCCCAGGGTATGAGCCGCTCGCTGTCCGCGCTCGAATCGAGCTTGGGGTGCCAGCTGTTCAAGCGGACGCAGGGCAAGGTGGTTCTGAGCACGTACGGCGAGGCCCTGCTCGACGACGCGAAGGAGCTGCTGCGCATCCAGCAGCGCATGATCGACCGGGTGGCCGACATCCGCTCCAGCGAATCGGGCATTTCCGAGAAAACCGTTCTGGTGTACCTGAACAACGTCGCGTTTGACGTGGCGCTGTTCAACCCGCTGATAGACAGCTTCGACCAGATATTCGCGAACGCGCGCTACTTCCAGTGCGACAACGCGGAAGTGGTCGACAACCTTCTGGAGCAGGCCGAGGGGGACGATTGCGTCGCCCTCGGCCTGCTCTGCCTGTTCAGCCCCGACGACGAGCGGAATGCGGCGCTTGTCGAGAAGCTGCAGTCGAACGGCTTCGAATACCAGCCGTACCTCATCTCCTACGACCAGGTGCTCGTGTCCAAGAAGTCGGAATTGGCCACGAAGCGGGCGCTCAGCCGCGCCGACATCCTATCGCGCCCCATCGTCTCGTCCGACGGCGACATCAAGCGCGTGGCCGAGAAGGTGTTCGGGAAGAACGCCATCTACATGGTTACGAGCGACAGCGCCTTTCGGTTCCGCGTCGTAGCCAACGACGAGGCCATCACGTTCGTTCCGGCCTTCCACAAGCTGGTGGACTCGAGCGACGACGCCACGGTGGCGGTGCAGATGAAGGAGCCGTATTACCTGGAAGTCGGGTTCGCGGCCAAGAAGGAGGTCTTGGACAGCCCGTACATCAAGAGCCTCATCGCGAAGCTGAACGCCTACTATTCGAGGCTCGCGGCGTCGCCCTACCTCTCGCTGGTGCCGAGCGACATCACGTCGTTCAAACAGGCCGAGGAGGAGGGCGCCGGTTTCGACGAGAAGGGCCTGGCGGACCTCGAGGCGCGCTACGGCATCTCCTCGCGCGAGCGGGAGGTGCTTGGCCATCTGGTGGACGGCCTTACGGCCCGGGCCATCGCGGAGCGCATGTACCTTTCCGTCCCCACCGTCAAAAGCCACATCTACCGCATCTACAAGAAGATGGGCATCCATTCCCAGGAAGAGCTGCTCGCCCTCGTGGAGGAGGAGTTGGTCGAAGGCGCCTGAGCTGCGGCGAGGAGTAGGGCGAGTTCGCGGCTAGGCGTCCTTTTCGAAAACGAGGTCGATCTTTCGAATGTGTGCGGCGTTGTCGACCTCGGTGATGATGGAGTCGACGTAGCGGTAGCCGCGCGCCGCGTAGTCGTCGATGATCTCGCGATGCTCCGAGATGCCGCGTCCGAGCATGAATACTTCCATCATCTTGTAGTCGACGCTTACGTACTCGTATTCTTTCATGGGCGCGCCCCTTCGATTAAGCCCGACTTGAGGCACATCATAGGGTCTGTGCGGCGAGCGCGCAAGAACGCGCAACGCTTCGCATTTCTCCGACTTGTTAGGGTACAATTGCAACGTTTTGCCAATGGGGCAATATCGTACAAGACTTTTTCGGAGGGGTGTGGCATGGCCGAGGCCAAGCGGGAGCGGTTCGGGTCGCGTCTGGGGTTCATCCTGATATCGGCGGGCTGCGCCATCGGGCTGGGCAACGTGTGGCGCTTCCCCTACATCACGGGCGAGTACGGCGGCGCGGCGTTCGTGCTTATGTACCTCGTATTCCTCGTCATCCTGGGCCTGCCGGTCATGGTGATGGAGTTCGCCGTGGGCCGCGCCAGCCAGAAGAGCTCGGCGGCGGCGTTCGACAAGCTGCAGCCGTCGGGCAAATGGCACTGGTTCTCGTGGTGGGGCTACATCGGGTGCATGGTGCTCATGATGTTCTACACCACGGTGGGCGGCTGGATGCTGTCGTTCGTGGTGAAGATGGGCACGGGCGCGTTCAACGGCCTGGACAGCGCGGGCGTGGGTGCCGTGTTCAACGACATGCTGGCGAACCCCACCGAGCTGGTGGGCTGGATGCTCGTGGTCATCGTGCTGGGCTTTCTCGTGTGCAGCCTGGGGCTGCAGAAGGGCGTCGAGCGCGTCACGAAGGTGATGATGGTGTGCCTCTTGGGCATCATGGCGGTGCTCGTGGTGCGCGCGGTCACGCTGCCGGGCGGCCTGGAGGGCCTCAAGTTCTACCTCGTGCCCGACTTCGGCAAGCTGTTCGCGGGCGCGACGTCCGCCGAGCAGTGGGCCACGTTCGGCGACGCCGTGTACGCGGCCATGGGCCAGGCGTTCTTCACGCTGTCGCTGGGCATCTCGGCCATGGAGATATTCGGCAGCTACATCGGCAAGGAGCGCTCGCTCACGGGTGAGGCGCTGCGCATCTGCGGATTGGACACGGCGGTGGCCCTGGTGGCGGGCCTCATCATCTTCCCGGCGTGCTTCGCGTTTGCGGTGGAGCCGGACAGCGGCCCGGGGCTCGTGTTCGTCACGCTGCCCAGCGTGTTCAACCAGATGCCGATGGGCCAGCTGTGGGGCGCGCTGTTCTTCGTGTTCATGAGCTTCGCGGCGCTGTCCACCATCATCGCGGTGTTCGAGAACCTCATCAGCTGGTCCATGGACAAGTGGGGCTGGACGCGCAAGACGGCGGTCGCGCGCACGGCCGTTATCGTGACGGTGCTCAGCCTGCCGTGCGCCCTCGGGTTCAACGTGCTGGCGGGCGTGCAGATTCCGGCCATCGGCGACATCCAGTCCATCGAGGACTTCATCGTGTCGAACAACCTGCTGCCGCTGGGCAGCCTGTTCTACGTGCTGTTCTGCGTGACGAAGGGCGGCTGGGGCTGGGACAACTTCCTGGCCGAGGCCGACACGGGCACGGGCGCGCGCTTCCCCGCCTGGTCGCGTCTGTGGCTGAAATTCGGCATCCCGGCGCTGATCCTGGTCATATTCGTGATGGGCTACGTGCCGAAGTTCGCCGTGTGGTTGGGATTCGCGTAACCAGCTGCGCCTCCGCCTGCCGCTCCTAGTGCGCCCTGCGCCCCGCCCGTCGTCCCAAGCGCGGCGCTGCGCCCTTCGCTCCGAGCGCAGTACCGCGCCCCCTCTGTGATCCTGAGCGGAGCGCGTAGCGCGGAGTCGAAGGATCCCGTGCGGTGCCAACCAGGCCGTCGCAGCTGTCGCCGCACAGGATCCTCCGCCCCCGCTTCGCGGGGCCTCCCCGCGCCCGCTCTGCGCGCCCGGGGCCTCGACAGCCCGCCGGACCGTCGAACGCTCCGCTCGCTCAGGACGACGACGCGCCGGCTCGCGTAATGTCAACGGCGGTTTAGCATGGAGAATCCTGCGTTTGGTGCAAAAATCACCGACGCCCCCCGCTCAAAAGCTCTCGGGGGCGTCCGCCTTCGCGCGTTGAGCATGTTTCCGCAGGTCGCAAGATGCTGAAAGCAGCATGATCTTTCCGCAGGCGCTTCGGAAACGGGGGCGTCGGTGATTTTTGCGTCGACGGCCTAGAATCCGCTGTTAAACCGCCATCGACATGCGCCCACCCAGGTTGTCATCCCGAGCGGAGGCGGCGCGAGCCGCCGCAGTCGAGGGACCCCGCGCGGCGCCAGCAGCAAGCGCTTTCGGTTGGCACCGCACGGGGATCCTCCGTCCCTGCTTCGCGGGGCCTCCCCGCGCCCGCTCCGCGTGCCCGGGGCCTCGACAGCCCCGGACCGTCGAACGCTCCGCTCGCTCAGGACGACGACGCGCCGGCTTGCATAATGTCAATGCTGGTTTAACGGCGGACAAACAGACGCCAACCCGTCGGCGGTCGAGCCTCCTTGCGGTCCCGTTTCCGAAACGCTCCCGGCGCTTCCTCCGTGCTTTAAAAGAGGTCGGGCATCTTTTTGGGCGAAATTGCATTTCGCCTTGTTTCGGGTTGTTGCATGACCTGAAACAAGGCGCTTCTAGTATCATGGTCGCCGAACTGCCGCGCGCTGCCGTGCGCGGCCGGATACGACGAGGCGACGAAGGGCAAGCGATGACGGAAAAGCGGCTGTTCTCGATTCTGGGGGATTCCATCAGCACGTTCGAGGGGTGCAATCCGGAGGGCTTCCGCGTGTTCTACGAAAGCGAACGGCTGGAGGCGACCGGCGTGCTCGCGCCGCAGGACACGTGGTGGGCGCAGGTGGTGGGTGCGCTGGACGGCGAGCTTCTGGCGAACGGGTCGTACTCGGGCAGCATGGTGGAGGGCGCGGGCTTTCCGGCCGGCAACAGCGCCGAGCGCATCGCGGCGCTCGCGCGCGACGGGCAGACCCCCGATGTCATCCTCGTGTTCATCGGCATCAACGATTACGGATGGGGTGGGGCGGACGCCCAAGCGGCCGGCCGGGGCAACGCGCTGCCCGTGTGTCTGGACGCTGTCGCGCTGGGCGAGGAACGCGAACCCGGTTTGGCGCCTGCCGACGCGGCCGAGCGGTTCGGAGCCGCCTACGAGGCCATGCTCGCGCGGATGCGCGCCGCCTATCCCTGCGCCGAAATCTGGTGCTGCACCCTGTGCCCGGGCCGCGTGGTCGGCCGCGACGGCTCCACGTTCGCGTACCGCCTGCGCGGCGTGCATCTCGACGCCTACAACGCCGCCATCCGCAACGCCGCCGCTCGCCAAGGTTGCCGCGTGGCCGACGTGGGCGCGCTCGGCCGCGACTACGAGGGCCTGGAGGGCACGCACCCCACGGCGCGCGGCATGCGCCAGTTCGCCGCGCTGGTGCTGCGCGCGATGGAGGCCGAACGCGCCTCCGGAGCTTCCACGGTGCTGGCCGAGAGCATCGTCGAAGCCGCCACGTCGCCTGCTGCGGCGACCGACGCCCCGCCCTCCGCCGAGACCTGCGAGGAACCCTCCTGCATCGGCTGCCCCCACGCCGGCGCCACCGGCAGCCAGTGGTTGCTCGCGTGCAACCGGGGTGCGCGCAACTGCTGAGATCGTGTGAGCTTCGGCGCATTTTCGCATGGCGTTTCTTGACATAGTCCGCCATCGTACTACAATCTCGTTTTAGCACTCGAAGGCTTAGACTGCTAAGACAGGTCGATGCGCAGCGCGCGTCGGGGGCGGCCCGTCCGGCGGTCTTGCCGTGGAAGCAACTGTTCCAGACGAAGGAGAGGCACGCCACCATGCGCAAGTTCAAAACAGAGAGCAAGAAGCTGCTCGACCTCATGATCAACTCCATCTACACGAACCGCGAGATATTCCTGCGCGAGCTCATCTCGAACGCGTCGGACGCGGTGGACAAGCTCTACTTCAAGAGCCTCACCGACAAGTCCATCCAGCTTTCGAAGGACGAGCTGGCCATCCAGGTGAGCTTCGACAAGGACGCCCGCACCGTCACCGTGTCGGACAGCGGCATCGGCATGACGAAGGACGAGCTCGATCGCAACCTGGGCACCATCGCGCACTCGGACTCCATGGCGTTCAAGATGGAGAACGACGAGGTGCAGGGCGACGACGTGGACATCATCGGCCAGTTCGGCGTGGGCTTCTACTCCTCGTTCATGGTGGGCAAGAGCGTGCGCGTGGTGTCGAAGGCCTACGGCAGCGATGAGGCGTGGGCGTGGGAGAGCGACGGCGTGGAAGGCTACACCATCGAGCCGGCCGAGCGCGCCGAGCACGGCACCGACGTCATCATCACGCTCAAGGACAACACCGACGACGACAACTACGACACCTACCTGTCCGAATACGGCCTGAAGGACCTGGTGAAGCGCTACAGCAACTACGTGCGTTACCCTATTCGCATGGAGGTGACGAAGTCGCGCGAGCTGCCGAAACCCGAGGACGCCGGCGACGACTACGTGCCGCAGTTCGAGAACTACACCGAGCTCGACACCGTGAACTCCATGATCCCCATTTGGAAGCGTCGCAAGTCCGAGGTGGGCCAGGAGGAGTACGACGAGTTCTACAAGACCGACTTCCACGACTTCGCCGACCCGGCCCGCACCATCTCCGTGCACGCCGAAGGCGCGCTGTCCTACGACGCGCTGCTGTTCGTGCCGAGCCGCGCGCCGTTCGACCTGTACAGCAAGGATTACCAGAAGGGCCTGGCGCTCTACAGCTCCAACGTGCTCATCATGGAGAAGTGCGAAGAGCTGCTGCCTGACTACTACAACTTCGTGCGCGGCGTGGTGGACAGCCAGGACCTGCAGCTGAACATCTCCCGCGAGACGCTGCAGCACAACAGCCAGCTGCGCGCCATCGCCAAGAAGATCGAGAAGAAGATCACGTCCGACCTGGAGGATATGCGCGACAACGACCGCGAGGGTTACGAGGCGTTCTTCGAGAACTTCGGCCGCGGCCTGAAATACGGCATCTACGCCAGCTACGGCGCGCAGAAGGACACGCTGGCCGACCTGCTGCTGTACTACTCCGCCAAGCAGGACAAGCTCGTGACGCTGGCCGAGTACGTGGAGGGCATGCCCGCTGACCAGCCCGCCATCTACTATGCCGCCGGCGATTCGGTCGAGCGCCTGAACAAGATGCCCATCGTGAAGACGGTGCTGGGCAAGGGCTACGACGTGCTGCTGTGCACGCAGGACGTTGACGAGTTCTGCTTCACCGCCATGCGCGACTACGGCGCGAACGAGGACGGCGAGGGCGCCAAGGAGCTCAAGAACGTGGCATCGGGCGACCTCGACTTCGCCACCGAGGACGAGAAGAAGGAGGCCGAGGAGGCCACGAAGGAGAACGAGGACCTGTTCAAGGCCCTGAAGGACGCGCTGGGCGAGCAGGTGACCAAGGTGGCCGTGTCCGCGCGCCTTACCGACGCACCCGCCTGCGTCACCACCGAGGGCCCCGTGTCGCTGGAGATGGAGCGCGTGCTGTCGAAGGGCCCCGAAGGCCCCGACGGCGTGAAGTCGCAGCGCGTGTTGGAGCTGAACGCCAAGCACCCCGTGTTCGACACGCTGAAAGCCGCCCACGAAGCCGGTGACACCGACAAAGTGCGCCTGTACGCCGACCTGCTGTACAACCAGGCGCTGCTGGTCGAGGGCATGCCCATCGACGACCCGGTCGCCTTCGCCCAGAACGTGGCGAAGCTGATGTAGGTTGGTTCCGCGGGCCTCCGGCCCGCGGAACCTGCCGACGCTGCGAGGGGCCGGGGCACGCCGCCTTCGTGCGATCCCGCAGGCTTGCGTACCCGTTGTACGCGGCACCTGCGCGATCCCGCGAATCCGACGCACCCCGGCCCCTCTCGCTGACTTACTACGCCAACTTGGGCGATAGTTTTCGCGCTTCGCGCGAACGGGCGCTCGGAGAGCGCCCCAACGATCTATCCGAATGGTTCTTCGCGCTTCGCGCAACCGCTGTCCCGCCGTTACCGCACCACACGGGCCTGCGCGTATTCTCGCGCATCAGCGATGTAGGCTTCTTGGGAGTGCTCGATGTTGCGCGCGACCGTCTCGGCGTCGAGCGCGCGGATTACCTTGCCGGGCACGCCCACCACGAGCGAGCACGGCGGGATCACGGAACGCTCCTTCACCAGCGCGCCGGCCGCGATCATCGAGCCGCGGCCGATCACGCACCCGTTCATCACAGTCGCGTGCATGCCCACGGTCACGTCGTCTTCGATAGTGGCGCCGTGTACGACGGCGTTGTGGCCCACCGACACGCGGTCGCCCAGCGTGACGGGACAGTCATAGTCGCTGTGCAGCATGGCGTTGTCCTGCACGTTGCTGTTCTTGCCGATGCGGATGGGCGCCACCTCGCCGCGAATCGAGGCGCCGAACCACACCGAGCTCCCTTCGTCCATCATCACGTCGCCGCAGACGGCCGCGTTCGGCGCAATGAACGCCGCCTTCTCAACGTCGGGGAACATCCCTTTGAATTCCACGAGCATGCCGGTTCCTTTCCTTTGGTTGCTCCACGCAGTATCCCGAAGGAAGCTCCGCGCCGCATCGCAAGATTCATGCGATTCGGAGCGAAGCGCACCGTCGGGAGGCGTTCTTTCGCCTAACGGCTGGGAACATCCGAGTGCGGGGCCGGTATCGTCGAACGACGGCGACCGGCTGTGCAAGCGCCGGTGGCGGGCATTGCCGGCAATCGCATCGCGCCGCCGCGCGCCGAAAGACGGAAAGCGCGCTAGGGCGCCGCGGCTCGAGCCTCTGTTGATTTTGGAAAACGAAATCCGACGGCGAGCTCGACGCACGATATCATTGACCCATACAGTTGCTCGAAAGAAGGAGGCACAACATGGTGGACGCGATTTTCAAGCGGGCGAGCGTGCGGAAGTTCACGGACGATCCGATGACCGATGACGAGGTGCGCAAGCTGCTGCGCGCGGGCATGGCGGCGCCCTCGGGCGGCAACCAGCAGCCGTGGGAGTTCTACGTGGCGCGCGATCGGGCCACGCTGCAGCTGCTGTCGGAGGCGAGCCCCTACGCGAAGCCGGCCGCCGGCGCGGCGTGCGCCATCGTGCCGTGCATGCGCACGGAGGGCCTGCGCTTCCCCGAGATAGCCGTGCAGGATATGAGCGCCTGCGTGGAGAACATCCTGCTGGAAGCCGTCGATCTGGGGCTCGGCGCCGTGTGGATGGGGATCGCGCCCGAGCCCGACCGCATGGCGGCCGTGTCCGAGATCGTGGGCGCCCCGGCGGGCCTCAAGCCGTTCGCCGTCATCGCGCTCGGCCGCCCCGAGGTCGAGCCGGTCGCGAAGGGCAAGGACCGCTACGAGGAAGACCGCGTGCACTGGTTGAGCTAGACGCGGTGCGGAAAAAGCCCGGCCGCAGGTTCCGCGGCGAGAAAGCGCGGGGCCGGCGCGCGAAGAAGGCCGTTTTCGGGTCAAAAATCACGGTTGGGTACCGCTTTTCGGCTGCAAAGTGCCTCTTGAAGGGCTCTTCGCGCCTGTCGTGGGAAAGCAAGAAAACGCGATCAGGGGAAACGCAATCGCTCCTCCGGGGTGCAGGAGCCGCTGCGGTACCCTACCGTGATTTTTGCTCCGAAACCAAGGTTAACTTTGCACTTGCTTCGCGCGCGATGCATTCCGTGCTGTGTCTGAAAGGGGAACCCGGCGGACGGTGACGCCCTGCGGACAACCTAGGCAGCGACGCCCGCGTGCAACCCGGACGGCGACCCGCCCCGCGGCCACTCGTGCAGGTGGCGACCTGCCCCTGCGCCAACCCGTGCGGGCGGCGACCCGCCCGCGAAGCCAGCCCGGATGGGCGGTTTTCGCGCCGTGCGCGAGCGGGCGCTTCGAAGGGTGTTCGGGTCAGCCCGCGCGCGGGTCTATCGCCCCGCCTTCACGGCTCCCTGGTCGCAGCGGTTGCCCCAGGAGTCGATGAGCGCGTCGTCGCGGTAGACGCAGATGATCTCGCAGTGGTTCGCGCACTTGGAGCACTCGATCTCGCGCGTCTTGAACGCGAAATCCCCGACGGCGTCGAAGTCGAACGCGCCGTCGCGGAAAGGCTCGCCGTCTCCTTCGCCGCCGTCGCTTTCCCCGGCCGCCCCCGCGCCGCGTCTCGCGCCCGCGCTCGCCTCGGCGGCCAAGAGCGCCACGCCGAAAGCGCCCATGAGGTGGCCGTCGGGATCCACGAGCACCTCCATGCCCAGCATGTCCTCGAACGCGCGCACCACGCCCACGTTCTTGCTCACGCCGCCTTGGAAAACCACCGGGGCGGTTATCTTCTTGCCCTTGCCTACGTTGTTCAGGTAGTTCGACGCCACGGCGCGGCAAAGCCCGGCGATGATATCCTCGCGCGCGTAGCCCACCTGTATCTTGTGCACCAGGTCGCTCTCGGCGAACACGGTGCAGCGCGCGGCGATGTTCGCCGGCCGCTTCGACGTGAGCGCGATGGGGCCGAACTCCTCCACCTCCACGCCCAGGCGGTGCGCTTGGCTGGACAGGAACGCGCCCGTGCCGGCCGCGCACAGCGTGTTCATGGCGTAGTCCACGGCTATGCCGCCCTCCACGCAGATGATCTTCGAGTCCTGCCCGCCAATCTCCAAGATGGTGCGCACATCCGGGTGCAGGTACGTCGTGCCCACGGCGTGCGCAGTGATCTCGTTCTTCACCACGGCCGCGCCCAGCATGGCGCCCACGAGGCGCCGCGCGCTGCCGGTGGTGCCCACGGCGCGCACCCGCACGGCGTCGCGGTCGATCTGCATCGCCAGGTCGGCCACCACGCGCCGAGCCGCGTCCGCCGGGTTGCCCTCCGTCCACAAATACGACCGCGCCACGATGGTGCGGTCGGCGTCCACGACGACGCCCTTCGTGGAAATGGAGCCGATGTCGATGCCCAGGTAGGCGTCCGTCATGATGCCGTTCTCTCCTTCTTCATGGCCAGCATGTCGTAGAACGCTTCGAGTCGGGTGTCCAGACCCGTGTCGCTGGTCTGCGAGTCGTAGCTCAAATATAGAATGGGCATACCCGTGTCGCGGCTGACCTGCTGTAACACGGGGATGCAGTCCACTTCCGGCGTGCAGCCCGACGACTTCAGGTGCACCACGCCGTCGAAGCCCTCCTGCGCGTACTTGAGCGTGGCGGCGATGGTCATGCTCGACGTGGGGCCCATGTCGTAGCGCACGTAGTCGGAGATGCCCGCCCGCAGGTTCTTCTCGTGGTAGCGCAGGTTGCGGTTCGTCATGTTCAGCATCCGGTGCACCTCCACGCCCATATCCAGCAGCTTGCGCTCCAACCCCAGGTTCGAGCGCGGGTCGGCCGCGGTGAAGTACTCGCCCACCACGCCCACGCGCAGCGGCCGGACGGGCACGCGCACCTCGAGAGCCCGCAGCGCGGCCATGCCGCGTTTGTGCGCCTCGGCCAGGTCGCGCTCGTTCGCCACGGTGCGCAGGTCGGCGTGGTAGGCGGCCAGCGCGCGGTCGAACGAGCCGCGCTCGGCCTCGAAGCCGGCGTGCGCCAAGTAGTAGTCCTGCGCCTCGTCAAGGTACTCGATCATCTGAAACGCTATCAGCATGCCGCGCACGCCGTGCGGCACGGACAGGTTCGGGTTCACCTTCTTCTTGCACACCTCGATGTACTCCGTGAGCGGCTTGCCCGTGACGGTGGCGAAGTTCAGCATCTCGAACTCGTAGCCTAAGTCGCGCAGGATGGATTCCTGCAGCTCGCCGTAGTAGCCCAGGCGGCAGGGGCCGGCGAACTGCACGAGCACGTCGGCCCCCAGCTCCAGCGCCTCCAGATAGTCTCCCAGTATGTGCTTGAACGGGGCGCACACCGAATCGCTCGAGTTGCGGCTGCCCAGCTCCACCGTGCGCTTCGTGGGCTCGGGCAGGGGCAGGTAGTCGGCGTCCAGCACGTGCTCCACGAAGAACTTGAACACGATGTCGTAGTAGCTGTAGCGCAGGAAGGCCACGCGCGTGCGGGCGTGCCGGTCGCGCTTCGGGCGCGGGCGCGGCAGCACGAGGCGCGGCGGGCGCTTGCGTTCCATCTGCAGGGCGATGCGGGCGCGCAGCGTGTCGTCCGATCCGTCGGCGCGGCCGAGCAGGTTCTCGACGTCCGTGCCGATCCCGCGCTCGCCTTCTCCGGAGGGCGCCGCACCGTCGCACGCGCGGCCCCGTTCGATCGGAGTGGAGCCGCCGCGTTCCGAAGCGGTTTCGTCAGTGCCGGTCATGCACGTAGCCTCCCTTCTTCTGGTAGCGCAGGATGTCCACGAAGCTCTCGATGCGCGTTTCCAGGCCGGCCGTACCGCTCTGCGCGTCGATGGTGAGGTTCAAGATGGGCTTGCCCTGGATGCAGCGCATGATGGCGTCGTCGGTCATGGAGTCGGGCCCGCAGGGGAACGCGCTCACCAGCACGATGCCGTCGATGTGCTCGTGCAAAAGCATGATGGCGCCGACGAGCTCGCGGTTCACCACCCACGGCATCGTGGCCGAGAAGTCGAAGCTGGCCTTGAGCGCGCGCTCGCGGTCGGCCTCGTCGGCGTAGAGCACCGTGGCCCCCATGCGTTCGAGGGGGTCCGTCACGCTGCCGCCCAGATAGGGGTCGTGCGCCAGATAGGGGTGCGCCACCAGCAGGATGGCCAAGGGCCGTTCGCTGCCTTGCAGGGAGCCGAGCGACGCCAGCAGCCGCTCTTGCGCGCCCGTCGCCGCCCGATCGGCGCGCTCCTGCTCGTGGAAAGCCGTCTTCCAGGCGCGCTTCGCCTCGCGAGGATTCGCTCCGAAGCGGCTCGCCAGATCGAGGAACGCTTCGCGCATCGGCATATGCTCCTCGGTCACGTCCACCAAGCACGACGCCACGCGCACGTTGCGGTCGCGCAGCGTGTTCTCCACCAAATCGGGCAGCGCTTGGAACTTCGTGCAGAACCCCAGATGGTGACCCATGTTCCCCATGCTGGGAACGAACAGCGCGTCGCAGGCGCCCACCAGGCTGGCGGCGTGGCCCAGATAGGCTTTCGAAGCCAGGCAGCATTCGTCCACGGACAGGGCGCTTCCTTCGTCCACGAGCGCACGGTCCGTTTCGCGGCTGAGCACCACCTCGCGTCCCAGCTCGTGGAAAAACGCCTCCCACAGCGTGCCGTATCGATGGTACAGCAGCGCCCGGGGGATGCCCACGCTGCGCACGTCGGCGTAGTCGTTCTGCTTGAGGAGGCCCATGCGATCCCTTCGTTCGCTCAGCGGTTGGCCTCATGGTATCGCTTCGAGGGGAACCCGCCGTGCCGGCGCGCGGTTCGCCACAAACCTTCCAAGCGGCCCGAGGGTCGTTTCAAGCTTGGCCCGGCGGTGGCAGTTCGATGTTTCCTCATGTGGAAGTAGGCCGATGACCGGCGACAATGTGCCGCTGATAGGGATCTGGTGTCGTTGTACCGCTACCCTGTGCGGAAGAAGAGTAACAAAAGGGTTTCAAAAGAAGTTGAATGGGTCCCGTCGGGCGGGCGGGCCGAGAGCGGCGCAGTAGAATTCTAACGAAGATGTCATGAGGTGCGGTTTGAAAGCGAAGCCATTGAATATCAAGCAGATCCGATATTTTGCGTCGGTTGTCGAACTTGGCAGCTTGTCTGCGGCGGCGAAGGAGCGGTTCGTCACCGTGCAGGCGGTTTCGAAGGCCATCGCCGACCTCGAGCGGGAGCTGGGGCACAGCTTGTTCGTGCGTGAGAGCCGCGGCGTGCACCCCACGCCGTTCGGCAAGGCGTTTTACCAGAAAGCCGCACTGGTTCTGAAGGGCTTCAGCGAGCTCGAGGCTTTTGCCAAAGAGTATCGGGAGCACGAGACGGCAAGCGCCTTGCACCTCGCCCTGTGCTCGCCGGCGTTTTACGGAAACGCGCAGGCGCGTGCGAGCATCGCCCTGTTCGCGAAGCGCGGCCTGGGCGTCGACGTGAGCGTCGCTTTGGACACCGGAACCGAGGGCATCGCGAAGCTGCGCGCGGGAGGCTACGACGCGCTCATCACCATCGGGGCGTTCTCGAACGCCGCCGTCGATTGCGTGTCGGTGGGCACGGTTTCCCCCGGCGTGGTCATGGCGAAAAACCACCCCTTGGCGGGTCGGGATTCCGTGAGCCTTGCCGATTTGGCGGACTATCCTGTTTCCCTGTCGTCGGAGTTCGACAATTTCAACGAGTCCATCGTCACCGTGTACCGCAAGCGCAAGACGGACATGAGCTTCATCACGCTCGACCCGCACGATTTCGATCGCCATATCATGGTCGAAAACGGCGTTTGCCTCATGGTGTACATCCCAGCGTTGGGCGAGATGTACCCCGGGACGGTGATAAGGCCCATTGCGTCCGGCGACGCCGTGGCCGTGCCCATCTGCCTGGTGAGCTTGAAAGACCGCAAAACATCTTCGTACCTTGCGTTCGAACGCTGGCTGGCGGGAGAGCTGGTGGTTCTGGGCGGCGGCGCGCCCACCGCTTCGACGAAGTAGGCTTGATTGGTTCAGGTGCCTTCGTTTCTGTCAAGTTTAATATTGCAGATACCTAAAAATATATTTGAATGGATCGTATGACCGGTGAACGGTATGCAAGGCCTTGTACAATAGCCAGTTGCTGTGCTTACTTTTCTGGCTCTGTAAGGTGCGTCGTTGAATATAAAGCAAATCGTATACCTGTCGAAGACCGTAGAACGCGGCAGCTTGTCATCGGCCGCCAAAGAGCTGTACGTCACCGTGCAGGCGGTTTCGAAGGCCATCGCCGACCTTGAGCGCGAGCTGGGGCAAAGCCTTTTGGTACGCGGCAGCCGTGGCGTGCGCGCCACGCCGTTCGGCCAAGCGTTCTACGAGAAGGCCCAAGGCGTGATCACGGGGTTCATGGAGCTCGAATCGTTCGCTGCCGCGTACGGCGAGTGCGGAGGC
Organism: Gordonibacter massiliensis (ex Traore et al. 2017); assembly: GCF_019731765.1. Classification (NCBI taxonomy): domain Bacteria; kingdom Bacillati; phylum Actinomycetota; class Coriobacteriia; order Eggerthellales; family Eggerthellaceae; genus Gordonibacter; species Gordonibacter massiliensis (ex Traore et al. 2017). Next base: position 27,105 of record NZ_JAASIO010000001.1, on the reverse strand, counting down.
GTGCTCAGTCGGTTGCGGCTCGCGTTGAATACGCCGGCATTTCCCGGAAACGAGCTGGTGCGCGAAAACACCGTGGCGTTCATGAAGAGCCAGCTTGGGATCGATGTCACTTGCGATCTTGCCACGGGAGAGGCGGGGTACCAGGGGCTGGTCGACGGCACGTTCGACGCGTTGGTCACCGTGGGGGCCTTCAACCATGCCGACATTGACTGCTTTCCTATCGGCACCGTTCCCGCCGGCGTCATGATGGGCTCTCGCCATCCGCTTACGGCCAAAGACGTGGTCGCTTTGGACGACCTCGCCCCGTACCCGATAGCGCGTTCGAGCTGGTTCGATCGCGCCAACGACACCATCGTCGAAAACTATCGCAAGCGAGAGGCGCGTCTGAACTTCGTCGAGCTTTCGTTGGACGGCGTCATGAAGTTCCTAAGCGAGGGCGGCCTCATCTTCACTACGGGCATTCCCGCTCTCGGGCGCACGAGCCCGCTGCTGACGGTGCGGCTTATGGCTTCGAAGGACGCCATGGCCGTGCCCATCTGCATCGTCTGCTTGAAAGGCCACGGCGCCGCGACGTACTCCGTGGTGGAGAAGCTGCGCTTGAGCGGTGGGCTTCCCTTCTTGAAGTAGCGCGCGGCCGGCGCTGCTCTGCGGGGCACCGGTTCGCGCCAAACAAAAGCGGCCCCTTCCGCGCATATGCCGAAGGGGCCGCTTTCCGCAGGGCGTTCGCCCAAAGGCTACTTCTTGGCCTTCTGCTTCAGGCCCATCCACACGAGCGCGGCCAGCGCGGCGCCCGCGAGCGGGGCAACGATGAACACCCACACCTGAGACAACGCGGTCATATCGCCGTTGAAGGCCATCATGAGGGCCGGGCCGAAGCTGCGCGCCGGGTTCACGGACGTGCCCGTCAGCGGAATGCCCATGATGTGCACGAACGCCAGCGTGAGGCCGATGATGATGCCGGCGTAGGGCGCCGTGCGCTCGTCGGCCGTCGAGCCCAGCACGCTGAGCACGAAGATGCAGGTGAGCACGACCTCGACGATAAGGGCGCCCGCGAGCGAGATGCCCACGGCCGACGCGGCCTCGTAGCCGTCGCAGCCCAGGCCGGTGGCCAGCACGCCGCCCAGATCGCACATGCTGATGATGAGCGCCAACGCGGCCGCTGCCACGATGCCGCCGATGAACTGGGCGATCCAGTAGCCGATCAGATCCTTGCCCGACAGGCGCTTGTCCAAAAACAGGCCGAACGACACGGCCGGGTTGATGTGACACCCCGACACGTTGCCGATGACGAACGCCATGGCGATGATAGACAGGCCGAACGCCATGGCGATGCCCAGCGTGCCCAGCGTCGCGCCCGCCACGGCGGCGCTGCCGCAACCGAACAGCGTGAGCACGAACGTGCCGAACGCCTCCGCGGCGTACTTCTTCATTGGTGTAACTTCCATGCTAAAGGCTCCCCTTGCTTTGAATGAATGCTTGCGTTTGGCCCGCGCGAAGCGCGAGCGTGCCGGTTGAGGCCGGCCGCTACTTCATGCTGCCGATGCGGCAGATGGTGCTGCCGCATACCGGGCACGTGCCCTTCGTGATGGGCTTGCCGTTCTTCGTCGTGCCCGCGACGGGGTCCTTCATGGTTTTCTTTTCCTTGCACTTCATGCAGTACGCTTCGACGGCCATGGGTCGGCTCCTCTCCTTGAGCAATAGTTGGCGTTGTTATCGTCGTTGGAGAGTAATCCCATGTCAATACGGTTAAAATGTTGTTGAACGGCTTGACATCGGGCATCGGGCGACCGTTCTTCGGCGGATGTGCCCCTTTACCAAGCCACCGTCACGCCGGCCCAGTCGAGAATGCCCTTGTCCATGTTGTACACGTTGGTGAAGCCGTTGTTGATGAGCTGCGCGCAGGATTTCCGGGCGCGGTTGCCGGTGCGGCAGTAGGCGAGCACGGGAGCGTCCCGGTCGAGGCCTTCGAGCTCGGCGGGCAGCGGGTCGAGGCTGTCGTAGCGAATGTTCAGCGATTCGCGCAGGTGCCCGTCGGCGTACTCCTGGGGCGAGCGCACATCCAAGACGGTCACGCCGCCCTGGTCGATAAGGTCTTCGGCGGCCTCGGACGAGATCAAATGGTACGCGTCCGAATCGAGCGCCCGTTGGTCGTCGGCCGTGATGACCACCTTGACCGACCCTTCCTCGTTTGCCATGCCGTCCTCCCATCCGCCCCTTCAAGCGATCCATGCGAGAAGAGATTAAATGTATCCAATACAATTACAGTTTACAACGGTAACAGTAAATCTCTTGGCGGGACATGTCAAGCGGAAGCTTCCAAGACGGAAGGGGAATCGGGGCGCGCCGTCCAGCCGCGATAGCATCGCGGCAAGCTTGGCCGACGGCTGGGCAACGCGCCCGTCCGCGTTATGCGATCACGGCGAACAGATCGTTGAACGCCTCGCTCATGGTGGGGTGCGTGTACACGGCATCGCGCAGGGTTTGGTAGGGAAGCCCGGCATCCATGGCGATCTTCACCGTGTTCACCATCTCGTACGACTCCTCGCAGAACAGATGCACACCCAAGATGCGGTCGGTGTCGACGTCGATAACGGCCTTCAGCAGACCCGTTGGTTTCTGCAGCAGTTGCGCCTTGGGGATGGCGGCCGCTGGCAGCTTCGCCACCTTCACGTTGAAGCCGGCATCGAGCGCCTCTCGCTCGGTCATGCCGGCGCGGGAGAGGGGCGGGTCGATGAACACGCTGTACGGCACCGCGCCGCGGTTCTCGGTGGTGCGCGCGCCGTCGCCCAGCACGTCGGCCTTCACGATGCGGAAGTCGTCGAGCGAGATGTAGGTGAACTGCAGCCCGCCCGCCACGTCGCCCATCGCCCAGATGTTCGGCGCGGTGGTGCGCAGGTGCTCGTCGACGCGCACGGCACCGCGCTCGGTGAGCTCCACGCCGGCCGCCTCGAGGTTGAGACCGGCCACGTTGGGGCGGCGGCCGGTGGCCACGAGCACGGCGTCGGCGGGCAGGCGCTCTTCCGCGCCGGCGACCTCGATCGCCACGACGGCGTGCTCCGCCTCGTCCTCGATGCGCAGCACGTTTGCCCCGCGCACCACGCGTATGCCGCGCTCCTCCACGCTGGCAAGCACGGCGGCCGCGATCTCGGCATCCTCGCGCGGCAGGAACGCGTCCTCGTTCTGCACCACGGTGACCTGCGAGCCGAAGTTCGCGTACATGGAAGCGAACTCCATGCCGATGTAGCCGCCGCCGATGATGACCAGGCGCCCGGGCAGCTTGCGCACGTCGAGCAGCGTCTCGCTCACGTGCACGCGCGGGCCGTCGGCGCCGGGGATGGGCGGCACGAACGGGCGGGCCCCCGTGTTGACGAACACCTGCGCGGCCTCGATGGTCTCCGTGCCGCCGTCGGGCGTGCTCACGTGCAGGTGCGTCGCGTCCGCGAACGACGCCGTGCCGTCCACCACCTCCACGTTCGGCAGGTCGGCCAGCTTGCGGTAGTTCTTGGTGCGCAGCAGGTCGGTCACGCGGTCTTTCTCGTCGATGGCCGCCGCGTAGCGCGCGGCGCGCTCGTCGAACGTGCCGCCCTGGGCCGCCGACAGCGCGGCGGAGCGCACGAGCGACTTCGTGGGAATGCAGGCAACGTTGATGCAGGTGCCGCCGTACATCTTCGGCGACTGCTCCACCAGCGCCACCGTCTTGCCCGCACCGGCGAGCGCGCCCGCCAGCGTCTTGCCGCCTTTGCCGAAACCGATGATGGCTGCGTCGACCTGCTTCATGATGGCTCCTTTCGAGAGGGGAGTGCGAACGGGGTGCAAAGGGGTTCGGACAGGATGCGGGAAGCGTCGAGAGCGCGGGAGGGGTTCGGGGGAGCGCGCCGACGTGGCGCGACTCGTTGAGGTTGCGTTTGCCCACACAACTACGAGTTCGGTCGTGGCGGCGCGCTCCCCCGAACCCCTCCCGCGAATGCTCGAAAACGGATGCTTCGCGCAGGGGGGATGGGCCGCTAGGATCCGTTGGGGGCGTTGCCGGTCACGGTGTCGTAGGGCCAGTCCACGATGCCGCCCATGTCGTTCACGTCGGTGAAGCCCATGGACACCAGCTTGTCGGAGGCCTGCTTGCTGCGCACGCCGGTGCGGCAGTACACCACGAGCTTGTCGTCCAGGCTGTTCAGCTCGGACGGCGGCGTCGATCCTATGTCCTCGTTCGGGATGTTGATGGCGCCGGGCACGTGGCCGTCGGCGTACTCTTGGGGCGTGCGCACGTCGACGACGGTGACGCCGCCCTGGTCTATGAGGGCCTTGCCCTCCTCGGCCGTGATCTTGCGGTAGGCGTTCGCGGCGTCGCTCTTGCCGGCCATGTTCGAGCCTTCCATCATGCCGTTGCTCGAACCGCCCGTCATGCCGCCGTCCGAGCCGGACCCGCTCATCGCGCTGCCGCCTCCATCGCCCGACGTGCTTGTTCCCTCGCTCGGTGCGGTGTTCGCGCACGCGGACAATCCGAGCACCGCCGCCAAGGCCACCGTAGCGGCTGCAGCGGCTAACGCTTTCCTTTTCCTGCCGTCGGCTCGCATATCCGCCCCTTTCTCCGGTCGCATTCTAAATGTAATCGCAATAGGTACAATTACTGACTGTAACAATAGTGCGTACAGTTAACGCTGTCAAGGAGAAAAGGGATGATTCTCGAAAGAAAAGACCGTGCGGCCCGCGGAAGCCTGCGGGTCGCACGGTCGGCGCGGCGCGTTTGGCCGCGGCTGCTGCGGAGGATCGGCGCTTACTTCGCCACCTTGGCGAACAGGTTGTTCAGCTCCTCGGTGAGGGTGGGGTGCGTGAACACGGCATCGCGCAGATCGGCGGCGGTGAGGCCCTCGTCCAAGGCGAATTTCGCCAGGTTCACGATCTCGGGCGCGTCCGAGCAGTACAAGTGCACGCCGAGCACGCGGCCGGTGGCGTTGTCCACCACGGCTTTCATAAGCAGCGCCTGCTTGCCCAGCAGCGGAGCTTTCGGCATGTCCTTGGCTTCGAGCACGGCGGTGACCACGTCGAAGCCCTGGTCGCGCGCATCCTGCTCGGTGAGTCCCACGCGGGCGAAGGGCGGGTTGGCGAAAATGCACGACGGCACGGCGCCTCGGTCGTCGCGCGTGCGGCTGCCGTCGCCCAGCACGTCCGAAGCCGCTACGCGGTAGTCGTCATACGAGATGTAGGTGAACTGCCTTGCCTCCGTCGCGTCGCCCAAGGCCCAGATGTTCGGTGCGGTGGTGCGCAGGTGCTCGTCGGTGACGACGGCTCCGCGCTCGTCCGTTTTCACCCCGGCTGCATCCAGGTTCAGATCGGCCGTTGCAGGCCTGCGCCCGGTGGCAACGAGTGCGAAATCGCCGGGGATGCGTTCCTCCTTGCCGTCGATGTCGGCCACCACGAGCACCTGGGCCACGTCGTCGTCGATGCTCTTCACGTGCGCCCCCAGCGCAAGGCGGATGCCGCGCTGCTCGAAGTTCTCGCGCACGGCGCGTGCCACGTCGCGGTCTTCGTGGGGCAAAAGCTCCTCGCCGCCCTGCAGCACCGTCACGTCCACGCCGAAATCGGCGAACAGCGACGCGAACTCCAGTCCCACATAGCCCGCGCCCACCACGACCACGCGCTCGGGCAGCACTTTCACGTCCAGCAGCGTTTCGCTCGTGTACACGCGCTTGCCGTCCGCGCCCGGAATGTCGGGCAGCGCGGGCACAGAGCCGGTGTCGATGAACGTGCGGGCGGCTTCGATACGGCGCTCCCCGTCGTCCGTTTTCACGATCAGGTGGGTTGCGTCCTCGAAGGACGCCTCACCGTCGACGACCTCGATGCGCGGGTTGTCGGCGAGCGCGCGGTAGCTCCGCTCGCGCAGGCGCGCCGTGGCGGCGTTCTTCTCGTCGACCGCGGCTTCGTAGCGCTCGGAGCGCTCGGGGAACTCTCCTCCTTGAAACGCGCTTTCGGCGGCCGCGTGCACGAGCATCTTCGAGGGAAGGCAGGCCGTGTTGACGCATGCGCCGCCGTACATGCGGCTCGACCGCTCGATAACGGCCACGGTGAGCCCCGCGTTCGCCAAGTCCAACGCCAGCGGCTTGCCCGCTGCTCCGAATCCGATGATCGCCGCGTCCACCTGGTCCATGGTTCTTCCTTTCCTCGGGTTTGCCTTGCTCCTGCGCATCGAACGACGCTGATCGTGCGTGCGGTGTCGGGCGGTTCTCCCGCCGCGTCGCTGCAAGGCGCTTCGCCTATCATGTCCAATAGCGCCATCCTACGCCCGCAGCCGTTTTTGCCTGCCTGCAGGACCGGGTGTGCGTCGTGCCATAACCGAATCGTTGGCAAACCGCGATGCGGGCAGCGGCGGACGGGCTCATCGTCCAGCCGAATCAACCGCCTTCGAACAACGGCTCGCGCGGCCCGCGAAAACCTTTATACTGGTAGGTGAAGGAAGCTCGCAGGCGACAAGCGCGTTCGAACGGGGCGCGCGCGAAAGGAGCGCGACATGAAAATCAACAAGGTGCTCGTGGCCGTAGACGAATCCGAGGGTGCCAAGCGCGCGCTCGAAGTGGCGGAGGCCCTGGCGGCTCCCGCTCCCGACATGCATCTCGACCTGGTGTACGTGGTTCCCATCCCGCTGCTGGACGAATCGCAGACGGCGAGTTTCAAGGAGATCCTGGACATGATGATCTCCGACGGCGAGGACGTGCTTGCCAAGATGGAGGGCGACATGAGCGACGACGTCGCCGCGCGCACCGAAACGCTGCTGTTGACGGGCGTGAACCCGGCGACGGAGATCATCAAGCTCACCGAGCAGCGCGCCTACGACCTCGTGGTCATCGGCAATCGCGGCTTGAGCGGGCTCAAGGAGTACATGGGCAGCGTCAGCCACAAGGTGGTGAACGGCGCGAAGGTGCCGGTGCTCATCGCCAAGTAGCACAGGATGTGCGGGGCCGCGGGGGAGCGCACGATGTGAGCCGTGCGCGGCGGTTCCGCACGCGACGGCGTCTGCCGAGAGCAACAAGGAGGAAGGTTTGAGGGAACGCAAGAATGCGCTGGTGCTGTTCAGCAAGCCGCCGGTGCCGGGTCTGGTGAAAACGCGCCTGACCACGCTCAAGGACGGCGTGTTCACGCCCGAGGTGGCTTCCGCGCTGTACCATTGCATGCTGTTCGACGTGACGGAGATCTGCTGCGCGGCGATGGCCGACCTTGAGGCGCGGTCGGCCGAACGCGCCGAAGCCGAAGGCGTGCTCGACGTGTACGAGCTGATCATATCCACGACGCCGGCGTCGAACGTCGAGGTCATGCGCGATTTGTACCACAAGGCGGGCGCGTGGCCGCGCCCCATCACGTTCATCGCCGACGAGGGCTCCAGCTTCGACGAGCACTACAACCATGCGTTCGCGCAGGCGTTCGAGCGCGGCGCCGACGCCGTGCTGTCCATGGGCGCCGACATGCCGGCGCTTACGAAAGCCGACGTCATAGCCGGGTTCGACGCGCTGCACCGCTTGGACGGTATGCCGGGCGGCGGCATCGTGCTTGCGCCCGACCAGGAGATGGGCGTGTCGGTGATCGGCTGGACCCGCGAGACGGACTTCGACCACGCGGGCGTGTTCTACAACGCCGAAGGGCTCACCGTGCTGCCTGCCTACATCGCCAAGGCGCGCGAGCAGGGGCTTCCCGCGCTGTACCTGCCGCCTATCCCCGACGTGGACACCATGGCCGACCTCATGCACGCCATCACCGTGGTGGAGGCGCTGTGCTACTGCGCGAGGCACGACGACGTCACGCCGCCCTGGCGCACCGCCGACGCCCTCAAGCAGATGGGCTGGAACGAAGTGCGCGTTCCGCCGAACGACCTGCACGACCCGCGCGAGGAGATCGACCGGTAAGAGGCTCGCTGCAGCAGCGCGCCCCCTGTCATCCCGAGCGGACGCAACGGGGCGGGTCTCCTCTTGCCATCCTGAGCGGACGCAACGGGGCGGGTCTCCTCTTGTCATCCCGAGCGGACGCAAGGGGCCGCGCCCCCTTTTTTTGCCATCCCGAGCGGAGCGCGTAGCGCGCAGTCGAAGGATCCTCAGCGCAGGTTGCCTTCCGTTGCCGAAGATCCTTCGGCTGCGCGCCTTCGGCTCGCGCAGGCGCTTTCGCCGCAAGGGCCTTGTCCTTCCGTTCTCGAAACGCTGACGGCGCGTTTTCCAATGTAGGGTGCGGCGCGCCAAGCCAACCGTTTCGCCGATACTTGACGGCAGGTATGCAACGGCGAAGGAGCGGCTATGGAAGGCGTGGATCGAACGGGCGGCACGGCGGCTGACGAGGCGCGCGTGCGCGAGGCGGCGGAAACGGAGCGGGCGAGCGGTAGACCGGCTGGCAAAGCGGCTGATGGGAGCAGCGCTTCCGGCGGGAACGCGCCTGGTGGGAAGGTGCGCGACGAGCACGCGGCTGCCGGCAGATCCGAAGCCGCCAGTCCGTCGTCGGCCTCCCTGTCCGCACCCGAGCGCGCCGCGGCCGCCCGCGCCAGCGAGCTCGCGGCGGCGTCCGCCCGCCAAGGCGGCGTGCCGGCTGCCGAGCCCAAGCCCGAGCGCAAGCGCGGCGTGGCAGCCGTGTTCGCGGGCTTGCTGCTGGCCATGTTCGTGTCCACGCTGTCCGAGACGGTCACGGCCACGGCGCTGCCCACCATCGTGGGCGACCTGGGCGGCGTCGACCACATGCAGTGGGTGACGACGGCCTACATCCTGGCCTCCACCATCATGATGCCCATCTACGGCAAGCTGGGCGACCTGTTTGGACGCAAGTACCTGTTCATCGTGGCGCTGTCCGTCTTCATCGTGGGGTCGGCCACCTGCGGGCTCGCGCCCAGCATGGACGGGCTCATCGCGGGGCGCGCCGTGGAGGGGCTGGGAGGCGGCGGCCTCATCATCTTGGCGCAGGCCACCATCGCCGACATCATCCCGCCGCGGCAGCGTGGCAAGTACATGGGCGTCATGGGCTCGGTGTTCGCGGTATCCACCGTGGTGGGGCCGCTGCTGGGCGGCTGGTTCGTGCAGGTGACGGGCTGGCGCTGGCTGTTCGCGTTCAACATCCCGCTGGCGCTCCTGGCCATCGGGGCCGTGGCGTTCTTCCTCACGAATCCCGAGCGTCGCCAGGATCGGCCGCCGGTGGACGTGGGCGGCATGATGGCCATGGCCGTGTCGGTGTCGTCGCTCGTGCTGGCCACCGCGTGGGGCGGCACGCTGTTCCCGTGGTTGTCGTGGCAGATCCTCGGCCTGTTCGCGCTGTTCCTGGTGGCGGCCGTGGTGTTCGTGCTCGTGGAGCGGCGCGCGGCCGAGCCCATCATCCCCCTGCTTCTGTTCAAGAACCGCAACTTCGTGGTGTGCACCGTCACGGGAATGTTCATCATGCTGGGCATGATGGGCACGGTGTCGTATCTGCCCACGTACTTCCAGATCGTGGACGGTCTCGCGCCCGAGCAGGCCGGGCTCATGACGTTCCCCATGATGGCCGGCGTGCTGATCACGGCCGTGGGCACGGGCTTCCTGGCCACGAAGACGGGCCGCTACAAGTGGATGCCCATCGCCAGCTGCGCCGTGGCGGCCGTAGGCTTCGTGCTGCTGTCGCGCCTGACGCCGGACACGTCGCTGCTCGTGACGGGCGTGTTCCTGTTCGTGCTGGGCTTCGGCATCGGGCTCGGCCAGCAGATTCTCGTGCTCATCGTGCAGAACGAGTTTCCGCACGCCATCGTGGGCACGGCTACGGCGGCGAACAACTTCTTCCGCCAGATCGGCTCCACGCTGGGCGCGTCGCTCGTGGGCGCGCTGTTCACGTCGCGGTTGGCGGCGGATCTGGCCGCGCAGCTGCCCCGAACGGACAACATTAGCATGAACCGCATCACGCCGGAGTTCATCGACCACTTGAGCGGCCCCGCGCGCGACATCATCACCACCGCTTACTCCGACGCCCTCGTGCCCATCTTCCTGTACGTGGTGCCCTTGCTTGTCGTGGGCTTCCTCCTCATGCTCACCCTGAAGGAGAACCCCCTGGCCAAGAGCGTGAACCACACCGGCCACGCCTCCGACGACTCGCTGTAGGATGAAGGTATGGCTATGAGCCGGCTTTGCAGGGCCTTGCGTGTGCGTGCGGTTTCGTTTCTGCGCCCTTCGCGCGGGCGTGGTCTCAGGCTCGCCGTCGTCCGCGTTTTCCGGCTGGTCTCTATGCCATCATGAGGCTCGCCGTTGATCCCGCCAGTGCGTCTCGCCGTGCTGCCCTGTTAACAGTCCGGCGTTCCGCATTAAACTGCGACTCCGCGCAGATATGCGTTGCCGGCCATTCGCACACCGGCGTGAGGTCCGCTGTTAAACCAGCATTGACATTCCGCAAGCCAACGCATTGTCATCCTGAGCGAGCAAAGCGAGTCGAAGGATCCCGTGCGGTGCCAACCGAAAGCGCTTGCTGCTGTCGCTGCACGGGATCCTTCGACTGCGGCGGCTCGCGCCGCCTCCGCTCAGGATGACAACCTGGTTGGGTGCATGTCAACGGTGGTTTAACAGCGGAGTGTGAGGGCTTTGGCGCAAAATAACGGTTATGAACGATTTTCAATGATATCTGATGGTATATTCTGAAAAAACTGCAGGTCAGATTTTTCGCTTTAGCGAAAAATCGTTCATAACCATCCTTTTGTGCCAATGCAAAGATAACTGACAATGTAGGTAATATAATATGAGAGCATGAAACCGGTTCTGTGCCACATATCCGCGTTGGAATACTGGAGATCAGTGCGCGTCGGCTCGCGAAGCTTCCTTGCCGTCGACGATCCAAGACTCTATCTTGACGAGCCGCCCCGGAAAGGGGGACTTGCCGAGCCCGGCCCGTGGTGGCTTGCGCGCCCTCTCCACGTGCTCGTGTCGAAGGACTCCGTGCGTCGAACATCGAGCGAGGTGGTCTGCCATGTGGAAAGTGCAGCGCTCCCCGTCGGGTCCGTCCTCGACACGCAAAACGGCTTTTGCGTATGCTCGCCTGAGTTGTGCTTCGTTCAAATGGCCGCCGTGTGGGGGATCGAGAAACTCATCCAACTAGGCTTCGAGTTGTGCGGCACCTACGACACGACCAACGGTGACGTGCGGGAGTGTGCGCCGTTGACTACCGTCGACCGACTGGATGCATTCTTGGCGAGCCTTGGCCCTATGCACGGAAAAAAGAACGCGAGCTACGCTCTGCGCTATGTCGCGAACAATTCGGCATCGCCGCGGGAAACCGCGCTGGCTATGCTGTTGTGCCTGCCGTATCGAATGGGAGGATACGGTATACCGATGCCCCAATGAATTGTCGAGTCGACTTAGGAAAAAGGGAGCGGCGCATTGCAGGCAGAACCTACCTCGTCTGCGATCTTTACTGGCCGGAGGCCCGGCTCGACGTTGAGTACGATGGCGGCGACCATGTCGAAGTGGAGCGCATGGCGAAGGACTCGATGCGCCGAGATGCGCTGGTGTCCATGGGGATCACGTCGCTTTCGGTTACGAAGCAGCAGATCGATCACGGCGGCTCGTTGAACGGGATCGCGCACGTGATCGCCGAGCGGGTTGGGAAGAGGCTTCGGTACAAAGATCCCGAATTCACGCGTGTCAACATGAGGTTGCATCGGGAACTGCTCGGACGATAGGCGCCCAACGGGAAATACGAATATCCGCTTTGCGGCTTTCCGCTGATAAACCAATATTGGCATGCACCCGGCCAGGTTGTCATCCTGAGCGGAGGCGGCGCGAGCCGACGGAGTCGAGGGATCCCGTGCGGCGCCAGCCGGGGCGCATCCGGCTGGCGCCGCACGGGATCCTTCGACTCGCTCCACTCGCTCAGGATGACAACTCGTTGGCTTGCGTAGTGTCGATGGCGGTTTAACAGCGGATGCGGCTTGCCTTGGCACGAATTTACCGTTATGAACGATTCTTGTGCTGATCAAAAAATCTGACCTGGGATTACAGGAGGACAGTGATAAAGCAAGCAAAGAAAATCGTTCATAACGGTAAATTCGTGCCAGTACGCATACGGCACGCCGCTGCACCGGCATTCACGTAAACCCGTTCGAGCCGGATAGTGCCGGGTCGCTATCAAAGGCTATGCGAAAGGCGTGCCGGTTTCGACGCAACAGCAAGGAATATAGAAGGGTTTTGCAGTTTTGTCGCTAGCGTCGCAGCGCCCAGAAGGCTACGGCGCTGGCGGCGGCCACGTTCAGGGAGTCCACGCCATGCTGCATGGGAATGCGCACGGTGTAATCGCAGCCGGAGATGGTGACGGGGGAGAGGCCGTCGCCCTCGGTGCCGAACACGAGGGCCAAGCGCTCCTCGGCCGCCAGCCGCGGGTCGTCCAGCGACACGGAGTCGTCGGACAGCGCGAACGCGGCCGTGGCGAAACCCAGCTCGCGCAGTAGGGGGATGCCCGCCGTCGCCCATGCGCCGCTCGTGGCCTTGCGGGGGTCGGTGCACTCGCCGTCCTCGCCGATGCGCGTCCAGGGGATCTGGAACACCGTTCCCATGGACACGCGCACGGCGCGGCGGTACAGCGGGTCGTAGCACGAGGGCGTCACCAGCACGGCGTCCATGCCGAGCGCCGCCGCCGACCGGAAGATGGCGCCCACGTTCGTGTGGTTCGTCACGTTCTCCAGCACGGCGACGCGGCGGGCGTCGCGCACGACGTCGGCCACGCTCGGCAGCGCGGGGCGTCGGAACGCCGCGAGCGCCCCGCGCGTCAGCTCGAAACCCGTGAGCTTCGCCAGCTCGGCGCGCGGGGCGACGAACACGGGCGCGTCGGGGTTCGCGGCGGCCGCGCGCTCGATGACGGGCCGCAGGGCGTCCAGCCATTTCTCCTCCATGAGCAGCGACAGCGGCTGCATGCCGGCTTCGAGGGCGCGCTCGATCACGTTGCCCGACTCGGCGATGAACAGCCCCTTCTCGGGCTCCAGCCTGCTGCGCAGCTGCACGTCCGTGAGCCGCGCGTACGCATCGAGCCGCGGGTCGTCCAGCGTGTCCACGCGCACGATCACGGGCGCAGCCCCCGCACGGCGGCCGCCACCTCGGCAGACACGTCGCGCACGTTGTCCAAGCCGCGTTTGCAGAACTCCTCGCAGGTGATCATCTGCGCGCCGATGTGGGCCATGTCCTCGATGTTCGCAGCCTGCACGGCGGGCGTGCGCGATGAGGTGCAATCTTCGATGACGGCCACGTTGTAGTCGAGCGAGAGCGCGTCGTAGCAGGTGGTGCGGATGCAGTTCGGCGTGGTCGTGCCGGTGAGCACCACCGTGCCCACGTCCAAGCGGCGCAGCACGTTGTCGAGGTTCGTGTTGAAGAACGCCGAGAACCGCGGCTTCACGATCACGCGGTCGCCGGGTTGCGGGGCGAGCGGCGCGGGCTCGTCCAGCGAATGCGGGTTCGCGCAGGCCCGCGACACGGGCCGTCCGCCGTCGCGCCACGCGTCATGGCGCACCGCTTCCACGTCTGAGCCGTCTTCGGCGTACTCGCGCACCACGTGGAACACGGGCATACCCAAACTGCGCGCCCGGTCGAGCGCGCGCGAGCATGCCGGCACCGTGGCCGCCGCCCCCTCCACGCACAGCGCCGATGCCGGGTCGATGAACCCGTTCTGCATGTCGATGATGATGAGTGCCGCTTTTCGAGGATCGATCATAGCGCGCTTCCCTCCTTGAGCTCGAATTCGTTTTTCCGATAGTCCATGATACCTTCTTTTCTCATGCGCGACAGTTCGGCGCACATGGCGCTGCGGTCAACGGACAGGTAGTCGGCCAGCTCCTGGCGATCGAACGGGATGGAGAAACGGTTCGATCCGGCGGCTTTCGCCTGGTCGGACAGGTACGAGAGCAGTTTGGCGCGCGTTGTGCGCTTTGACGTGTGCTCGATCTTGCGGGTGAGCGCGTGCGTGCGCCGGGCCACGCATCCCAGCAGGTTGCGGATGAGCCGCGCGTGGAACGCGCACGAGGAAGGGCACATGGTGGTGATGCGGCGCAGGTCCATGAGCATGACAAGGGCGTCCTCGGCCGCCACCACGTTGATGTCGAGGGGGAGGTCGGGTTCGCAGGCGTACACCTCGGCGAACGACTGGCCGGGGCCGAACGACGCCAAGATCGCGCGGTTGCCCCAGTAGTCCTCGCGCTCCAGGCGCACCGATCCTTCCAGCACCAGACCCATGGACGTGGTCACGTCGCCCACGCGCAGCAGCGCATCGCCTTTGGGTATGTGCCGCTGCCGCACGTCCAGGCAGCCCAGCATGGCCTCGATCTCGTCGGGCTCGATGCCGCGGAACAGCGGCGAGCGCGCAATGAGAGGCAGGTGGCCGTCCATTCGTACTCCTTTGTTGTATATACAACGGAAACAACGAACCCATTATCGTAGAGTGAGCCCCGCAAGGCAAGCGACGGCGCGTGCGGCGGCCGTTCGGGAAAACGGGGCTGTATCAAAAGTCGCCAACGTACGCTCTTCGCGATCGCGCGGTAGGGCAAGGGCTCTGCCCTTGCCAGCGACCTGCGAAAACGTGCCTTGTCGGGCGGCAAGGGCAGAGCCCTTGCCCTACAGGTCCGGCGGAGCGGCGCGTTCGATGCAGCCCCGCCCTTTGAACGACGGCATACGGATGAGAGCGCGAGAGAGGACGATCATGAACGAGACGATGACGATGTTCTGCTTCCAGTGCGAGCAGACGGCGGGATGCTCCGGGTGCACCGGTGCGGCAGGCGCGTGCGGCAAGCAGGCGGGCACGGCACGCCTGCAGGACGAGGTGACGGGCGCGCTCGTGGGCCTTGCGCAGACGGTGCGTGCGGCCGGCACCGGCGGGGACGCTCGGCGCGCGGCGGACGATCTGGCGATGGAGGGCCTGTTCGCCACGCTCACCAATGTTGATTTCGACGATGCCGACCTGCGCGACCTCGTCGGGCGCGTGCGCGCTGTACGCGATAAGGCCGCAGGGGCCGGTGGCGTGGACGCCGCACCCGACTACGATCTCGACCTGCTGTGGAACGCGCCGGAGGACGTGCGCTCGCTCAAGTCGCTCGTGCTGTTCGGCTTGCGCGGGCTGGCGGCCTACGCCTACCATGCGGCGGCGCTCGGCTATCGCGACGATGCGGTGTCGTCCTTCCTGCACGAGGGCCTGGCCGCGCTGGCCGACGCCGAGGCGGACGCCGACGTGCTGCTGCCGCTGTCGCTCAAGGTGGGCGAGGTGAACCTGCGCTGCATGGAGCTGCTCGACCAGGCGAACACCGAGACGTTCGGCACGCCCGAGCCCACGGCGGTGGCGCGCACGGTGGAGGTCGGCCCCTTCATCGTGATCTCGGGTCACGATCTGCACGACCTCAAGCTGCTGCTCGACCAGACGCAGGGCCGCGGCGTGAACGTCTACACCCACGGCGAGCTGCTTCCCGCGCACGCCTACCCCGAGCTGAAGCGCTACGCCCACCTCAAAGGCAACCTGGGAACGGCCTGGCAGAACCAGCGCGTCGAGTTCGCCGACCTGCCCGCGCCCATCCTGTTCACTACGAACTGCCTCATGCCGCCGGCGGCCTCCTACGCCGACCGCGTATTCACCACGGGTCCCGTGGCGTACCCCGGCGCAACGCGCATCGGCGCAGACGGGGACGGCGGCAAGGACTTCGCGCCGCTCATCGAGCGCGCGCTGGAGCTGGGCGGCTACGCCGAGCCGCACGCGTTCGGCGCCACCGAGGGCGAGTCGGGCGAGAGCGACGGCAAGGGCGGCTGCGCGGCTGCGGGCGATGCGTCGGGCACGCTCACCACGGGCTTCGGGCACGGCGCCGTCCTCGGCGCAGCCGATACGGTGGTCGACGCGGTGAAACAGGGTGCCATCAGCCGCTTCTTCCTCGTGGGAGGCTGCGACGGCGCGCGTCCGGGGCGCAGCTACTTCCGCGACTTCGTGCAACAAGCGCCCGATGACAGCATCATCCTGACGCTGGCGTGCGGCAAGTACCGCTTCAACGATCTGGACTTGGGAACCATCGCCGGTTTGCCGCGTCTCATGGACATGGGGCAGTGCAACGACGCGTACGGCGCCATCCGCGTGGCCGTGGCGCTGGCCGAGGCGTTCGAGTGCGAGGTGAACGACCTGCCGCTCACGCTGGTGCTGTCATGGTACGAGCAGAAGGCCGTGAGCATCCTGCTCACGCTGCTGCACCTGGGCATCCGCGGCATCTACCTGGGCCCGACGCTGCCCGCGTTCGTGTCCCCCGGCGTGCTGGACGTGCTGGTGCGCGAGTTCGACGTGCGCCCCATCAGCACTCCCGAGGACGATTTGGCCGCAATCCTTTCGTAAGGCAATAGGTCCCAAAAGGTGCCTGCCCCTTTTGGGACCTATTTAGATGTCCACGCCCAGGAACTGCTTCACCAAGATGCCGATGACGAACGACAGCGCCGCCACGCCCAGGCTGATGCCGGCCATCTGGCCGAAGCGCTTCTTGAACGGCAGGTCCTGCGCCACCGATATGTAGTAGTTGAACACCACCAAAATCAGCAGCACGATGACCACCATGGTGCCCATGGCCCATAGATAGTGCGACTCGTCGAACAGCAGGTACGGCAAGATGAGCAGCGCCACCGTCACCACGTAGGCGATGCCCGTGTACGTGGCCGACTTGAGCGCGTCGGAGCGGCCCTCGCTCTTGGACGACAGGTACTCGCTCGACGCCATCGACAAGGTGGCCGCAATGCCGGTGATCAGGCCCGACAGCGCGATGAGGCGCGTGTTCTGCATGGCCAGCGTGAGGCCCGCCAGCGTGCCGGTCATCTCCACCATGGCGTCGTTCATGCCCAGCACCATGCTGCCCACGTACGACAGGCGCTCCTCGTCCAGCATGTCCAGCAGCGCCTTCTCGTGCGCTTCCTCGTCATCGCGGATTTCGAGCGCTTCCGGCGCTTCCTTCGCCAGCTCCTCGTACGATATCTGGGCCTTTTGCTCGCCCTTCTCCATGAGCTTGACGGCGAACGTGAAGCCGAATACGAGCGCGATGAGCGCGTAGCGGCGCACTTTGCCGCGCTGGGGGCGCATCTCCTGGCCGGTGTAGCGCTGCCAGATGCCCGCGTGCTTCGCCTCCTCGTCGGCGATGCGCAGAAGCGTGGTGCGGTTGCCCTCGTCCTTCGTGCGCGCGGCGATGCGGCGGTACACCGCGGCTTCTGTCACCTCGTTTTGCTGGAACGCGCGTATCTGCGCGAGCGCCGCCGGCGAAAGCGTCGGCGCGATCGTAGCGTTCTCGGTCATGTGCTTTGCTCCTCGATAGTCCCGTTGCGAACGACTCCCCAGTATACCGTGCAAAAGCCCCGACGGCCTTCTTAAGCGAAAACCTGAGAACGGGAAATCGATGATGCGGCACCGCAGACGAGGGCTGGCTTACGGACGGGGTTTCGAGGACCAAGAGCCCAAGGCTATGGGCGCCCGCCGTCGGTTGATCGCGCGCAGCGCCGATCGACCAGCAGCATCCATACGAACGCCGCCGCCATGAGCGCGAGCCCGGCGGCGTCGAAGGCGATGAAGCGCTCGATGGAGGCCGAGAGCGCTGCATGGCCGGCAGGCAGCGAGCAGCGTATCCACGCCTCGCCGATCAACCCCACGCACTGCTGCGCCAGCACCACCGCGTACAGCGAGCGGAAACGACGCGGATTCGCGATGACGGCGGGATAGGTGGCGTTCCACATGAGGAAGGCCACGCCCAGCCCGCGCACTGCGGCCGCGCCCGGCACGCCGGCCAGCTCGAAACCGCCCGCGTACGCCTCGGGCCGCAGCACGAACGACACCGCGCACTGCACGTTGATGGCGAACACGAGCGCCACGGCGACGCGCGCCGCGACGCCTGCCGCCTTTCGGCTCCGTGTCAACCCTCGCTTGTCCATTGCCCGCTGCCTTTCGCCTCTTGTAGGGAATCCTACAGTGCTCCGGTTCGCGCCGCGCGCTTCGCGTTCGTACCGTGACGAGTGTAGCGCATTCGCTCGCGCCTGCGGTGTCGAGCGGTATACTGCTTGCAGACCATCGGCTGAAAGGAAGCACCCATGGCGACCGAGCACGAGCGCATCGCGCCCACCGACCATCCCGCCTTCGACGACTTCGTGGCCACTATCGCGGCCTTGCGCGCGCCCGACGGATGCCCGTGGGACCAGGCGCAAACGCACCAGAGCATCGCGCACAACATGATAGAGGAAGCCTACGAGGCCGTGGACGCCATCGAGTCGAACGACCCGGCGCATCTGCGCGAAGAGCTGGGCGACGTGCTGTTGCAGGTGGTGCTGCAAAGCCAGATAGCGGCCGATGAGGGTGCGTTCGACATCGACGACGTGTGCGCCGACGTGAACGCGAAGATGATCCGCCGCCATCCCCACGTGTTCGGCGAGGCCCGCGCCGACAACGCCTCCGAGGTGCTCGACCTGTGGGACCAGGTGAAGATGGCCGAGCGCGCCGCGGGCGCAGAAGCAGCCCCTTCCACGGACGCAACGCCTGCGGAAGAAGGCGCTGCCTCGGCGACGAAGGGCGCTGCGGCGGACAACGTCGGCACTGCTGCGCCGAAAGGCCTGCTCGACGGGGTGCCCACGAGCTTCCCGGCGCTCATGCAGGCGCAGAAGATCTCGCGGAAAGCCGCAGCCGCCGGGTTCGAGTGGGACGCGCTCGACGACGTGTGGGACAAGGTGCGCGAAGAGGTGCACGAGTTGCAGGAGGCGTACGCGGAAGCTCCGAAGGCGGCCAACGGCAAAGTGGACGCCGGCGTGGCGGAAGGTGACGCCGATGCGGCCGAGCGGGCGGTGGCCAACGTGAAGGACGAGTTCGGCGACGTGCTGTTCGCGTTGGTGAACGTGGGTCGCCGCATGGGCGTGGATGCCGAGAACGCGCTGCGCTCCACCTGCGGAAAGTTCCGCCGTCGTTGGTCGTTCATGGAAGGGGCGGCGTGGGCCCAGGGCGTCTCTCTCGAAGAGATGGGCCCCGACGGGCGCGAGGCCCTGTGGCGCCAGGCCAAGGAGCTCGAGCGTCCCGAGCGGTCCGCACCGGGCCGCTAGGGGAGGGCCCGCCGGGCGATTAAACGAATCTTTGCAGGTCGTATTGATGGCGCTGCCCTCCCATAAGCGCTAAACTGTACCTCCGACATCAGGTATGCAAGTCGAGCGAGAAGGCGAGGAGGGCGATGCGTCCTGCATGGGAACTTGGAATCGCAAAAGGCTCGTCGACAAAAGAAGAAGGCGGGGGGGGGGGCTCCCAGCCTCGTCTTCCGATCATGATGCGCTCTCGGGGCTGCTGAGCAGAAACGGGTTCGGCAAGCGGGTCCGCACCCTCTTGGACAGCCATCCCGGTGAGCAGTACGTGCTCGTATACGGGGACATCGATCGCTTCAAGGTGTACAACGACCTGTTCGGCACGGCGATGGGCGATCGGCTGCTCTCGGATATCGGCGGCATGATACGCGACGTGATGCCTTCGGGAGCGGTGGCCGCCCGGTTGCGCGCCGACCATTTCGTGTGCTGCTGTCCGAGCTCTTCGTTCGATCCCGATGCGCTGCTCGCCCGGTTCGACGAATGGTTCTCGTCCTATCGCGACGACTTCACGTTCTTCGTGCGCTTGGGGCTGTACGCCGTCGACGACCCCTCGCTCGACGTCAGCCTCATGTGCGACCGCGCGCTGCTCGCGCTTCGCTCCGCAAAAAGCGGCTACGTGGGAAGCAAGTACGTGCTTTACGACGAGGGCCTTCGCTCTTCGGTGCTCAAGGAGCAGGAGCTTGCCGGGGAGATGATCGTGGCCCTGGAAAACGGCCAGTTCGTGCCGTTCTTCCAGCCTCAGTACCGCTATGCCACGGGGCGCATGGTGGGGGCGGAGGTTCTGGCCCGGTGGAACCATCCCGTAAAGGGTTTGTTGGGCCCTATGGAATTCATCCCCGTGTTCGAGCGCAACGGGCTCATAGCCACGTTCGACTTCTACATGTGGGACCAGGCGTGCCGCTGTCTGCGCGCCTGGATAGACGAACGCGGCGTGCAGCGCGTGCCGCGCCTGTCCGTGAACTTGTCGCGCGCCGACATCTACTGCTCCGACCTGTGCCCGTACCTCACAGGCCTGGTCGAGCGCTACGACGTTCCCCCCGACCTGCTGCACCTGGAGATCACCGAGAGCGCCTACATGGAGGCCCCCGAACAGCTTATCGACGTCGTCACGAAGCTGCGCGCGGCCGGCTTCACCGTGGAGATGGACGACTTCGGCAGCGGCTACTCGTCGCTCAACACGCTGAAGGACGTGCCGGTCGACGTGCTGAAGCTCGACATGGGCTTTCTCGACGCGCATGCCGGCGCGCGCGGCGGCCTCATCCTCGCCTCCGTCGTGCGCATGGCGCGTTGGCTCGACCTGCCCACCATCGCCGAGGGCGTCGAAACGCGCCAGCAGGCCGCGTATCTGGCCAGCGTGGGCTGCGAGTACATGCAGGGCTACCTGTTCTCGAAACCCGTGGACCGCGCCGCGTTCGAAAGCCTGTTCGACGAGCTGGACGCCGAAGACGTCGACCGCCCGCGCGCCGAAATGCTGCGGGAGGACGTGACGGAGTTCTGGGACGCCGAATCCCAGCTGGCCCTCATATTCAACGGCTACGTGGGCGCCGCGGCCATTGCGGAGTACGACGGTCGCTCGCTGGAGCTGGTGCGCCTGAACGACGAGTTCGCGGAGCTGTTGGACATAGCCGAAAACGACGAGACCGCCGCCCTTCTGCGCAAGGACCTCGTCTCCGTGCTTTCCCGCGAGGATCGCGATGCGCTATGCGTGGCATTGCGCCGTGCAAAGGATGGCGAGCCGGACGCTGCGTGCGAATTCCATTACCACAGCGGGCGGGGCATCGGCCGTTGGGTGCGCCTTCGCTTCCGTCTGCTGTCGCGGATGGGCGACACGTGCATCCTGTACCTCATGGGGGAGGAGGCCACCAAAGAGCAGGCGCTGCGCGACCGGCTGGCGGCCACGACGAGCTCTATACCGGGAGGGCTGCTGTTCTACGAGGTGGACGAAGACGGCCCCCGCGTGCTCGACTTCAGCGATGCGGCCGCGGAGCTCGCCGGCTGCACGCGCGAGGAATACCTGAGCTGGGCGAAGTCCGGCACGGCTGCCGTCGTGCTCGAAGACGACCGGCCCCTTGTCGAAGCCGCGCTGGAAAGGCTGCGCTCCGGAGACCGGGGCGCGTCGTGCACGGTGCGCGTGAAGCACCGGACGGAGGGGCATCGTTGGGCGCACTTGTCGGCATCGGTGGTGTACCGCGACGAGGACGCCTTCTTCGTGGTGGTCGTGGCCATCGACGTAACGGCCGAGAAGAGCAACGAGCTCAGGCTTCGCACGCAGAACGAAGCCCAGCGGCGCCTTTACGACGCCATCCCCTGCGGTATCGTGCGTTACACGGCCGACGCGCATCCCCGCATCGTGTCCATCAACAGCAAGGCCTGCGACATCATGGGGTACGAGTCGATGGAAGAGTACCTCGCGCTGTCCGACGGCGACGCGCTCGTGCCCATCTACAAAGACGACGTTCCCCGGCATCGCGAGACGATAGCGATGCTCACGAACGGGGCCCCTCCCGTCGATTTCCTGTATCGCTACTATCGGCGCGACGGGTCGGTCGGATGGATCGAGGGGACTTCGGCGCTCGAGGCGATGACGGAGGGATCGCCGCTCGTGCAGAGCGCGTTCATCGACGTGTCGGACAAACAGCAGCAGCGCCACGAACGCGACCTGCAACGCTACGCGAAGGTGCTCTGCTCGGTGTACGACGAGATATTCGAATTCAACCACCAGGGCAACCAGTACCGCATGCTGTACTCCTCCAAGCGCCCCGACGCGAGTGGCGCCGTGCTTCCGCTCGACGAGGCGTTCGGCCGGTGGATGCGATGCCTTCCCGATGCCGTGGAGCGGGCCGGGCTGCGCAAGACCGCCGAAGAATGCTGGAAGGGCGATGGAAGAAAGCCGTCCACCTGCACCTACAAGGTGAGCACGGACGAAGAGGTCAGATGGTGCCAGAGCACGTTCGTCCGGGTTTCCGATGCCAGCCTGCTGTGCTGCAACAAGGACGTGACGGAGCGCATGGCGACCGAAGGCCGCAAGCAGGCGTGGCAGGACGAGCGCTATCGCCTGCTCAGCGAGATGACCCACAAGATCAGCTTCGACTACGACTCCGACACCGACACGGTGCTGCTGTACATCGACCTGACGGGCAACGGCACCGAGGCCCAGATCATACCCCGTTACTTGGAGACCCTCGCCAGCTCGCGCAGCGAGGTGATCCATCCCGACAGTTTGGACGACGTGCGCCAAATGTTCGAGGATGCCCGCAGCGGCGCGGACAAGGTGAGCGTGGAGTACCGCGCCGACTATTACGGGCGCGGCTTCGCGTGGTATCGTGCCAACCTGTTCGTGGCGCACGACGAGGCGGGGGCTTGGCATCTGGTGGGGCTCATCGAGAACATCGACGACGAGCGCGAGCTCCGCTACCGCGCCGAATACGACGCAACCACGGGCCTGAGCAACCATGCGGCAACGCAGGATTTGATCACGGCCGCGCTGGCGGACTCCGATGTGCGGGGCCATAGCGTGTGCGTCGTGCTGGACATAGACGACTTCAAGCTGGTGAACGACAGCAGCGGCCACATGGAGGGCGACGCGCTGCTGCACACGGTAGGTTCCGTGCTGCGCGCGAACTTCCGCGAAAGCGATGTTTTGGGACGCGTGGGAGGCGACGAGTTCGTGATGCTGCTCAAGCAGATCGACCTCGATGTGGTGCTGCGCAAGCTCGAGCGGGTGCGAAACCAGATATCCTCCACGGCGGTGCCGGGCTTGGACCACGCGCCGTCCATCAGCATTGGCGTCTACGCCACCCGCATGGACGACCAAACCTACCGCGATGTGTTCGTTAAAGCCGACGAGGCCCTCTATCAGGCGAAACGAATGGGAAAGAACCGCATTCAGGTGCATCGCGGCTAGCGTTCCCCCCAAAACCCTTGACCTTCGACATGGTTCAGGCCTTACCGTGAGAGCAGCTTTTCAACCACAAGGGGAAAGGGAGGCTCATCATGGAAAAGCAGGGCAACGAGGGAATCCAGACGAACGAGATCGAGCAGGTCGCCGTCGAGGCGGCCGCGGAGACGGCGCCGAAGCGCGGCATCGACCGTCGCGGGTTCTTGAAGGGCGCGGCGCTGTCGGCGCTCGGCATCGCCTCGGCGGGCGCGCTCGCGGCGTGCGCGCCGCAGCAGAACGGCGGCAAGGAAGCCGACGCGGCTGCCGGCGCGCAGGCGTCCGACGACAAGCCGTTCGCAGCCGAGGAGACGGTGGACGCCGACGTGGTGGTCGTGGGTTGCGGCGCGGCCGGCTTCATGGCGGCGCTGCGCGCGGCCAAGGGCGGAGCGAAGGTGGTGGTGCTGGAGAAGGGCGAGAACATGGCCGCCCCGAACGGCATCTACGTATCCGGCCCGTTCGCCGTGGGCACCGACGTGCTGCAGAACAAGCCCGGCGGCACCACGCTCACCGTCGACGACGCGTTCACCCACGTCATGAACTACTCGCACTGGACGCCGAATCCGGCTCTCATGCGCCGCTGCCTGGAGACGTCGGCCGACGCCGTGGCCCAGCTCGAGGAGATCGGCTACACGTTCGAGGAGAAGAACTTCCGCTTCGAAACGCCGTTCATGGGCGAGAAGGGCGGCTTCCACGCCATCATGAACGCGTCCGACGAACGCGCGACGCTGTGGGAGGAGGCGCTGGCCGCCAACAACGTGGAGGTGCGCTTCTCCACCGCGCTCGTTTCGCTGGTCACGGGCGACGACGGCGCCGTCACCGGCGTGAACGCCGTGGAGAAGGACAAGAAGAACATCGCCTTCAACGCCAAGGCCGTCATTTTGGCGGCGGGCGGCTACCTGGGCAACCGCGATTTGCAGGAGCGCTTCCTGCACACGCGCAAGCTCAACGTGGCGCGCGGCGGCGACTCCATCTGCACCGGCGACACCATCCTCGCGGCCGAGAAGATCGGCGCCGCGCTGGAGAAGACGTACGGCTATTGCCCCTGCGAGTACGGCGGAACGCATGCCGACGCCACGCGCCCGGCCAAGCAGGACAAGTTCGACCAGAACACCGCGTTCAAGTTCGGCCTGTACGGCTGCCTGCTGGTCGACGCCGAGGGCAAGCGCTTCATCAACGAGGGCCTGTTGTGCGACTACCCCATGAGCTACGGCTCCGAGCAGATCCTCAAGAACTCGCCGTGGTACGCCGTGGTCGATCAGGCCTACGTGGACGCCATGACCACCGAGGGCCTGTACAACTACACCACGGCCAAGGGCGCCACCGAGGAAACGTGGTTCATCGGCAACTACTTCAAGGACCGCATCCTCACGAACCTGCCCGCCGACATCGAGGAGGGCGTGAAGGAGGGCTGGTGCTTCAAGGCCGACTCGCTGGAAGAGCTGGCCGAGCACTTCGGGCTCGACGAGCTGCCGGAAACGGTGGCCCAGTACAACGAGTACTGCGCCGCCGGCGTCGACGCCGAGTTCGGCGCGAACCCCTGGTACCTGTCGCCCGTGGCCACGCCGCCGTTCTACGTGACCGAGAACGAGCCCAGCGCATGGAGCACGTTCGGCGGCGTGCGCATCGACGACTGCTGCCGCGTGCTGGCGGCCGAGACGAACGATCCCATCCCCGGCCTGTACGCGGCCGGCACCGACGCGGGCAGCCTGTACTATTCGCCCTACTACGACATCCCCGGCTACTGCTACGGCCTGTGCATCGACTCCGGCTACATCGCCGCCGAAGAGGCCGTGGCCGCCCTCAAGGCGTAGGCGTTTCCTCCCGGTAAGACAACTCTCATAGGCCCCGCCGCCCTTTTCGCCAAGGCGGCGCGGCCTCCCCTCCAAGCGCTGCCCCGCCGACTCTCCTCTTCCCTCCGTCGGCGGGGCAGCGCGCGTTCCGAACGATCCAACGGAAGGCCGTCCTCAAGCGGCGCAAAACCATGTGTTTTCGGTGGCCTCCCCGTAGGGCAAGGGCTCTCCTCGCCGGCTACCTGCGACAACACTGCTTGTTGAACGGCAAGGACAGAGCCCTTGCCCTACGGGGCGTGCCTGTCCCTACCGCACGGGCACGAACAGCGTCTCGATGTCGCTGCCGTTGCCGTCGAGGTTCAAAAACGACGGGAACAGTATCGTGTCGCCGCGCAGCTCGTAGCCGTGATCGTCCAAATAGGCGAACAGGTCGGCGAACGTCTCCTTGCGCACGCTTTCGGCCCGCGTCACGCGCCGGCGGAACCGGACGCATTTCCCCAGGCACAGATGTCCGAGGTGCGCCGGGTCGACGCCCTCCAGTCGATGCGCCTCGCTCTCGGGCATGGTTATGACGTAGCTGGGGTCGAGCGCGTCGCCGGGCGCTTCGAAGTCGCGTTTGGCGATGATGCGCGCGCAGCTGGTGATGCTCAGCAGATCGTAGAACAGCGCGATCTCGCGCTCGTTGTCCACCGACACGCCGAAATCGCGCCCCTTCGACGCGCTCACGTACACCTGGTCCGGCGCGTCCATGAGCGTGAACGCGGCCTGGCCGCCTCCGTCTATCAGCTCGAGCGCACTGTCGATCTTCGCCAGGCGGTAGCGCAGCAGGTCGGCTTCGCGCAGCAGCTTCGCCTGCTGGTCTTCCAGCGAGCGCTTGAACTCGTCGGTGCCCTGCTCGGCGTCGAGCATGGCCACGGCCTGCTCCACGGTGAACCCGTACTGCAGCAGCACGCGGAACGCGTTCGAGCGGAACGCGTCCTCGGGCGAGAACACGCGGTAGCCGTTCTCCTCGCGGCGCGTGGCCAGAAGGCCGTGCTTCTCGTAGAACCTGATCTTCGACGGCGGCAACCCCGTCATCGCCGCGAACTCCTTGATGCGGTACATTGCGAATCCCTCCCTCGCGCCGGCGTGCCGGCGGTCGTCCCCGCGAGCAGCATACCACAGGGCGAGGGAGCGGAGGGAAGCCGGTGCCGTCGGGCAACGCACCGCCCGCATCGCCGCGTCCGCAACGTCTGCTGCGTCGCGCCCGCTTAAGGCATCTGGTGATTTGCGCGAGATTGCGCAGGGGGTCTGCGCCCTGCACCTGCGGGGCGTTATCATGAATCGGAGCACTGCCATCATTGCCAAGGAGCCTACACCATGCCAGACGCATCGCAGCAGCCGCCGTTCGACCATCGCCTTGTCGTGGGGGAGGCGCAGGAGGAGACGGACGAGCGCCCTCCCTTCAGCGTCACCGACGATTTGCGCGAGCCCATCGACGAGCTCACCCGCCTCAAGGACATGGAGGCGAAGACGCGCGAGATCATCCAGAAGTACCAGGCCGCCATGCGCGAGATGGAAGTGCGTTTCGAGATACTCGACCAGGACCTCAACCTGAAGAAGCACCGTAACCCCATCCACCACGTGGAGTCGCGCATCAAGAAGCCGGCGAGCATCTTCGAGAAGCTGGGGCGCTACGGCAAGGAACCCACGCTCGAGAACATGGAGCGCTACATCATGGACATCGCGGGCGTGCGCGTGATCTGCTCGTACATCCACGACGTGTACAACCTGCTGGAACTTCTGCGCAAGCAGGACGACCTCACCATCGTCACGGTGAAGGACTACATCGCCAATCCCAAGCCCAACGGCTACCGCAGCCTGCACGTCATCGTGCGCATCCCCGTGTACTTCCTGGACAACAAGGAGCTCATACCCGTGGAGGTGCAGCTGCGCACCATCGCCATGGACTTTTGGGCCAGCCTCGAGCACGACCTGAAGTACAAGGCCGTGAGCGAGGTGGAGGGCATCGATTCGCGTGACGAGCTGAAGGACTGCAGCCGCATCATCGAGGACGTGGAGGCCCGCATGCAGATCTTGGCCCGCGCGCTGGAAATGGACGACTAGGCGAGACCTGCCAACCTGTCATCCTGAGCGGAGCGCGCCAGCGCGGAGTCGAAGGATCCCGTGCGGCACCAGCCGAAAGCGCTTGCTGCTGGCGCCGCACGGGATCCTTCGACTCCGGCGGCTTGCGTCGCTCATCGCTTCGCGACGCCTCCCTGCGCCCGCTCCGCGTGCTCGGGAGTGCAACAGTCCACTGGACTGTTGCATG